>NZ_JBKJWH010000111.1:0-3883 GCF_046716805.1 Mycetocola sp. | reverse complement strand
CTTCGAAGGGTCATCGAACGGATCGTTGCGAAAGTCGGTCGTCGAATCGACGAGTCCTCGCCACTTGTCGACGCTCGGCTCTCTGACGGATCCCGTGTCAATGCGATCATTCCTCCCCTGGCTGTCGACGGATCGTCACTGACCATCCGAAAGTTCGCCCGGGAGCCGTTCAGGGTGACGGACCTCATCCGCTTCGGCACGCTCAGTGTTGACATGGCGACGGTGCTCGACGCGTGCGTTAAGGCGAAGCTGAACATTATCGTGTCCGGTGGTACCGGCACCGGCAAGACCACCCTTCTGAATGTGCTCTCCGGGTTCATACCTCAGGAGGAACGCATCATCACCATCGAAGACGCCGTCGAGCTGCAGTTGCAGCAGGAGCACGTCATTCGGCTGGAATCACGTCCGTCCAATATCGAAGGCAAGGGTGAGGTCACCATCCGCGACCTCGTCCGCAACTCACTCCGAATGCGACCGGATCGCATCGTTATCGGCGAATGCCGCGGCGGTGAGACCCTCGACATGCTCCAGGCAATGAACACCGGCCATGAGGGTTCGATCTCGACGGTGCACTCGAACTCGCCGCGAGACGCCATCTCACGACTGGAGACGCTTGTTCTCATGTCGGGAATGGAACTCCCGCTGAGGGCCATCCGGGAACAGATCGCCTCGGCAATCGACGTGATCGTCCAGATCAGTCGAATGAAAGACGGCACCCGCCGAATCACCCACGTGACCGAAGTCCAGGCCATGGAGGGAGATATCGTGACGCTTCAGGATGCTTTCGTCTTCGACCACGCGGCTGGCCTCGGTCCGGATGGGTCCCTGCTCGGGTCCACGGTAGCGACTGGCGTACGGCCGCGCTTCGTTGATCGCTTCGCAGAGCTCGGCATCCCGCTCTCACCGCACGTGTTCCAGGCCCACCTGTCGACGAAGGGCACACGATGAACGAGATCCTCCTCGTCGCGGGTACGATTGCCGCTCTACTCGCGACGCTCACGTTTGTGTTCTTCGTCATCGCGCCGCCAAGCCCGCGAATCCCCGTCGAACGGCGACGGGCACCGGGAGACACTCCTACGTCGGGCCTGACCCGGCTGACCGATCGCACCGTCGGCGTCATCGAGGGCGCGATCGAGCGACGGGGCAGGGCCCCGTTCAGCGCGGAGCAACTCGAGCAGGCCAGCATACGGATGAAGCCGTCAGCATTTTTGATAATGGTGATCGCAGCCGGTCTCGTGCTCGCTGCCGTCGGCTTGGTGCTCAGCATCGGGACCATCTGGATGGTGCTGTCGATGCTGTTCTTCGCTGCGTTCGCGCCCATCGGAGCGAAAGTTCTCCTCGGGGTACGCGCGGCACGACGACGAGCCAAGTTCAGTGACCAGCTCGACGAATCGCTCACGCTGCTGGCCGGAGGCCTTCGCGCCGGGCACAGTCTGCTCCGCGCCGTCGACGCCGCCTCACAGGAGACCGAGTCTCCTACCGCAGAAGAATTTGCCCGCGTCGTGAACGAGACTCGGCTCGGCCGTGACCTGGGCGACGCTCTCAGCAACACGGCGACGCGCATGCGAAGTGAGGACTTCGAATGGGTCGCCCAGGCCATCGCCATCAACAGGGAGGTTGGCGGCAACCTCTCGATGGTCCTCGATCAGGTCAGTCACACCATCCGGGAACGAAATGAAATCCGGCGCCAGGTCCGGGCACTCGCCGCGGAAGGCAAGATGTCTGCCTGGGTTCTCATCCTCCTGCCGGTTGGCGTTTTTCTGTTCCTTCTTATGACCCAGCCGTCGTACTTCGAGGGTTTCTTCAGCAACCTCCTGGGCATCATCGCCCTCGTCGTTGCAGCCATTCTGCTTCTCGTCGGCTCGTTGTGGATGATGGCCGTCGTCAAGGTGAAGTTCTAAGGAGTCGCCATGATCCCACTGCTCTCCTCACTGGCCATCGCCGGTGGTTTCAGTGCCTTGCTCGGAATCCTCATCGCGGGCGGGCGCAAGGAGGCTGCTCTCGCTGGCGGCATTCCAACCGACCCGGTTGTTCCACGGCCTTCCGGGTCATCGCTTCGTGCCCGGGCGCCGAAGGGATACCTGGCCATGCTCGAACACCGCCTGGCCCTGGCCGGCCGGCCGGCCGCCTGGACGATCGATCGCATTCTCATCGCCAAGCCCGTGCTGACGGCAATCAGCATGCCGCTGGCACTGGTCTGGATTAGCTGGGATCCCAGTCCGATGCGGGTCGTGGGCGGACTTGGCTTCGCCACGCTCTGCTTCTTCGTGCCCGACCTGCTTCTGCACAGCAAGGGGCAGAAACGGCAGGAAGATATTCAGAACTCGCTGGCCGACACCCTCGACCAGATGACCATCGCCGTGGAGGCCGGGCTGGGCTTTGAAGCAGCGATGGCGCAGGCAGCCACCAACGGCAAGGGCGCGCTGGCCGAGGAATTTATCCGAACCCTGCAGGACATGAGCATCGGCAGGGCACGCAAGGACGCGTACCTGGCATTCGGCGAGCGCACCTCCTCAACAGATCTCCGTCGATTCACACGATCCGTTGTGCAGGCGGACACATACGGCATCGCGATCGCGTCTGTGTTGCGTATTCAGGCGGCCGAGATGCGGCTGCGCCGACGTCAGCGTGCCGAAGAGAAAGCGATGAAAATCCCCGTGAAGGTGCTCTTCCCACTCATCTTCTGCATCCTGCCGGTGCTGTTCATCGTCCTGCTCACTCCCGCTGTCCTGCGCATCATCGCCGCGTTCACCTGATCACCCGTTTCACGGGGCGATTGTCGACTCCAGCCGCGCTGGGACGCCGAGGAATCGGCCGAATCGCGCGACAGCGTCGTGAAGTGTCGTGAGCTCGGACCCCGATAGCCCTGTTTTCGTCCGTTTCGGGTGATGTCGCCGCGCCTACGGCTTCAACACGACCTTGATACAGCCGTTCTCCTTCTTTTGGAACATCTCGTACATCTGGGGTGCCTTCTCCAGGGGCACCCGGTGGGTGACGAGGTCTTCCGTGCCGAGCGGGTCAGCCGGGTCCTCGACGAGCGGCAGCAGCTCGCCCCGCCAGCGTTGCACGTTGCACTGCCCCATCCGGATGCTCACCTGCTTGTCGAACAGGGTCTTCATCGGAATCGGGTCGGCCTCTCCGACATAGACACCGCTCAGTGAGACGGTGCCGCCCCTGCGGACCGAGTCGAACGAGTTGTACAAGGCAGCCAGACGGTCGATGCCGGCAGTTTCCATGAGCTTTTTCGCGACACCGTCAGGCAGAAGCCCGACGGCTCCCTGCGCAAACGCGGCTCCCGGGCTGCCGTGCGCTTCGAGCCCGACCGCTTCAACCACAGAATCAGCGCCGCGCCCGTCCGTGGCATCCCGAAGCCGTTCGACGACGTCGTCGGTCAGGTCGAACGTCTCGATGCCGTACCGCTCGGCCATCTCCCGCCGCTCGGGCACGGGCTCGACCGCGAGTACGCGGTGGCCCAGGTGCTTACCGATCCGGCCGACGAACTGACCGACCGGTCCCAGTCCCATCACCGCGAGGATGCCGTCCGATGGCAGGTCGGCGTAAACGACCCCCTGCCAGGCGGTTGGCAGGATGTCGCTGAGGAAGAGATAGCGGTCGTCCGGCAGGTCATGACCGACCTTCGTGGCGTTGAAGTCGGCCAGCGGCACGCGCAGCCGCTCGGCCTGCCCGCCCGGAACGGACCCGTACAGCTCGGTGTAGCCATACAGCGTCGCGCCGGTCCCGGTGTCGGTGTTCTGGGTCGTCTCGCACTGGGTGTGAAGCCCGCGCTGGCACATGTAGCAGTCGCCACAGGCGATGACGAAGGGAATCACCACCCGGTCCCCGGGGGAGAGCCGAGTGACAGCTGAACCGACCTCCTCAACGA
>NZ_JBKJWH010000110.1:0-3543 GCF_046716805.1 Mycetocola sp. | reverse complement strand
TTGAGGTGGTACGGGGTGTGGAACGGGTCGTCGCTGGCGTGCGCATCGCAAATTATTGGCGTGCCGAAGTACCGGGTGCGGATGGTGTAGCCGCGCTGTTCGAATAGGTGCAGCAGTCGCGACCCTGCGGCCTGATCCTGCTCCTCGGTGGCGAGCAGGTCGAACACGATTGCCAGCGACAGGGCCGTCTCCGTATCGCTGACCACCCGACCGGACGGCGTGACGAACTCTGTGCGGAACGCGTCCACGGCGCGCTGGGCGACGGCGAGGTAGCGGGCCTCATCGTCGACCCGACCCAACACCCCGGCCGCACTCGCGAGCAGCCGGGCGGAGTACGCGTGGTAGGCCGTCGCAACGAGATACGGGTCGGTGTGCGATTCGTCCGGCCGGTCCGGCGGCGCAGCCGGGTCCAGCCAGTCGCCCAGCTGGAATCCGGTGTTCCACAGTCCGGAGCCGCCGGTCAACTCATGGACCTGGTCGACCCACGCGCACATGCTCTCGTACTGGTCGGCGAGAACCTTCTCGTCCCCGGTGCGTTGGTAGAGCACCCACGGGAGTACGACGACGACGTCTCCCCACGCCGCAGCTGGGTCGGCCGGGAACCCACACTCGATCCAGGGGACAAAGTTCGGCACCGAGCCGCGCTCCTTCTGTTCGGCAGCCACATCGCGCAGCCAGCCGAGCAGGGTTCCGGTGGACTGGTAGAGGAACGCGGCGGTCGGGCCGAACACCTGGATGTCGCCGGTCCAGCCCAGCCGCTCGTCGCGCTGCGGGCAGTCTGTGGGTAGGTCCACGAAGTTGTCCCGCATACTCCAGACCACGTTCTCATGCAGCCGGTTGAGCAGCGGGTCCGACGACTCGAACCGCCCGGTGCGCACCATGTCGCTGTGCACGACGAGAGCGACGACGCTGGACGGGTCGAACGCCCCCGGCCAGTCCTCCAGTTCGGCGTAACGGAAGCCGTGCAGGGTGAACCGCGGTGTCCAGCTCTCCGGCGCCCCGGTCCCGGCAAGCACGTACCGGTCGATCGAGGGTGCACCGCGGAGCGGGCGGGTCGACAGCTCATCGTTCTCGAGCACCTCGGCGTGGTGCAGCACCACGGTGTGCCCGGCCGGGCCGGTCGGCGCGATGCGCAGCTTTCCCGAGATGTTCTGGCCGAAGTCCAGGCGGATACGCCTGCCGCGACGCTCGACCGACACGGGTGCGAGTACCTCAGTGACCCGCACGGGAGGGCCGGTCGGTGCGACCAGCTCGGCCGGGAACTGCTGTCTGGGCAACTGCGCGGGTGTCTGCCAGCCAGCGGCGTCGGCGGCGAATCCAGCGGTTGCCCAGTCCAATTGTTCGAGCCTTGCGTCGTGAGACTCGCCCTCGTACAGCCCGGTGCTCGTGATCGCGCTCGGCGCCCACCGCCAGGCGTCGGTGAGGTCGATGTGACGCACGGTTCCATCCAGCAGGGTCAGCTCTAATTGCAGCAGCAGGGATACGTCGTCGCCGTAGTTGTTCCACAGCCCGCCGTTAAACCCAAGCTTCCCCCGCCACCAGCCGTCGGCCAGGAGCACCCCGATCACGTTGGGCCCGGGGGAGAGCAGATGCGTCACATCCAGCGTCTGGTAGCGCAGGCGGTGGTCATAACTCGTCCAGCCCGGCGCAAGCAGGTCGTCGCTGGCAGCAGCACCGTTGACGAGCAGGTCGTGCACACCGTGCGCGGTGGAGTACACCCGCGCCCGCCGCACATTCTCGATGTCAGGCAGGTCGAATTGCGCCCGGAGCAGGAAGGCCGGACGCGGTCCCCGCGTATCCCATTCGAGGGAGGGTGATACGAAGGGCACCCGCCAGTCGGCAGGGTGGAGCAGTCCGGCTTCGATGGAAACAGGCGCCGACCACTCTCCCGGGTCAGGCTCTCCGGTCCAAATTCGAACCCGCACTCCGACGCGTTCTCGTGAGCTAAGCGGTTCGGTGGGCCAGGGCACTAGGGAGCTGGCGTCGCTGTCGATCCGTCCGGTGCGGTGCACGGCAGTTGCAAGTCCGCGTTCCCGGGTGATCTCAAGTTCGTAGCCATCCTGCGTCGCGGTGTGCTCGCTGGCGGTGCGTCGCCAGGAGAGTCGCGGGGTCGCCTCGCCGATGCCGAGCGCGCTGGTGTGATGTTCAGCCCAGGGGGCCGTGGTCTGAGCCACCTTAGCCCTTGACCGCTCCGGCCGTGAGGCCTTTCATTACGCGCTGGTTGAGGAAAACGTACAGCACAAGAATCAGAACGACGTTGATGCAGATCGCCGCGAAGGTGGGCCCATATTCGACGACGCCGAACTGGCCGGTGAAGCTAAGCAACCCGACCTGGATCGTTTGCACGGCGCTTCCGCTGGTGAATGTCAGGGCGATGAGCAGGTCGTTCCAGATGAAGAAGAATTGCACGAGCGCCACCGTGAAGATGGCGTTGCGCACCATGGGAAACCCGATGGACAGGAACGAGCGGTAGATGCTCGCCCCGTCGATTGCGGCGGCCTCAAAGATCTCGCGTGGAACAGCGCGGAAGTAGGTGGCCATCATGAACACGGTCAGTGGTAAGCCGGTGGCCGTGTAGGTGATGATCAGAGGCCACAAGGTTCCGGTGAGTCCGGCCCGGAAATAGGCGGAAAACAGGGGCAGCAGGATCATCTGTCCCGGCACCATAATGCCAGCCAGGAACAGGAGCAGCACGGTGCTCCGGCCTTTCCAGATCATCACCTCCAGTGCGAAGCCGGCGGCCACGCCGAAGACGATAATCATGGCCAGGGCTGGGAAGGTGGCCAGGGCGCTGTTCAGGATGAACGAACCGACGTTGCCGTCGACCCAAGCTTCGGTGTAATTGGCGAAGTTGAGGAAGTTTTCCGGCAAGGCCCAGCTGGGGTTGTTGAGGAATTCGCTCTGGGTCTTCAGCGACCCAAGGAGGAGCCAAATCAGTGGGTATACGGTCACGACCAGGAGCAGTCCGATGACCAGGATGGCGGGAAGCTTCCTGACGGTGCGGCGCATGCGACGACGCGACGAGGAGTTGTCTGGCTGGATGGTTGAGGACCGGGGTGCGGCGGCAGCGGTGGACAGGGACATGGGAATTCCTAGCCTTTGGTGAGGTCGCGTCGGGAGGAGCGGAAGATGAAAATCGTGACCAGCAGGCAGATCATCGTCAGGAGCAGGGCGATCGTGCTCCCATAGCCGTAGTCCCCATAGCTGAATGCAGTGCGGAACATGTAGAGGGTGAGGGGGGTCGTGGTGCTGCCGGGGCCGCCGTTGGTGAGGGCCAACACCGAGTCGAACACCTTGAGGGTGCCGTTGATACTGAAGATTAGAGATGAAAGCAGCACGGGCAACGACAGCGGCAGGATGATGCTCTTGATTAGGGTCCAGCCACTGGCGCCATCCAGCCGCGCGGATTCCAGGACGTCCTCCGGAATGTCGAGGAGCCCGGCGTAGAGCAGGATCGCGTAGAAACCCATCGACCGCCAGATGTCCATGATCACGATCACGAGGAACGCGGTGCCGGCGCTTCCGAACCAGTCGACGGATGGC
>NZ_JBKJWH010000109.1:0-16183 GCF_046716805.1 Mycetocola sp. | reverse complement strand
TCGAGCAGGATGTGCCCGCCCGTCATGAGCGCGATCAGCAGGCTGGAGCGGAGGCCGTCCTGGCCCACCACCGTGTGCTCGTACGAGGCGGAGATGGTCTTGAGGATCGACGAGGCGCGCGCCAGTTCGTCGGCGCTGATGCGCGTGTGCACGGGTTGGGCCGCTCCGGGCAACGAGATCACTTCGACAGCACCTCTACCAGCTCGGCGACCGTGTACGGCGTGCGTTCGTTGCTGCGGCGATCCCAGAGCTCGACATTGCCGTCGACCGCGCCGCGGCCCACGATAACGATGAGCGGAACACCGAGCAGCTCGGCGTCGCCGAACTTCACACCGGGCGAAACCTTGGGGCGGTCGTCGAACAGCACGTCTTTGCCGCTCTTCTCGAGCGCTCCGACGAGGGCCTCGGCCGTCTCCCAGACGATCGGCTCTTTGCCGGCGGCGACAACGTGCACGTCGAACGGGCTCACGTTGGTGGGCCAGATCAGGCCCTTGCCGTCGTTGTTGCTCTCGGCGATGACCGCCATGATGCGGGTGATGCCCACGCCGTACGAGCCCATGGTGACGGTGACGAGCTTGCCGTTCTCGTCGAGCACCTTGAGTCCGAGCGCCTCGGCATACTTGCGACCGAGCTGGAACACGTGCCCGATCTCCATGCCGCGGGCAAGTTCGACGGGGCCGGATCCGTCGGGGGCCGGGTCGCCTGCGCGGACATCCGCGACTTCGGCGATCCCGTCACCGGCGAAGTCGCGGCCGGCGACGAGTCCGAAGACGTGCCTGCCGTCGGCGTTGGCGCCGGTGATCCAGCTGGTGCCGTCGACGACACGGGGGTCAAGGAGGTAGCGGATGCCGGTGGTCGATTTCTCGCCGAGTATTGCTCCGCTCTCGCTCCACGGCCCGATGTAGCCTCTCACCAGGCCGGGGTGTTTGGCGAAGTCTGCTTCGGTCGCCGCTTCGATCTCAGCGGGAGCGAAGGCCACCTCGGCACGTTTGAGGTCAACGTCGCGGTCTCCGGGGAGGCCGACGATGACGAGCTCGCGGGTTCCGTCGAGTGCCCTCAGCGCCAGGACCACGTTCTTCAGGGTGTCGGCCGCAGTCCAGGCGACGCCGTCCTCGCGTGGGTGCTCCGCGTTGGCGAGGTCGACGAGCGTCTGGATGGTGGGAGTATCCGGGGTGTCGTGGACTTTCGGCTCCGGCTGCCTGTCGATCGGGAGAGCGGGCGGCGCCAGGGTGGTCCAGGCTTCGACGTTTGCCGCGTAACCTCCGGCGGAGCGCACGAAGGTGTCCTCGCCGACAGCGGTCGGGTGGAGGAATTCCTCGCTCTTCGAGCCACCCATCGCACCGGCGTCAGCTTCGACGATGACGTATTCGAGTCCGAGACGGGTGAAGATCCGCTCGTAGGCGTCGCGCTGTGCCTGGTAGCTGACCTCGAGCCCGGCATCGGTGTGGTCGAAGGAGTATGCGTCCTTCATTGTGAACTCCCGGCCGCGGAGCAGACCCGCACGAGGCCTGGCCTCATCGCGGTACTTGTCCTGGATCTGGTAGATCGACAGCGGCAGCTCTTTGTACGACGAGTACAGGTCTTTCACCAGGAGGGCGAAGGCCTCTTCATGGGTCGGAGCGAGAAGCATGTCGCTGCCTTTGCGGTCCTTCAGCCGGAACAGCCCGTCACCGTACTCGTCCCACCGGCCGGTTATTTCATAGGGTTCGCGTGGCAGCAGCGCCGGGAAATGCACTTCGTGCGCGCCGGCGTTCGTCATCTCCTCGTGAACGATGCGCTCGATCTTGCTCTTGACGCGGAGGCCGAGCGGCAGCCACGCGAAGATGCCGGGCGCCTGCCGCCGGATGTATCCGGCTCGGACGAGGAGCCGGTGACTGATCACCTCGGCGTCTGAGGGGTCTTCACGGAGGGTCTTCAGGAAAAAGTTGGTGAGGCGCGTAACCATTCGTCAATGCTATCGCCGAGGAGAGGCGTGCCCAGTCGCGGCCGTCATGTCTGGGTCACCACGGCTTCTCGACGTAGTTCCTGCTGCCGTCCTGCCCGCGTTGAGTGGAGTCCTGGTTCTGCTTCTCCTTCTCGGCTTCATCGCCTCGCTCTTTCAGCTCGTCGACCTTGCCCCCTCCCCCGTCGCTCTCTTCCTCTGGCTCGCCGGCATTCGTCTCCGGCTGCTCAGGCGCCTCCTGCTGCTCGCTCTGGCGTAGCTTCTCGGTGACCCGCTCGTCGGCCTGCTGGAGCCTCTCCGCGGTCTCGTTTTCGGGCTGTTCCGGCGAAGGCTGCTCTTCGGTCTGTTCTTCCTCCGGCGGTGGCTGTTCGAAGCAGCCTTCGTCTGCCCCGGCGTCGAGAACCGCCTTGGCGGTCTCGTAAAGCCTGATCGCGCCGGCGAAGTAGCCGGCCTCGAAGTAGGAGTCACCCTGCATCTCCCAGGCGAGCGCAAGATTCACCCGGACATCGCAGCGGCGTTCCTGCGGTGCCCTTTCCAACGCTTTCGCAAGGTCGTCGGTCGCATCCGAGTACGCCTGCCCGGCGGCGTGAGCGGTGCCCCGGTTGAAGTAGGGGATCCAGGTCTCGGCGACGTTGAGGAACATCAGCGAATCGGATGCTTCGACACTGCGTTCCACGTGCCCCTGGTCGTACGCGTCGATTCCCCGCTGCGCCAGAACCGGCATGCTGAACAGCTTCCAGGCGACGAACAGCGCCAGAAAGACAACCGGCAGGGAGAACAGGATCATCCTCCGCCTGGTCCGTTTCACGGGAGCCGTCGACTTAAGCAGCACGCCCTCCCCCTTCCAGACGGCGAAGGTCACGGAGCGCGACGGCGAGAGCGCCGACTTCAGTAAGCGCCAGCATCCCGAACCCGATCGCGAAAAGCCAGTAGAACTCGGGGGTGTCGACGACCGGTTCCCGTTCAGCACTGACCTTGCCGACGGTGATTCCCACGAGGGCCTGGTCGATGAGCTCAGCGGGGTCACGGTGCAGGTAGTCCACGCCGAGCTCTGTCGCTATCGACTGCAACGCCACCTCGTCGATGCGAGACACGGCGTCCTGCATTCCTCCGTCGCTGAACCAGGTGATGTACGGCCGATCGGCTTCACTGTCGTCGTACCCGTTGAACTGCCGCATGCGACCACCGGATGCGGTGCCGTAGCCGAGCACGGCACCCTCATCGACGAATGTGCCGACCGGCTCGAAGGAATCCGGCGCCCGGGCCACGGTCTGTTCGCCGTCGCCGAGGTAATACAGAACGCGAGTGCGGCCGGGGTATTGTTCAGCATCCCCAGCCAGGCGTTCAGCGAGATACGCGGCAGGCGCAGAGATGCTGCTGCCGGTCGAATAGATGGTTACTTCCTGATTCAGGGCGTTCGCACCGGACACGAGGGCAGAGGTGTCAGTGGTGAGGGGCAACCGTTGCACCGTTTCGGCGTCGAAGGTGATCAGTGAGAACCGGGCGCCGGCGAGCCTCGAAGCAATCTCGGCTATATCGGCGCGAACCCCGACGAGGCGCGGTTCACCGGCTGGGCCGTAATCCTCGGCCGCCATGCTGCTCGTGGTGTCGACCACGAAGTAGACGTCGACATCCCCTGACGCTGTCGGCGGCTGAAGGTTCGTCGGCACTCCGGGCCGGAGAGCGAGCCCGAACAGCAGGAGAACCATACCCAGCCGGATCAGCCAGTGCCAGGAGCCCGGCCGTTTCGGCGCCCGTGCGTATTGCACGATCGCGAACAGGGCCAGTGCGCCGAGCACGACGACGAGCATGCCTACCGGGAGGAGTGGCGAAAACGTCATCGCTTGAGCCTCCAGCCGAAATACATGATCAGAGCCGTGCCAAGAACGCTCATGAGGAACGGCCAGGTCGGCTCGTCCGTGCGCACGAGCACGGGTGCCCCGGTGAGCCGGGTGGTCTGCTGCTCCTCTATCCCGTCGACGATCGACGGGATAGCGGACGGATCGGCGAGCGCGAAGTATCCTCCGTCAGTGGCGAGAACGACCTGTTCCATCTCACGGGCGAACTCGGCGATGTAGTCCTTACTCGTGACATCTCCGGGGTTGATGCCATAGACCCGCACGTTCCGCTCGGTTGCGAAAACCCCCGCCTCGGGCAGGGTAAGGATCTGTTTTCCTGCGACGTAGTTGTCTGTGGCCAGGACGATCGAGCGAGACCGTTCCTTCTCGGCCTCATCGAAGCGCATGACGCAGGAGCCGAGTCCGTCACCGATGAGGGACGAGCCCTCGCCGAGGAGGGTTCCGTTGATGAATGAGTAGTCGGAGAGCGGCGAAGACAGGTCGTTCTCCAGGGAGGCGAGCTGCTCACGAACGAAGCGGTAATCGGTGGTCAGGGGGAAGTAGGTGACCGCCGACGCGTTGAACAGCACGAGCCCGATTCGTTCACCGTCGAATTCGTCGACCAGTTCACGGAATGTGCGCACGATCGCTGCGTCGTAATCGATCATCGAACCGGAGACGTCCAGACACAACACGATGTCACGGTTGCGCATCTCAGGCTGGTAGCTGCTGATGCTGACCAGGCGGGAACTCATCAGTACAGCAGCGAGCAGCACGAGCGAAACCACGACGGCGGCGCCGTACAGGGCCGCGCGGTACCTGGCCAGTGCCGCGCGATAAGCGGGCAATTCGGTGAGCCGGTCGGAATGGGCCACCGGGACCGCATCGGCGAGGGTTCGGGCTCGTCGCCTGGCGCGCAACCACAGCGCCAGGGCCACGACTCCGGCGGTGATGGCGAGCCACAGGAGGGGCATCCACCAGTACATCAACTCCACGTGCCCACCACCTCGCGCGCCACATCGGCTGAGTACGGCACGTCACCCTGATCGACGGCGGCGAACTCGGCTGGGTAGTACTGTTCGACGGCATCGGCGACCGATCGAAGGTTGGCCTGGTTGAGGTCTTCGAGCGTCATGACTTGCGCCTTGCGGCCGCTCGATTCGAAGACGAAGAACCTGACGAGCGTGCCGAGCTTCTGGTGGGCTGCCCGCGTGCTCAGTTCCTCGGCGCGCCAGGCCTCCTCGACCTCCTCGATCAGGCCGTAATATTTGCTCTTCAATCGGGCGGCTTCGAGGAACGGGTCGGCGGCCGGTGGAGGCCCAGGCATCCGGTGTCTCTTGTGAGACCACCACCAGACGAAGGCGTACCACGCCGCGACCAGAATCAGGAGGATCGCGCCGAGGATCGCCCAGATCGGCGCATACATCGTTGGCGGGTAGAAGCCGTCACCGCCGGGCATGGTTGTGCACCTCCAGCAGACGGAAGAGCCCGGGCACGACGTCGTCGTCGCTTGACATCCGGCGGCTGGAAATCCCGATCCGATCGAGCAGCTCGGCGGATGCCGCGGTGCGGGTAGCGACAGCGGTGGCGAATTCGTTCCGAAGCGCGCTGTCCCTGCGCAGGAACGGGGGAAGCTCCCGCCCGTCGGCGACGTCGATCATGTCGCGGTCGGCGTAGTCCTCGAGGGTGGGGTCGGCGTCGCCGATGGTGATCCAGAGAATCTCATGCTGGGCGTACAGCCGTCGAACGAGTTGCAGTTCCTCATCCCGATCGGCCGCGATGGCTCCGTCGTCTGCCAGCACGATGACGAGCATCCGACGCCGGAACGTGCGCCGGACGTAATCGAGCTGCGCGGCCAGGGAACTGGGCCCAGCGCTCAGGCTCGTGCGCTTGTGAATCACCCGAAGCAGCCGTTCGAGGTGCGACTCCGTTCCGCGGAGCGGAACGTACTCAGTGCTGTCTGCATCGCCCGCGACGAGTCCGACGTGGTCGCCGTGGCGTACGGCGAGGTAGCCGATGACCCCGGCAGCCAGGATCGCGACGTCACGCTTAAGCGTCCCTCCCTCGGCGAGAGCGGCGAAATCCCTGCCGGTGTCGACGACGAGGAGGACAGCGTGTTTCTTGGTGGCGATGTATCTCTTCGTCAGCGGAGACCCCACACGGGCTGTTGCTTTCCAGTCGATGTCCTTGACGTCATCGCCGGGTATGTAAGCGCGCAGGTCATCGAAGTCGAGGCTCTTGCCGTGGAAGAGTGACACGTATTCGCCATCGAGCAGTCCGCGCACCTTGCGGTGGGCGCGGATCGCCAGTCGTGTTCTCACCCGGTGGAGCAGCTCGTCCACAATGCGTCCTACGGGACGGAGATCGCCGCGAAGATCGCGTCGATGATCGTCTCAGGTTCGACGTTGTCTGCTGCGGCCTCGAAGCCCAGAATCAGCCGGTGTCGAAGCACCTGGTGACGGAAGAACTTGACATCCTCCGGGATGACATGGTCTCGACCGTTGAGCAGCGCGAGGGCACGGGCGACTGCACTGAAGGCGATGGACGCGCGGGGACTCGCACCGTACTGGATGTAGCCGGCAAGATCCGGGGAAAGGTACTGGGCCGCGTTCCGGGAGACGAAGACGGCCTGGACGATGTAGTTCAGGATCGACGGATCCAGATAGACCCGCCGGACGAGCGACTGGAGGAACAGCACATCATCGATCGACGCGGAGGCGAGCGCAGGCGCCGCGTCGTCGTAGATCCCCGAGTTGACCCGGCGCACGATCTCCGCTTCTTCGGTGAGGCTCGGATAGTCCAGGTTCTCCTTGATCAGGAACCTGTCGAGTTGTGCCTCAGGCAGGTGGTAGGTGCCTTCCTGCTCGATCGGGTTCTGCGTCGCCAGAAAGAGGAACGGCTGCGGGAGGGGATAGTTCACCCCGCCGATCGAGGTTTGGCGCTCCTGCATCGCTTCGAGCATGGCCGACTGCGTCTTGGCGCTGGAGCGGTTGATCTCGTCGAGCAGCACGAAGTTCGCGTGGACGGGGCCGAGCTGAGTGTCGAAGCGTCCCGTTGCCGGGTCGTAGATCTGCGTACCGATGATGTCGGATGGCAACAGGTCCGGGGTGCACTGGATTCGTTTGAATCGCGCCTGGACGGCTTCGGCGATCGACTCGGCTGCTGTCGTCTTGGCGAGGCCGGGCACGCTCTCCAGCAACACGTGCCCACCGGTCATCAGCGCGACCAGGAGGCTGGTTCGAAGGCTGGACTGCCCGACGACCTTCGCTCCGTAGGCCCGAACGATCGTTGTGAGGATGTCGTGTGCACGCGCTAGCTCACCCGGCTGGACCGGGGTGCTCGGTTCTGCTGTCAGGGTCACGGCGGGCTTCTCTCCAGAAGTCGCGCGGGGAGCACCGTTGCCGCCCACGATCCGGTCAGTCTAATCGACACGATCGCGTGCTCGGCTGGGAATTCGCGGCGGGCTCGCGGCGCAAACATTCGACGCGTGAACCGTCGGCACCCGCATCCGCATCGGATTCAGTACTCGCAAAAGCACCTCTCCCGGCAGCCTGCGAGCCGTTTGCGCACATCGAACCGACGCGCCGGCTGATGGGGCCCTGCGCGGAACTCACCCGAGAACGCGGCCGGCCACGGCATCCACGGCAAGCTTCGAGCGCAGCGCTATCGCGGCGTCGAACCCTCGCCGTACGTCCTCGAAACGGATGCTTCTGCTCTCCACCCGGAGGCCCTCGGCGTATGCACCAAGTGCGTCGTCCAGTACGGCCGAGACGACGGCCATGGATGCCTCGCCGCGCTCGAGGTTGGCTGAGGACCAGGCGCTCGATGAGTGCGAGGCGTTCGCCGAGGCGTGCGACGACGTCAGGATGCGCTCTGCGGACCGTCGCGAGACCCCGGGCGACCGCTCCGGTTTGGCCATGTCGCTCGATCCAGTCCATGAAGTACCAGGGCTCGCCGAGGCTCGCGTCAGAGCGGTTCGCCTCAAGCGTCGTTCTAGCTTCCAGCCGGGGATGTTGGTCGCCCGCGCACAGGGAAGTGTGAGTCGTCAACCTTGCCTGTACTCACTGGCGCGCTCACTATTCGCGCTGTGCCAGCGTCCTTGAGACGCTCTTTAGCTGCTCGTTCGGTGAGTATGAGCAGGTAGTCGCGAACAGGACGATCCGCGAGCGCTGTGAATTCTTCTCGAACCGCTGCTTCGACCTCCGTTGGTGGCCGATCCGCGAACTTCTTCTTCAGTTCGCCGATGACCTGACGGATGACCTCTTCGTCGTCGAGTTCTGTCGTCATCCATCAAGTTTCAAAGCGCCCAATACGTCGGTCAATGAAACAATTGGTGAACACCTGTGTTGAGACAGGTCAGGGCTCTCTCGCAGCGATTTCTTCGACAGGCGAGCATTTGCCACAGCCGGGACAGGGACTCCCCCGAGTTCTATGACGGATCAGGCCGGCAACTTTGATCTGTGCGGCGTCATCGAGGCCACCAGCGGGCTCACCGAAGGAGTTCGGGCAACCCGCGAGGGTTCCGGGGTGGCGCCGGCTGTCGCGTTCGTCGGCGACACTTATCACGTGCGTACTTTTGGTGTCGAGGAAGAATTCCTGATCGTAGATCCCTACACGGGCAGCCCCCTGCCTTTGGCCGCAGACCTGCTGCGTCTCCAGGGCCCGTTCGGTCAGGCTGTGATCGGTTCTGCCCAGCCGATGCTGGCCGTCGAGCTGCACCAGGAACAGCTCGAAGTCATCACGCACCCGCACAGCAGCTTGAGCGAACTCGCCGCCGAGATACGGGCAGGCCGCGCCTTTGCCGACTCGCTCGCCCGAAAGGCGGGTGCGAGGATCGCTGCCCTCGCCACCTCCCCGCTGGCGGTCACACCCCATCCCACGAACAACGACCGTTATGACGCGCTGCTGGAAAAGTATGCTCTGACGGCCCGCGAGCAGCTGACCTGCGGATGCCATGTCCACGTTTCCGTCGAATCGGATGAGGAAGGCGTCGCCGTCCTGGATCGCATCAGGTCCTGGCTGCCGCCGCTCATAGCGTTGAGCTCGAATTCCCCGTTCTGGAACGGCACTGACAGCGGCTATGCCAGCTTCCGCACGCAGGCCTGGAACCGGTGGTCCACCGCCGGGCCGACGGAAGTCTTCGGATCGGCACAGGCCTACCACGCACTGGTGGCGGACCTGTCGGGCACGGGCGTGGTCATCAACCCGGATTTTGATGCGCGACTCTCCGCACGCCACCCCACCGTCGAAATCCGGGTATCCGATGTTTGCCTTGATCCCCGCGACACTGTCCTGATCGCCGCTCTGGTGCGGGCACTGGTGGAGACCGCTGCCCGAGAATGGAAGGCCGGACAGGCACCGGACATGGTTCCGGCGACAATCCTGCGCCAGGGGGTCTGGCGAGCCAGCCGCTGGGGTATCCACGGCGAGCTGCTCCACCCGATAACCCACAAACCGGACACCGCAAGACATGTCATCTCAGCACTCCATGACCACGTCCTGGACGCCCTGGAAGACGCCGGAGACGCAGCCTACGTCGAGGAGTCCCTGCAAAGGATCCTCAGCAACGGAACGGGGGCCAGCCAGCAGAGGCACGCTTACGACCGCAACGGCCGACTGGCTGACGTTGTCGCCCACGCCATCAGCCTCACCCACGAAGAACCCGCCAACTCAAGCCGCGATCTCATCGCTACCCCTGGCTAACAGTCATCACGTACTCTTCACGGAAACAGCCTGTGAACACGATCTCGGAAGTCCGTGCACACGTCTTCGGAGAATGACAGAATCCGAGATTGCTGTCCGGACATTCCACGAAGTTACGTCCGCCCGCTTCTCGTTAGAAAGGCATCGGGAGGTTGCGCCGTCTCCGGGTATGGTGCAAGCCGGTAGAGGGAGCACTTCGGGTCTTGACCGGCGAAAGCGATCAGACGAACTTGCGTGTCATGACTGAATTACTGATTGGCTACGCACGCGTATCCACAAATGAACAGGATCGACTGGCCCGTTCCCTCCGCGATGCGAAGGACATCATCGATGAGCTCACTGCCAAAGATGTCAAGCTGAGCATCGGCGGGTCCGTTAACGACCCAAACGACCCCGTCGGGCGCATTCGAGGGAAGCAGCCCAAACTCTCGAATACGCAGCAGAAGCATCTCATGGAAGTGCACAATGCCGGCACCCAGTCGACTGCGGAAATCGCCGAACTTTCAATGTTGCCCGATCCACGGTCTATCGAACGATCGAACGACAGCTTCGGGAGGAACACTGAGGTCTCACGCCATCCAGCTGATGGGGCCGTGGAAGAGCAATGACCGTGTCAGATAGGAACGTTTAGCGGGAACGCTCAGCAGGACAGTCCCGTCGCCCAAGCGATCCTCGACCGCGAATCACCGGTTCTGCGCTTGGTGGTCCCTGTCTCTGTCCGCGCCGGTACCCTCATGGGCAGACGCGAACCCTGCGTCCATCGAAGCTGACGATGTCGCCGAGCTGCAGCTGCCTTCCGCGGCGGCGATCAACCTCGCCGTTCACGGCCACAAGGCCGTCGATGATGGCCTCTTTCACGTTTCCGCCGGAGTCGAGGAGTCCAGCGAATTTCAGGAACTGCCCGAGGCGAATGACCTCACCACCGATCGCGACGTCGTCGATTGGAGCTGGATTCGTCATCCCCGAATGTTAGTCGATCGGATGCCGGCCCTAACCGATACCCGGCTGAACCGAGCAGCCGCGCGACCGCAGCCGCGTCGTCCTTAGATGCGAACTTCATCGACACCATTTGATCCGAACCCCAGGCCGAACCGCAGGGGAAATCGGCTTTGCATGTCGTCGCTGTCACGTCTCCGTCCCGGCTAGAAGCGCGATTCCAGACTCCTGGTCTTCCTCGCCGACGAATTACTCAGACTGAAGGTCACTCGTGAGTCGCGCAAAAAGAGCCAGCTGGCGACTGCTACCAGGCACAGAACGGCCTCTCTGTCACAGCACGCGTGGTTGGTGCCGGTATCGCATTTATCGCTGCGATCGTGACCATCGTCGACTTCTTTCAGCCTTGGCGCACTTGTCCGTACGACGATTCCTCCGCAGCCTGCGCAATGCTTCCGGCAGACACAGCCGTGATGACGACAGCGATGCTCGGAGTGCTGGTGGGGCTAGTCATGTTGGGCGTCGGACTTCTCACCAACGGAGTCGACGCCGCTCGTTAGAGAAGGGGTTCGACACACCTCGGATTTGAACCCTCAGCGTGAGCCGACTAACGCGGCCGCAGAACACCGAGCTGCCACGTCCGCTCAGAACGCCGAGCCCCAGATCTCTTCGAGACATCACTCGTTACGGCGTCGCGCGGCCGTGTACAGGCGCTCGGCTACCCACAACACGATGCCAATCGCCAGGAGCACGATCGCGATCCAGTACTGCCCGACCGGCCGACCGGAAGTGAACGGGAAGACCAGATATAGGCACGTGATCGCACCTACGACCGGTAGGAAGACGGGTGTGCGGAAGTGCTTGTGTTCGACGGGTTGTCGGCGCAACACCAATACGGTCACGTTGACGACCGCGAATACGCTGAGCAGCAGCAGCGACGTCGTTCCGCCTAACAGGGCGACGATCGAGCCCTCGGCGTCGAGGGAGACGTAAATGATGAGTCCTGCTGCCAGCGCGCTCGTGAAGAGGATCGCAGCCCAGGGCGTGCGGCGCTTGAGGGCGACTTTCGCGAGGAAAGGTGGCAGAACCTGCTGCCTGCTCATGCCGTAGAGCAGACGGCTCGCCATCATCATGTTGATCAGCGCGGTGTTCGCGACCGCGAACATGGAGATGAATGGCAGCAAGTCGTTGATCGGGAAGCCGGGGGCCGCGGCCTCCACGGCGGTCACCAACGGCGTCTCGCTGCCGACGAGGTCTCCGATGGGGACGAGGGCGACCACGGTGATCGAGACCAGCACGTAGATCACCGCGGCAATTCCCAGTCCACTCAGCATAATTTTCGGGAAGATACGGCTCGGATCTTTCGTTTCCTCCGCCATGTTGACCGAGTCCTCGAAGCCGACCATCGCAAAGAAGGCTAAGGACGTGGCGGTGCTGACTGCGAGCAGCACGTTCTTGTCTTCGGGTGTGTCGAAGGCCACGACCCGGGCCCAATCCGCGTTGCCGCCGGCGATCGCCCACATGCCAATGAAGATGACGAGGAGCAGACCCGACAGCTCCACCAGGGTCAGGAGAACATTGAGCCACACACTCTCGGCCACGCCGCGAAGATTGACGAGCATGATGAGCCCGATGAATGCGAGTGCGATGAGCATTGTCGTCAGCGTCTCATCGGGAATGCGGAAGGCAACGGCGAGGTTCGCCGCGAACGCACGCGACGCAGTTGATGCAGAGGTGATGCCGGAAGACATCACGATGAAGCACACGATGAACGTGACGAAGTGGATACCGAAGGCCTTGTGCGTGTACAGCGCCGCGCCAGCTGCCTGCGGGTACTTCGTCACCAGCTCCAGGTATGAGAACGCAGTCACTGTCGCCACCGCGAACGCGAGGAGGAAAGGCAACCAAGCGGCACCTCCAACCTCAGCGGCGACCTGGCCTGTAAGCGCGTAGATCCCCGTGCCAAGGATGTCCCCGACGATGAACAGGAGCAGCAGCCCTGGCCCGAGCACCCGCTTAAGCTCGGGCTGATTCGGTTCGACGGTTCTGACGACTTGCGTCCAGGACGGATCACTCATCTTGTTACCCTTTCCTGAGCCCAGCCGATCACATCTGCCTCGCCACCTCAACCCTCTGGCTCGACGGGCACGTCACCGGCGGTCACTTCGGTGGCCGACGCCGCAAATGGCAGACGCCCGCATAAGTTCAAACGACTCCGCCGCCACCCTCAAACGCCCCGGCAATCATCACTGGAATGTGCCGTTCACTCCCCATCCGCTGTTTCATCTCTCACGCTTCGAACCCATCGCTCGCCGCGTGTCGTGACGTAGCGCTTCCATACGTAGTCCCACGGGGTCACAGCAAGGATGGCGACGACGAAGAGGACGCTGAAGAGCATCTCCTCGGTTGCCGCATCCATGTCATTGGCGATCAGATGGGGCAGTGCCACGATCGCGAGCCACAGAACCTTCCAGATCGTCTCGAACAGCAGGATCGGCAGCATCCCGACGGGATAGCGGAGGCCAAGGAACGCCAGCAGAGACATGGCAGTCAGAATGCAGACGACCACACCCTCGAACACGGGCATCGACGACGCCTGGAGCAGCAGCGGCCATTTGACGATCATCAGGCCCACCACCATGAGGAGGTAGCCGCCGCGCATCATGTTCAGGCGAAAGGTGGGCAGTTGATCTGGCCCGGTGTTCCGATCTCGGGGCGCGATTGCCGACCGAGTCAGGGGGGCCGGATGTGGTGCTGAAGTGGGGTGTGGCATTGTCTCGTACCTTTCAATTTTAGTGCGGTTTCGAACCTGCGAATGCGGTGTCGAAGCCTTTGGAGGTGTTGTGGTCTGACTCCATATTCCCCACCGCGGTGAGGCCTGGCATCAGCAGAAAGGCCCGAATCACCTCGACCGAAAGTACAGTCCGGCCCTCGGCCGTCCTGCCGATGTCTCCCCCCGACTCCCAGGCGAGTATCGAGCAATGACAACTGAAACGCCCATCAGCCGCGCTCCAGTCGACCGGCCAACCAGACGCCGCAGAGCCCCGTGGCTGGCGCCCACCGGCCTGATACTTCTCAGCCTCCTGCCGGTGATCGCCGGCATGTTCCGGGTCACCGAGCTGACCAGCGGCGGCGTCATCACCACAGACAACGCCCGATTCTTCGCCTCGCCGATTCCGGTGATCGCCCACATCGTCAGTGCCACGGTGTACTGCCTGCTCGGTGCGTTTCAGTTCCTGCCGTCGCTTCGCGACCGGCGCGGCTGGCATCGCATCGCCGGTGGCATCCTGATTCCCGCCGGCCTGATCGCTGCCCTGTCCGGCTTGTGGATGGCGGCCTTCTACTCGTTCCCGGACGGCGACAGCGCACTGCTCATGGTCGTCCGACTGGCCTTTGGCGCGGCCATGGTGGCCAGCATCGTCCTCGGAGTCCTCGCCATCAAGCGCCGGGAGTTCAGCGCTCACGGCGCCTGGATGACCCGTGCCTACGCGCTCGGCATCGCGGCGGGAACCCAAGCCGTCATGTTCGCGTTCTGGATCCTCGGCGTTGGACCGGTCGACAGCCTGACCGACGCGCTGCTCACGGGCGCAGCCTGGGTTATCAACGCCGGCGTCGCCGAGTTCGTGATCCTCCGGCGCGCTCAACTGGCCCGCGCATTCTCAGGCCCACGGTGACGCGCTCGTATTATGAGTGGGTGACCGGTCTCCTGCGCTCCGCGTGGAATGCGCCAGGCGCAGTTCTTCCGCCGCCGCGGCGGGTGTGGCGGGACTGGGTGCTGGTGTCGTTGGTCGTGCTCATCGCGCTCCTAGAGGCCATTCTCCGCACCGACCTCTCCCAACCACTTCTGGCCGCGGTCATCGTGATTGCCTCGGCCCCCACGCTACTGTGGCGGCGGACCCGGCCACTGCTCATGCTCGCGATTGCGTACAGCGCTATGGCAGTAGCGGCCCTGTTGATGGACAACTCGATCCTCTACACGAGTGTGTACGTCATCCTGCTGGCGTACGCACTGTTCCGGTGGGGCAAAGGCCGTGACCTGCTGCTAGGGTCCGGCATCCTTCTCGCCAACCTCGTGGTTTACGGCCTGGGCGGCGCCCTCTTCGTCGACATCGTCGGAGAGGCCGGGTTGACCGTCATCATGGTCACCCTCGGAGTTGCCCTCCGCTACCGGGCACGGGCGAGGGTGCGGGAGATCGACCGCGCCAAGCTGCTGGAACGAGAGATGCTCGCCCGGGATTTGCACGACACGGTCGCCCACCACGTCTCCGCGATCGCCATCCGCGCCCAGGCTGGGCTGGCGACTGCCGCCCTGAAGCCGGAAGCGGCGACGGATGCCCTCCGCGTGATCGAGGCGGAAGCGTCCAAGACCCTTGCTGAGATGCGCTCGATGGTGCGCGTTCTGCGTCAGGGCGACGCGCCTGAACTGGCGCCTGGCCGGACTCTCGCCGACATCGAGCAGCTCGCCAGCACTGCGCTATTGGCTGGCACTGAGGCGGCCGGTCCGCGCGTTGATGTTCGAATAACTGGTGACACGGAGAGCATCCCGCCGATCGTGGCCGCGGCCCTCTTCCGGCTGGCGCAGGAGTCGGTGACGAACGCGCGCCGCCATGCCCGGGGCGCCTCCATCATCGACGTGGTCCTCGAGATCGACGAGAGTGGAGTGCGGCTGACGGTAACCAACGACGGTGAGGCGGTACCGGCCGCGACGCCGGGCTACGGCATCACCGGAATGATGGAACGTACCTCACTGCTCGGCGGCACCTGCCAATCCGGCCGAGCGCCCGGCGGCGGGTGGGTCGTGACCATAGTGCTCCCTCGTGTTGGATGGACCACATGACGATTCGCGTGCTCATCGCTGACGACCAGGAGTTGGTGCGCACTGGCCTCGGCATGATCCTCGATGCGCAGCCCGACATCGAAGTGGTGGGGCAGGCGTCCGACGGCATCGAGGCGGTGGCGCTCGCTCGCAGCCTGGGCCCGGATGTCTGCCTGTTCGACATCCGGATGCCCGGTCAGGACGGCATCGAGGCCACCCGTGCCATCGCCGGACCGGGCGTGGAGAACCCGATGGCGGTTGTCATCATCACGACGTTCGACCTCGACGAGTACGTCTATGCGGCACTGCGGGCTGGGGCTAAGGGCTTCCTGCTGAAGGATGCCGGTGCGGATTTGCTCGGGCAGGCGGTGCGTGCCGCCGCCAGCGGTGATGCGCTGATCGCCCCCAATGTGACGGTGCGATTGCTCGAAGCGTTCGCGGATGCGGCGCCGGCGACTGTCCCCGCCCAACCGGTCGAGCCGCTCACCGAGCGGGAGGAGCAGGTGCTGGCGGCCGTTGCCCGTGGATTGAGCAACAGCGAGATGGCGAGCGAGCTGTACATCACCCTGAGCACCGTGAAGACGCACGTCGCCAGCCTGATGACGAAGCTCGGTGCCCGCAACCGAGTCGAGATCGCGATCTGGGCGCACCAGACGAAGCGGATCCCGCGTCGGCCAGGAGCCACGCCGACAGGGCGTTAGCGGCGAGCGCTGCGGAGCTTTCCATAGGCATCAGCTGAGGCACGACGAGGTCGACGGCCACAGGCACCACCACGATCGACAATACGAACGCTCTGCGGGGCAGCTGCTACGTGCCGGCAGGGGTCCTTGAGCGTGATGGGTTCCCCGGCAAATCAGGTGGTGCCCGTTCTGCTCGCCTGTGTCGCCTCCTAAACTATGGCAAGTGAGCGAAGCGCTGGACGAGGGGCCGTATGCATCCTTGCGGCCGCGG
>NZ_JBKJWH010000108.1:0-12618 GCF_046716805.1 Mycetocola sp. | reverse complement strand
CCTCGACGACGGAGAGATGGCGACGGTCACCGCGAGCGGCTTCACGACGTACCGGCTCGAGGCCAGCGGCCTCGCCGCCACCAACCGGCGGCCGGCGATCGTGGACGTCGACCCGGCGTCCTACGACGCGGGCGAGCACGAGTCGTTCATGCGCAAGGAGATGCTCGAGCAGCCGGAGGCGGTGGAGCGGACGATCCGCGGCCGGCTCGTCGAACGGTTCGGGACCTCGCACCTCGGCGGGCTCGACATGGACGCCCGACACCTGCGTGCGGTCAAGCGGGTAAAGATCCTCGGCTGTGGCTCGGCCTACTACGTCGGCCAGATGGGCGCCCAGCTCATCGAGGAGCTGGCTCGGGTGCCCGCCGCCGCCGAAGCGGCGAGCGAGTTCCGCTACCGCAACCCGATCGTCGAGCCGGACACCCTCTACGTCGCGGTCAGCCAGTCCGGCGAGACCGTCGACACCCTGCTCGCCGTCCAGGAGGTACGCCGCAAGGGCGGGCGGTGCATCGGCCTGGTCAACGTGGTCGGCAGCGCGATCGCGCGCGAGTGCGACGGCGGCATCTACCTGCACGCCGGCCCGGAGGTCGCGGTCGCCTCCACCAAGGCGCTGACCACCATGTACGTCGGGTTCGCGCTGCTCGCCCTGCAGCTCGGCCGGGTCCGCGACCTCTCGATCGCCGACGGCAAGCGGCTCGTCGCCGGGCTGCAGCGGCTTCCCGGTGACCTGGAGAAGGCGCTGACCCTCGAACCCGACCTCGTCCAGGTTGCCGAGCGGCTCGCCAGGGCCGAGAGCCTGTTCTTCGTGGGTCGGGTGCGCGGCTACCCGGTCGCCCGCGAGGGCGCACAGAAGTTCAAGGAGGTCACCTACCGGCACGCGGAGGCCTACCAGACCTCCGAGCTGAAGCACGGGCCGCTGGCGCTGATCGACAAGACCGTCCCGACCGTCGCGATCGTGCCGGACGACGAGCTCAGCGACCGCAATGTCGGAGCGCTCCACGAGATCGCCGCCCGGGGCGGGCCGCTCGTCGTGGTCAGCCATGCCGGCGTCGACCTCGGCGACGTCGAGGACCGGGTGCTGCGCATCGACGTGCCGCAGAACGAGCGCGAGCTCGACCCGATCCTGCTCACCGTGCCCCTCCAGCTGCTGGCCTACCACGCGGCCCTGCACCTGGACCGCGACATCGACAAGCCGCGCAACCTGGCGAAGTCGGTGACCGTGGAGTAGGGTGATTCCGCCCATCGGTGACCCAGCCCACCGCGACGACGAATCGGGCGCCCGCGGGCCAGGCCACTACCGTTGTTGGGTGAGCACCAGCACCGAGCAGTCCGCCGAGCAGTTCAGTTCCCTGGGCCTCGCCGGTGGTGTCCTCGCCGCGGTGCAGGCGGCCGGCTACGAGTCCCCGTCGCCGATCCAGGCGGCGACCATCCCGCCGCTCCTCGAGGGGCGCGACGTCGTCGGCCTCGCGCAGACCGGCACCGGCAAGACCGCGGCGTTCGCGCTGCCGATCCTGTCCCGCCTCGACCTGTCGCAGAAGAGCCCCCAGGCGCTCGTCCTGGCGCCGACCCGCGAGCTGGCGCTCCAGGTGTGTGAGGCCTTCGAGCGGTACGCCGCGGAGGTCCCGGGCGTCAAGGTGCTGCCCGTCTACGGCGGGCAGGGCTACGGCGTACAGCTGTCCGCGCTGCGCCGCGGCGTGCACGTGATCGTCGGGACACCCGGCCGGATCATGGACCACCTCGAGCGCCGCACCCTCGACCTGACCGAGCTCCGGTTCCTGGTGCTCGACGAGGCCGACGAGATGCTCAACATGGGCTTCGCGGAGGACGTCGAGACGATCCTCGCCGACACCCCCGAGGACAAGCAGGTCGCCCTCTTCTCCGCGACCATGCCAGCGGCGATCCGCCGCATCTCGGCCAAGTACCTCCACGATCCCGAAGAGATCACGGTCAAGAGCAAGACCACGACCTCGGTGAACACCACCCAGCGGTACCTCGTCGTGTCGTACCCGCAGAAGGTCGACGCGCTCACCCGCATCCTTGAAGTCGAGAACTTCGAGGGCATGATCGTCTTCACCCGGACCAAGAACGAGACCGAGACCCTCGCCGAGAAGCTGCGTGCGCGGGGCTACTCCGCAGCGGCCATCTCGGGCGACGTCGCTCAGGTGCAGCGTGAGCGCACCGTCAACCAGCTCAAATCCGGCAAGCTCGACATCCTGGTCGCTACGGATGTCGCCGCTCGCGGCCTCGACGTCGACCGCATCAGCCACGTGGTCAACTACGACATCCCGATCGACACCGAATCGTATGTGCACCGCATCGGCCGGACCGGGCGCGCCGGACGCAGCGGAACAGCGATCAGCTTCGTCACCCCGCGTGAGCGCCGCCTGCTCACCGCCATCGAGAAGGCCACCCGCCAGCCGCTCACCCAGATGCAGCTGCCGAGCGTCGACGACGTCAACGCCACCCGCCTGAGCCGCTTCGACGACGCGATCACCGACGCGCTCGGCCAGCCGGATCGGATCGATCAGTTCCGCGACATCATCGGGCACTACGTCAAGCACCACGACGTCCCGGAAGCCGACGTCGCAGCAGCGCTCGCTGTCGTGTCGCAGGGTGATACCCCGCTCCTGCTCTCTCCCGAAGAGATGCGCGCCCAGCGCGACCGAGACGAGCGCGAGAGGAAGGAAGCATCCGCTTCTCGCCCCAGCCGTGACGACCGCGGCCCGTCGCGGTTCGACCGCGGCGACCGTGTCGAGCGCCGCCCCCGGAGCGCCAGCGACTCGTCGCTGTCGACGTACCGGATCGCCGTCGGAAAGCGTCACAAGGTCGAGCCGCGCCAGATCGTCGGAGCTCTCGCGAACGAGGGTGGCCTCAGCCGGAACGACTTCGGACACATCGACATCCGTCCCGAGTTCTCGCTGGTCGAACTGCCGGCGAACCTGTCCGACGACGTGCTCGCCAAGCTCACGGGAACGCGCATCGGCGGCAAGCTGATCGAGCTTCGGCCCGACCGCGGCGCCCCAGGCAAGCGGGACGACCGCGACGACCGCTCGGCGCGCAAGCCGCGACGCTAGGGGAACTGGTAATGTCCGCTGTCATTGACGTCGCCGTGCGACGCCCCTCCGACCCCGCGACCGAACCGGGCCAACCACTGCTGCTTTTCCTGCACGGCTTCGGTTCGCACGAGGGTGACCTTGCCGGGCTCGCCCCGCTCCTGCCGGACCGGTTCGACTGGGTGTCCTTGCGGGCGCCGATCGGTATTTCAGCGAGCGGGTTCGCCTGGTTCCCGATCACGACGCCGGGCAAGCCGGAACCGGCATCCGTTCACGACGCGACCGAGGCCGTTTTGCAGTGGCTGGGTGCTCACGTCGACGAGTCGACTCCGGTCATCCCGATCGGGTTCTCGCAGGGCGGCCTCATGGTCACCCAGTTGCTCCGCCACTCCCCCGCGCGGTTCGCCGCCGGCGTCGTGCTCTCCGGGTTCAGCCTCGACGCTGAGCTCCCCGGTGACGAAGAACTCGCCCGGTTGCGACCACCGGTGTTCTTCGGACGTGGGGACGTCGACGGTGTCATTTCGCCTGAGACGACAGCTCGAATCGTCGCCTGGCTGCCTGCCCACAGCACGCTCACCGAGAAGGTCTACCCGGGGCTCGCTCACTCGATCTCCGCGGAGGAACTGGCCGATATTTCGGCTTTCCTGGACGAGGCGGTTCCCGCAGCACATTCCTGAGGTCCTTGCTCCGTCACAAACGGCTGGACTTTTCGAAGAAGTCCAGCCGTTTTCGACCGAGCAGAGCGGATGCCGCCACCCGCGACGCCAGGACCTCGGTCGGTCGCACGCATCCTCGTGGCATCCTGATGAGATGTGGATCGGCTGGATCGAATTCGACCTCCTGCTCGGGGATGTGCACTCGCTCAAGGAGAAACGCTCGGTGGTGCGCCCGCTCGTCGCGGAGCTCCGCCGGCGGTTCGAGGTGAGCGTCGCTGAGGTCGGTCACCTCGACCTGCACCGGCGGGCGGCAGTCGGCGCTGTGGTGGTGTCGGCTGATTACCGCCATGCCGTCGATGTGCTCGATGAGGTGGAACGCTCAGTGGCGAACCGCCCCGAACTCGCGCTGCTTTCGGCGCACCGTGGGTTCAGCACATCCCACGACGAGTGAGTCGCGACGGCAGAAGAGCGACGACAGGGGCGCGACCGATCGACGCTCCAGTTGGCGCGGCCGCCGGGCAACGGCCAGACTAAGAACACACCCCTCGACTGAGAAGAGCTCCCCATGCCCGAACCCGTCGATTCACGTGTCGCCGTCTACATCGACTTCGACAACATTGTGATCTCGCGCTACGACCAGGTGCACGGACGCAGCCAGTTCATGCGCGACCGCGCCCGCGGTTTCAGCGCCGCCGACCGCGAAGCGGACCCGGAGATCGCTGAGAAACTCGTCCGGGCGACCGTTGACGTCGGCGCGATCATCGACTTTGCCTCGTCTTTCGGCACACTCGTTCTGACCCGTGCCTACGCTGACTGGTCGGTGCCGGTGAACGCTGACTACCGCGGCCAACTCGTCAGCCGCGCCGTCGACCTGGTGCAACTGTTCCCCGCCGCCGCCTACGCGAAGAACGGCGCTGACATCCGCCTCGCCGTCGATTCGGTTGAGGACATGTTCCGGCTCCCCGACCTCACCCATGTGATCATCGTCGGCGGCGACTCCGACTACATCGCCCTCGCGCAGCGCTGCAAGCGACTCGGCCGTTATGTGGTGGGCATTGGTGTCGCCGGATCGACGAGCCGTTCACTTGCTGCGGCCTGCGACGAATTCGCCTCCTACGACGCACTGCCCGGCGTGAAGCCGATCCCGCCGGCGCCGGTCAAGGAGAAGCCCGAGCCGGCAGCTGCGGTGGCAGCGACTGCCACCCGGCCGTCCCGGTCGAAGAAGACGGTGACGGATGCCACGGAGTCGGCCGTGAAGGAACAGACCGCCCCGAAGGAACTCTCTTCCCCCGCCGCCCCGGTGTTCTCCGACCCGGAGTCGGCGGTCCCGCCCCGCAGGCGGGCATCACGGCGTGCCAAGTCGCCGGAACCCGAGGTCGAGGAGGATCCCGAGGTCGAACCGGACCCGCAGGAGGTTGCCACCGACCTTCTCGAACGTGCCTTGCGGCTCGGGCATGAGAAGGACGATGCCGACTGGCTGCACAGCTCCAACGTGAAGACGCAGATGAAGCGGATGGACCCTTCGTTCAGCGAAAAAACGCTCGGCTTCCGCTCGTTCTCCGATTTCGTGAAGTCCCGCGACACCGTCGCCGAGATCGACGAGACGAGCACGGCGCGTCTCGTGCGCCTCGTTCCGGCGCTCTCGGACCGGTAGGGATGCGGGTGCCGCGTCATGGCATCCGTACCACCGTTACGACAGAAACGGCTGGAGTTCGCGAGGAACTCCAGCCGTTTTCTGTCGTTTCAGCGCGGCTGCCGCCCGAAGCCGGGTTTTACGCGCCTAGACGTATTCGTTGAGCCAGTTCTGCACGACGGGGATGTCGATGCGCTGGTAGCCGCCGAGGTAACGGCAGTTCGAGGTGTAGCCATAGCTGGTCACCGCAACCAGGTATCCGTTGAGGAACACGGGCCCGCCGGAGTCACCGAAGCAGGTTCCACCGCCGGCACGGATGTCGTTCGGGTTACCGTTCATCTGCAGGACCTGCGGTGTCAGCTTCTGCCCGATCGAGGTCGTGACGCGCCGCTCCAGCGGGTACGACATCGGCTGGGGCTTCTGCGGACCTGACACGGGCTTGCGCACCTCGGTGCCGTATCCGACGACCTCGAAGACCGTGCGGTTCAGCGTGGGCTGCGCGAACGGGTCAAGGTAGTTCAGCGGCGCGACGGTTGCAAGCTCGATGTCGGTGACTGCCGTGTCGAGGACGATGACGCCAACGTCGTTCCAGTTGGCCAGGTCGGTGAAGTCCGAATACTGGGGGTGCGTCACGGGGGTGCCGGAGAGGTAGCCCGCCGCAGCGAGCTCTTCAGGCGTGTAACCGACGGATGGATCAGCGGCTACCGGCAGTGGCGAAGGCGCCGCCTTGGCGATTGTCGAGTCGAACGTGACCAGCGTGCTGCCGGCGGTTCCTTCGGTGCAGTGGGCGGCAGTGATCAGCACGGTCGGTGAGATCAGCGTTGCGGAACAGCGGTACCGCAGCCCGTCGGCTTCGTCGTAGAACGAAATCAATGCGACGTTGGGGTGCCCCTCTCCGTCTGGTTGGCCTCCCGTGATCGCTGCGGCCGGTTGCACGGCGACGAACGACAGTGTGACCGTGGCTGCGATCAGCAGCCCCAGCCGGCGAAGTGGTTGTCTCATCGTTGAGCCCTTTCGGTTAATGGATGTGAACCGACCATACCTCCCCGAGAGAAAAACTGCAGTCGCGACTCGGCTGAGCGGGCCGGCCCCCGGGTCCGGGAGAACGCCGTCCGACGGCGGGAATCCACGCCGACGAAGTCGATGGCATACCTCTCGCCGGGCATGTGCGTCCCATGGGTCGGCACTCGCCGAGCCGGGCTGTTCTGAACCAGCCACCGGTCGGTGAACGGCAGTGAGAGGACGATCCCGCCGGTGGCCGGAATGCTCAGAGCGCTGACCTGATCGCCCTGGCGTACGCGGCGTAACCGGCTGCGGTCGGGTGGAAAGCGTCTGGTCCGGTCGCGTGAATCCATGGATCGGGGCTGCCGATGCCGTGACCGCTGAAGACCTCCGTGACGTCGACGTAACGGATGTCGACACCCCTCGACGCAAGCTGCTGCACCACCCCCTGGATCGTCGCATTCAGCAGTGCAGTCGCGTCATTGATCTGGACGATGGCAACGTAGTTCGGGTCGGAGGGGGGCGGCGTCTCGAAGAGGTACGGATAGCCGGTCACCACTATCGACGCGTCTCGGGCGACAGCAGCCACCCCGGTCAACGCGGTTGCGAGATGGATGGCGAACCTGCTCGGTATCCCGGGGACAGGTGGGGTGAGGAGGGCATACACAGCGTTCAAGGCCGTCTGGCACTCCGGCGAAGCGAACGACGCGGAACATGCCGCAACAACGGCAGCCCCCCCGAGGTCGTTCGCGCCGACCGTGACCGTGACCAGGTCCACGTCCCGGTTCAGTGCAAGAACCCTGAGTTGGCGGGTGAGAACGTCTCGAGTCGTAGCGCCACTGCAGCTGGCATCGGCGACCAACTCCACCTGTTCGACGTCGTCGAGCATCTCGGGGTAGCTCAGGGCGCTTTGCATGCAGGCGTTCTCGTAGGATCCGGCCCCCTGCCCGGCTGCATAGGAGTCGCCAAGCGCGACATATTCGAGGACAGGGGTTTCCGCGTGGGCGAACTGGACAGTGGCGGCGGGAGCGGCGGCGGCCGGGGCAGCCTGCACGGTAACCGTGGAGAGAGATCCTGCGAACAGGACGGACGCAACGAGGGCAAGCGCTCCTGCGTCGGCGAACTTGCGGTTTCTCTGGAACATGGCCAACAAGGTACTCCTCGACTTCCCGGAAAACCACCGGGTCAGGGCGACGAGAAGTCAGTCGGATCGGAGCGGTCGGCACCGTCAGAGATCCACCTCGGGGAACGGGTTCGGGTGCGGCTCAGCCAGGATGGAAGCGTCCTCGCTCTGCAATGGGAGCGAGCGGGCGCTGTCGAATCGACGCGGCTCGCCGTCGACCGGGTCGGTGAAACTCAACTCACTGGCGAGCAGCTGAAGCGGGTTCGCGAAATCATCCACCGAGACGTCGTGGACGAGCGGGTAGAGCGGGTCGCCGCTGATCGGGATTCCGAGGCCCCACATGTGCATGCGGAGCTGATGGGTGCGCCCGGTTCGCGGTGTGAGCCGATAGACGGCCTGAGCGTCATCGACCTGCGCCTCCAGTTCGACAAAGGATTCGGCGTTGACCGGAGCGTCTGCCAGGACCTCGGCCTGCATCCGGCCCCGCCGTTTATGGAGATGGTTCCGGACCGTTACCGGCAGCTCGAGGTCGGCACGCAGCGGAGCGAGCGCGCGGTAGACCTTGACGACCTCACCACGCTGGAACATCGACTGGTAGACCCCGCGCCAACGTTTCTCGGTCGCAAGGATGAGAAGGCCGGAGGTCACCCGGTCGAGACGGTGCAGAGGCGAAACCTCAGGTAACCCCAGCTCGGCGCGAAGACGCACGACGACGCTCTGCGCCACATGGCGGCCCCGTGGAATCGTCGACAGGAATGCGGGCTTGTCGACCACCAGGATTCGTTCGTCCTGGTGAATCACACGAATAGCGCCCGGAACGAACGCTTCTTCCCGCAGGTCGCGATGGAACCAAACGAAGGTGTGCGGCCGGTACAGATCGATCCCAACGACCGGGGCTCCCGATTCGTAGACGAAGCGCTCGTCGGCCAAAAACCCGGCCACGTCGAGAAATTCGGACAGGCGCTCCCCCAGCCAGGCCCCCATGGTCGGCCAGGGCTCGGGCCGTGACCGGTCGAGATCCGGAGTTCGCAGCCAGGCGGGATCGAGCCCGAGTCGTTGCGGCAAGGGCGAACGGGGAGGCACCCAACGATCGTACGTCACGCCGCTGCCGCGTGTCCCTTCAGGGGCCGGTGGGATGCGGCAGCGGAAGACCGAAGTGTCCTAATATCGAACAGGCAGAGAGAGCGGATGCTCGGAACGCCTCTGACACGAAAGCGGAGTTTTCGGGATGGCACCGGATGCAGGAACACACGCGGGATCGCAGACGCTGAGTCGCGGCATCCGCCTGCTCGAAATCCTTGCCAGCGCTGACCGGAACCTGTCCATCGCCGAGCTGGCTGAAGCGCTGGACGTGCACCGTTCGGTCGCGTACCGGTTGCTCCGTACTCTCGAGGCGCATGATCTCGTCACTCGCGACGAAGCCGGGCTCATGGCGTTGGGGGCAGGACTCGCCGCCCTCACCTCGGGCGTCGCGCGAAACCTGCAACAGGCGGCGCTGCCGATCCTCAACGAGATCGCCAACGAACTCGCCATGACCTGCCTGCTGGCTGTACGCCTCGACAGCGGCGAAGCGGTGACGCTGGTCAGCGCCATGCCCCGCCAGAGCGTCGCTGTGGTGTCGTACCGGCCGGGCCACCGGCACCCGACGAGCCGCGGTGGCCCCGGCAAAGCGATCCTGCTCGGGTTGCCGGAGAGCGCATGGCCCGCCGACCTCAGTGACGAGCTGCGCAGTGAACTCGTGGAGAGTCGCGCCCGCGGCTACGCATCCAGTTCGGACGAGGTCGTCCCGTCCCTGCAATCGATAGCGGTGCCGTTGACGCTTCCGGGACAGCCACCGGCGTCGATCGCCGTGATCCACGTCGCTCTGACGCGCGCCGAGGAAGAGATCGCCGACCGCCTCAAGGTCGGGGCCGAAAGCCTGGCGCGCGCCTACGGGTCTTGATATCGCGGGAGGAGGATGCCGGAACGCGGGCGCATCGCCCGGCCCGGCATCCGCCTCACCCGCGGCGAATCAGCGGGCGAAGAGAATCGGCCGGAAGAACGCGGCCAACTCCTCGGTCGCTGTCAGCGGCAGTACGTTGGCCACATACTGGTCCGGCCGGACGACGACCACGGCACCACCACGGTCGATCCCGCGAATGTCGAAGATGTCGCGATTCGGGTTGGTTGCGTACACCTTTTCGTAGTCGACCAGCTCGAAGGGACCCACCCGGGGCAGGAACGCTTCGGGAACGCGCCCGATCTCCAGCTCGGTGTGCGCCTGCTGGTAGATCACCTTGACGTCGAAGACGCTGTCGATGTCGGTGTCCTTGGGCGTGTGGACGAGAAGTGGTGATTCCGGTGACATCCGGAGCCACTCTGCCCAGTCCGCGACGGCCGATGCTTCGCCCGGTTTGGCGGCGTCGGCGAAGGCGTAGAGCCGCCACCGTCCGTCTGCACGGTGGTGGTGCCCCAACTCGACCGGGTTGGTGTCGGCGACGCGGGTCACCGGGGCGGACTTGAAGCGCTTGCCGATCGGGTACCCGGTCGCGAGTGCTCCGTGGGTTGCTTCGCCGATGAGCATCGACGGCGAGTACTGCGTCATGAATCCGGCGGGGAATTCGGCGGTGCTGGTGTAGAACGTCTCCAGCTCGGCCGGGTCCTTGAGCTCCTCTGGCTTGCGCGCCATGAGGCTCGACCATTCCTTGTCGAAGTCGATGAGGTTCTGCGCGACGACCTGGCGTTCCGCGGAGTACGTGCTGAGAAGGCTTTCGGGGCTTCGACCCTCGAGGACGTGCGCGAGCTTCCAGCCCAGGTTGAACCCGTCCTGCATCGACACGTTCATGCCCTGACCGGCCTTGGCGCTGTGGGTGTGGCAGGCGTCGCCGGTGATGAAGACCCGCGGCGTCCGGGTGCCGATCTCCTCGGGGAGGACGTCGTCGAACCTGTCGGTGAGACGGTGGGCGACTTCGTAGACACTGTGCCAGGCGACATTCTTCACATCGAGCGTGTACGGGTGCAGGATGTCGTTCGCTTTCGCGATGATCTCCTCGACCGTCGTTTTGCGGATCGCCCCCTTGTTGTCGGCGGCCACCTCGCCCAGGTCGACGTACATGCGGAACAGATAGCCGCCCTCACGCGGAATGTGGAGGATGCTTCCGGCTTCGGACTGGATGGCGCACTTGGTCCGGATGTCCGGGAAGTCCGTGACGGCGAGAACGTCCATCACTCCCCAGGCGTGAAACGCCTGGTCCCCCGCCATCGTGCAACCGATCGACTGGCGCACGCCGCTGCGGGCGCCGTCTGCGCCGACGACATACTTGGCGCGCACGATGCGCTCCTCGCCTTCACGCTCGCCTGCCGTGTGGCCGAGCGTCACGGTGACCGGATGATCACCATCGCCTGTGACCTCCAGTCCGCGGAACTCGAAGCCGTAATCCGGCTTCATCCGGGTGGGCGAGTTGGCCATCACTTCTGCGAAGTAGTCCAACACGCGCGCCTGGTTGACGATGAGGTGCGGGAACTCACTGATGCCGGCCGGGTCATCGTCTGCTCGCGCCGTGCGGATGATGCGCGACGGGTCAGAGGGGTCCGGCTTCCAGAATGCCATTTCGGTGATGCGATAGGCCTCGCTGATGATGCGTTCCGCGAACCCGAAAGCCTGGAACGTTTCGACGCTGCGCGCCTGGATGCCGTCGGCCTGACCGATCGCGAGACGGCCGGCTCGCCGCTCAACGATGCGTGTCGTGATGCCGGGGAACTGCGAGAGCTGGGCAGCGGTGATCATGCCGGCGGGTCCGCTTCCGACGATGAGAACGTCGACTTCCTCGGGAAGCTCCTCGGGCCGGTCGACGCCGACCCCTGCAGCTGGCTGGATTCGCGGATCTGTGGACACGTATCCGTGGTGGTGGAACTGCACGGCTTTCCTCACTTCTCTGTGGGCGATTTCGGACAACATCGTCGGCCAATGTTCTATAATAGAACTCTAGGTTCTAATATCGCTCATTGCATCATACGTCCTGCGGCCGAAGGCCGCCAAGCGGCGTGGCTCGAGCACAGGTCGCCGAGACTGGATTTCGGGCACACTGTCGAGGACTCCTCACGGAGACCAACCCATTCGGAAACTTACAGCAGCGGCGGGTTGCGGCGTAAATCCTCCGGCGCAGTTCCTGCGAGTTGTCTTGCAGTCGGCGGCTTCGGCCCCTGTGGCGCCCAGTATGCGCCCGGCCTTGCTGCCTCCCGCTGCGGCCCGGTGACCGTCAGTCGGCAGATCGCCTCCTTGATGAAAGCGCCCGCTCGGCCGGTGAATGCAAGTGCGCGAGGGCGATCGTCGGCTCGGACAACCTGAATGTACCCGTCACGCCGGCCGAGGCTGATGCACTGCACGAGGTAGCCCACGGAGGCGACGGGGAGAGGCGTGCCCCGGCGCACTGCCAGGATGGTCGCGGCGGCAGCCCCTCCCAGGGGAAGGGCAGCGGCGCAACCCATGCGGAGGTGGCGATCGTATGGATCAGGCAGTCGCACCGCGTCTCCCGCACCGAGGATGTTCGGAAAGTCGAGGGATCGCAGGTGCTCGTCGACCCTGAGCCGGCCTCCATCGTCGCAATCGAGGCCGCTGTGGAGTGCGAGCCCCGGAACGGAGAACGAGGCGGTCCACAAGCACACGTCAAAAGGAATTGTCGAGTCGTCGGCGAAGAATACGGCGCCGGCCGTCACGGAGACCACGGGGGGTCTCTGGACGATCGTCACGCCGAGCCGCTCCAGTTTGCGGGTGATGCTCCGCTGAGCCCGATCGCGCATCGAACCGACTATCGGTCCGCTCGACACCAGAAAGACCACGGCGTCCGGATGCTGCTGGGCGACTTCGCTGGCCGTCTCGACCCCGGTGAAACCTCCGCCCACGACGACGATTCGCTGGCGGCTGCCCCCGTCCGCGAGAGCATGCGCGGCGGCTTCGGCGGAGGCCGGATCGCCGACGGCGTACGCGTGCTCTGCCGCACCCGGCACGCGGTGCGCCGATGATGAACTGCCGGGGGCATAAACCAGGGTGTCGTAGCGGTACTCACCGAGGCTGTCGATCGCGGAGAGGACCGTGAGGATCTGAGCGGTCGCGTAGATCCTGACGGCGGTCCCGATCAGCAAGTCGATGTCCGGGTGCAACAGCTCGGTGAGTGG
>NZ_JBKJWH010000107.1:0-22774 GCF_046716805.1 Mycetocola sp. | reverse complement strand
TCGCGGCAAGAACGAGGCCGACGAGCAGCCCCCAACCGGCCGACGCTGCCGCTGGGGCGAAGGCGGCGAAGACCCCGGCTCCGATCATCGAGCCGAGGCCGATGAAGATGGCGTCGCCGAGACCCAGTCGCCGTACGAGTCGAGGATGCTGTGTCACGGCCTCCACTCAACCGGATCGGGGTGAACGGCAGGTGCCCGCGAGGTGCTGGATTTGAGGGGGTGCACCGCCGGCAGAACCCCGTCAAACCCAGCAGCTCGCGAGGTGCTACACCGGCAGCTCGTCGAGCGCGTCGTCCTCCGTGCCGTCCGAGACACCACGGGAGAGGGTCTGGCCGCGGAAGAACGCCGGGCGACGGACGGCCTGCACGATCATGATCACGATGCCCGAGAGGATGACCGCCATGCCGAGGATGAACACGAGGCCGACACCGCCGATGTTGGAGCCGCTGCCGTAGTCCGGGTCCATGCTGTCGATGATCGTCGTGAAGAACAGCACCGCGAGGATGACCCCGCCGAGCAGCGGGAACAGCAACTGGAAGAAGAAGTTCCTGGCCGAGGCGAGGAGCTGCTTGCGGAAGTACCAGACCACGGCGAACGCTGTGATGCCGTAGTAGAAGCTGATCATCATGCCGAGCGCCGTGATGGTGTCCCAGAGCACGTCTTCGGAGATGAACCGCATGATCGCGTAGAAGGCGGATGCCACGACGCTCGACACGATCGTCGCGTACCCCGGCGTGAGGAACCGGGGGCTCACCCGCGCGAAGTTGGACGGCAGCGCCCCGTAGTGCCCCATCGCGAGGAGCGTTCGAGCGGGCGAAACGAACGTCGACTGCAGCGACGCAGCCGAGCTGGAGAGCACGGCGATCGAGACGAGGATGGCGAGCGGTCCGAGGACCGGCCCGGCCAGTGCGAAGAACACGTTGCCCTGGATGTCTTCATTGCCGAGACCGGACTCCCCGGTTCCGATGCCGGCGAAGCTGATCGACGCAGTGGCGATGAGCAGGTACAGGACGACGATGATGATCACCGTGAGAGTCGCGGCGCGACCGGGCGTGGAGCGCGATCCCTTCGTTTCCTCATTCATCGTCAGCGTGACATCCCAGCCCCAGAAGATGAAGATCGACAGGGACAGTCCGGCGGCGAATGCGCTGAACGACTCGACAGCGAACGGGTTGAACCACTCCAGACTGATCGGTGTGGCGTCGAACGCTGTTCCGTTGGCGACATGGACGAACGCGACGACGCCGAACAGGATCAGGACGAGCAGCTGGAAGCCGACGAGGACGTATTGGACTTTCTGGGTGGTCCGCATGTCCCGGTAGGAGATCGCGGTCGCGCCCAGCATGAAAGCGAGGCAGGTGACGACGTTGATGACCGGGTTGAGGGCGAGGTCCGCCAGATCGGGATTGTTGAAGATCTGCGCGAGCATCAGGTAGAAGAAGTCCACGGCGATGCCTGCGAGGTTCGACAGCACGAGGATGGTCGCCGCGATCAGTCCCCAGCCGGCCATCCAGCCGATCCATGGCCCGAACGCCCGGGTGGCCCAGGTGAAGGACGTTCCGCTGTCGGGCATGGCCCGGTTGAGTTCGCGGTACCCGAAGGCAACGAGGAGCATCGGGATGAACCCGACGAGAATGATTGCGGGTACCTGCAGGCCCACCTCTGAGACGGTCGGGCCGAGCGCCGCCGTCATCGTGTAGGCGGGCGCGATGCATGAGATGCCGATGACGATGGCACCGATCAGGCCGACTGAGCCCGCGCTCAGTCCCTTCTTGGAGAGTCCGGTTGCGGACTTGGTTGTGGTCATGGGATCAATCCTCGATAGTCAGAACGGAGTCGCGGGGAACCACGACCATGGGGACGGGCAGTTCGCGCAGCATCTTCGCCGCGGTCGTGCCCAGGAAGATGTGGCGAGGCTTCGCCAGGCGGCTGGAACCGACGAAGACGAGCTCTTCCGGTTCCCAGTCCACGTGCGTGATGGCATCCTCGACGCGGTTGCCGGATGCCGTCAGCACGGCGACGTCGAGATCTTTCGGCAGGTGCTCGGCGGCGTAGGCGAGCACCTGTTCGGCGTGCGTCGCGGCGCGTTCGGCGACGTCCGGCGGTGTGGTCATGTCATGCATGTCGAGGGTGACGAGGGAGATCAGGCGCAGCGGGACGTGCGCGGCGCGCGCGACCAGGACCGCAGCATCCAACAGTTCGCTGGCCCCTGCCCGGGTCCCGATGGCGCAGGTGATCCGAGTGACATCGTTCAGGCCGACGGTCGAACCCGATCCTTCGGGGGCGAGGGCGACGGGCACGACGGCGGAGTGCAGCAGGGCGCTGGCCACGCTGCCGACGGTCGCTCGGCCGAGCAGGCCACCGCGGGCCGCTCCGACGATGATCATCGAGCCCTCCAGGTCGCGGCTGACGTCGAGGAGGCCACGCGCGAAGGATTCGGCGTAGACGATGTGCCCTTCAGACGGGACGTCCCGCGGAACGACGGCGGCGGCATCCTTCAACCAGCCTTGCGCCGTTTCATGGAGGAAACGCTCGTAGCCGGCGTCCGAGGGGACGAGCGTCGGCCGGGCTTCGCTTCGCAGCACGGTGACGATGTCGAGTGTGGCGTCCATGGACCGCGCGAGCCGCACCCCGAGCGCGAGAGCGTCAGCGCCCGCAGGTGTGTCGGTGTACCCAACGATGTAACGCATCTGGCTCATCGCTCCTTTGCGATTCTTCTCGAGTAGGAAATGCAGGGGTCGGGGGCGGGTGAAGGCGCTGGTGCTGGTGTTCAGGCGGGCTGTCTGGCGAGAATCGCCTCGGCGGTTTCCCGGCCGACGCGGATCGCTCCGTCGACGTGCTGGTACCCCTCGGCGGCGAGGTCGCTGCACGACCAGTGGATCGGACCGACCGGCGTGCGCAGGTCCGCGCCGTACCGGAACAGCCCGCCCATGTCGAAGCTGGCCGCGTAGGCGCCTCGCGTCCATTCCTCCGACGCCCAGTCGCTCTCGTAGTAGACGACAGGGTCGAGGGCCTGCTCACCGTAGTAGTGCGACAGCGACGTGAGGATGACTCGTTTACGTTCCTCGGCCGAGAGACCGAACACCGCGTCTGCCTTCCGGTCGGAAACGAACCCGACGAGGGTGCCGCGCGGGTCCTCATGGTTGGTGTTGTCGTAGGCCTCGTGCACGATCTCGTACGGGCTGAACGAGGTGCCGGACAACCCGGCGTCCCGCCAGAACGGCGTCGAGTAGACGGCGTGGACCTTGATGACGAAACCGAGCGAGAGGTGCTGGTGCATCTGCTGCTGCAGGCGCGGAAGCGGCGGCTGGAAATCGATCCGCGAGTACAGGTTCGGGGGCACGGCCACGATCGCCTGGCGGGCGTGCACCGTCATGCCGTCAGCGGTGGCAGTGACGCCGGTGTCGCTCCAGTCCAGTCTCCGCACTGGCTGGCTGAGGAACACGTCGCCGTCGAGCTTTCCGGCGAGGAGCAGCGGGACCTGCTGCAGCCCCCCGATGACACGCTTGTCGAGGATGAAGTCGGCGTCGACGAGGTGGGAGAAACTCCCAGCGGATGCCGCCATCAGGATCGCCTGCAACGCCGAGAACGCATGCGCCGGTTTGGTGATCATGGCTTCGGCGATGAAGAGCGCGATGTTGTCTCGTGCCTCGACATCGTCGGTCTGGCTCTCCAGCCACTCGATCCAGGTGACCGCGTCGAGCTCCTCAGCCATCGGATGCGCCCACGGTTCCCGGGCACCGATGTCGGCGACGAGGGCGTCGAGCACGTTGATCAGTCGTTCCATCTCGCGCTGCGTCGACGCCTTCACGGGGAACAGTTCCCCGGTGAAGCGGGTGAGTTCGCCGATCGCGTTGATGTACACGCTGTCGCCGTCGCGGTAACGTGAGTAGGTCTGGAGCCCGAGCTCAGCCAGCGTCTCGATGAGCGCGTCCTGGTCAGGAGACACCCACTGGCCGCCGATCTCGAGGGTGGCACCGTCGACATCCTTCGTCCACAGTCGCCCGCCCACCCGGTCGCGCGCCTCGAGCACGGCGACGCTCAGGCCCGCCTCACGCAGTTTCGTGGCCGCGGTGAGCCCGGATGCCCCGGCGCCGATGATGACGACGTCGCGTTCGAGTTCGGTCATGCTTTCTTCCCTGGCTCTCACAGTGCACTCATCACATGCTTGATCCTCGTGTAGTCCTCGAGGCCGTACGACGAAAGGTCCTTGCCGTACCCGGACATCTTGAACCCGCCGTGCGGCATCTCCGCGGCCAGCAAAATGTGGGTGTTGATCCACACGGCCCCGAAGTCGAGGTCCCGGGACACCCGCAGCGCAGTGCCGTGATCGCTGGTCCAGACGCTCGACGCGAGGGCGTACGGCACGTCGTTCGCCATCTCGACCGCCTGCGCCTCGGTGGAGAAGGTCTGGACGGTCAGCACAGGGCCGAATGTCTCCTCCTGCACGCACGCGTCGATCTGGTTGACTCCGGTGATCACGGTGGGGGCGTAGTAGAAGCCCTTCTCGCCGACCCGGTGACCGCCGGTGACCACTTTCGCGTGGGCCGGCAGGCTCTCGACCACCGTCGAGACCTTTTCGAAGTGGGAGGCGTTGTTGAGCGGTCCGTAATACGCGTCCGGGTCTTCGGCGTCGCCGGTCTTCGTGGCTTCCGCTGCCTTGACGAGCTCAGCCACGAACTCGTCGTGAATCGACTCGTGCACGAGCACCCGGGTCACCGCTGTGCAGTCCTGCCCGGCGTTGAAGTACCCGGCGCCGGCGACGCCCTCCGCGGTCGCTGCGATGTCTGCGTCGGCGAAGACGATCGCCGGCGCCTTTCCGCCGAGTTCGAGGTGCGCGCGGTGCAGGTGCTTCGCCGCGGATGCCGCGACCGCCATTCCTGCACGGACGGAACCGGTGATCGACACCAGCCCCGGTACGGGGTGTTCGGTCATCAGCTGGCCGGTGGATGCGTTCCCGAGGATCACGTTGAGAACGCCGTCCGGAAGGATACCCTGTGTCAGCCGGGCGAGAACGAGCGTCGATTCCGGGGTCGTGTCGCTCGGCTTGAGGACGACGGTGTTCCCTGCGGCGAGCGCAGGAGCGATCTTCCAGATCGCCATCATCAGCGGGTAGTTCCACGGGGTGACCTGGGCGACCACGCCGATCGGTTCGCGGCGAACCCACGAGGTGTGCCCGTCGAGGTATTCGCCGGCGCTCTTGCCTTCGAGCACGCGAGCCGCCCCGGCGAAGAAACGCAGGTGGTCGGCGCCGGTGATCACCTCTTCGACGCGGATGGCTTCCCGCGGCTGGCCGGTGTTGCGGTGCTGCGCTTCAACGAGTTCGTCCGCGTTCGCCTCCATGGCATCCGCGATCTTCAGCAGCATGGCCTGGCGCTGGCTCGGGGTGGTGCGTTTCCAGGTGGTGAAAGCGGTCCGCGCTGCGCCGAACGCGGCATCGACGTCGAGGTCGCTCGACACGGGTGAGACGGCGACGACCTCACCCGTCGCCGGGCTGACCACATCGATGGTCTCCGAGCCGGCGGCGTCGACGAACGAGCCGTTGATGTAGTTCTGGAGTGACGTCATTGTTCTTCCTTCCATCACTTTTTCGCGTGGGTATGGCTTAGGTGGCCGGGGTCATCGTGTACTTGGTCGACAGGTATTCGTGGATTCCCTCTAATCCACCCTCCCGGCCGACGCCCGACTGCTTGACTCCGCCGAAGGGGGCAGCGGCGTTGGAGATGACGCCGACGTTCAGGCCCATCATGCCGGTCTGCAGTTTGTCGATCATCCGCTGGCCGCGGGCGAGGTCCTGGGTGAAGACGTAGCTGACGAGACCGTATTCGGTGTCGTTGGCGAGCCGGATGGCATCCGCTTCGTCGGTGAACGGGACGATGGCGAGGACCGGTCCGAAGATTTCCTCGCGGAGGATGTTCGATCCCTGTCGAACATCGGTGATCACGGTCGGCTCGTAGAACGTGCCTTCGCGGTCGACAGCTTTGCCGCCGGTGAGGAGCGTCGCGCCCTTCGCGACGGCGTCGTCGACGAGCTCGCCGGCCTTCTTCACGGCGCGGTCGTCGATGAGGGGGCCGATGGTGACGCCTTCCTCGGTGCCGCGGCCGATCGAAAATGCCGTGACCCGGTCGGTGACCCGGCGGGCGAATTCATCGGCGATCGACGCGTGAACGATGAACCGGTTGGCGGCGGTGCAGGCCTGGCCGATGTTGCGGAACTTGGCGGCGATGGCGCCGTCGACGGCAGCGTCGAGGTTTGCGTCCTCGAACACGACGAACGGGGCGTTGCCGCCGAGCTCCATCGAGGTGCGGAGCACGTTCTTCGCCGACTGCTGGATGAGCTTCTGGCCCACCGGGGTGGATCCGGTGAAGCTCAGCTTGCGCAGGCGCGGGTCGTCAAGCAGCGGTTCGGTGACGGCGCTCGACGATGAGGTGGTCAGCACGTTGACGACACCGGCAGGCACGCCCGCTTCTTCGAGCAGCTTCGCGAAGTACAGGGTGGTCAGCGGTGTGAGCGAGGCCGGCTTGATGATGACGGTGCAGCCCGCGGCAAGTGCAGGCGCGATCTTGCGGGTCGCCATCGCCAGCGGGAAGTTCCACGGGGTGATGAGGTAGCAGGGCCCGACCGGGTGCTGCGACACGATCATGCGCCCGGTTCCCTCCGGGCTGGTGCCGTACCGGCCGGTGATCCGCACGGCTTCTTCGCTGAACCAGCGCAGGAACTCGCCGCCGTAGGTGACTTCGCCGTTGGACTCGGCCAGCGGCTTGCCCATCTCCAGCGTCATCAGGAGAGCGAACTCGTCTCGGCGTTCCTGCATGAGGTCGAAGGCCTTGCGCAGGATGTTCGACCGGGTGCGGGGCGCGGTCGCCGCCCAGTCGTCCTGCACGGCGACAGCAGCGTCGAGGGCCGCGGTGGCGTCGGCGGCGGATGCGTCGGAGATCGACGCGAGGACGGCGCCGGTCGACGGGTCGAAGACATCGATGGTCTTCTCGGTCTGGCGCCATTCGCCGCCGATGAAGAGACCGGTGGGGACCTTCGCGAGCAGTTCTGCCTGCTTGGTCCGGGGCAGGTCGGTCTGGATGGTCATGCGTTCTCCAATGCGGTGAGGACGACGTCGATGCCTTCGGTGAGCAGGTCGACGGGAATTGAGAGGGGCGGCAGGAAGCGGATGACGTTGCCGTACGTTCCACAGGTGAGCACGATGACGCCTTCGGCGTGGCACGCCTTCGCAACACGGCCGGTCAACGCGGCATCCGGTTCGTTCGTCTCGGGGTCGACGAACTCGACGGCGATCATGGCGCCACGGCCGCGGATGTCGCCGATGCGCGGGTCGGTGGCCTGTGCCGCGGTGAACCGTTCGATGATCGCCCTGCCGATTCGGCGCGCGGCACCGGCGAGGTCGTCCTCGACGTAGGTTTCGATGGTAGCCAGTGCGGCCGCGCACGCCAGAGGGTTGCCCCCGTAGGTTCCGCCGAGTCCGCCGGAGTGGGTCGCGTCGAGGATCTCGGCGCGGCCGGTGATCGCCGAGAGCGGGAGCCCGCCGGCGATGCCCTTGGCGGTCACGACGATGTCTGGCACGATGCCTTCGTGCTCGCTGGCGAACATGTCGCCCGTGCGAGCGAAACCGGTCTGCACCTCATCGGCGATGAAGACGACATTGTTCGCCCGAGCCCACTCGACGAGCGCCGGGAGGAAACCCTCCGCGGGGACGATGAACCCGCCTTCACCCTGGATCGGTTCGAGAATGATGGCGGCGAGGTTCGCCGCTCCGATCTGCTTCTCGATCATCGAGATGGCTCGCGTCGCGGCTTCAGGTCCGCTGAGGCCGTCGCGGAACGGGTAGGACATCGGGGCCCGGTAGATCTCGGAGGCGAACGGCCCGAAGCCGCTCTTGTACGGCATCGACTTGGCGGTGAGCGCCATGGTCAGGTTCGTGCGGCCGTGGTAAGCGTGGTCGAAAGCGACGACGGCCTGCTTGCCGGTGTAGCTGCGGGCGACCTTGACCGCGTTTTCGACGGCTTCGGCGCCGGAGTTGAAGAGCGCGCTGCGCTTCTCGTGGTCGCCGGGCGTGAGCTCGTTGAGCCTCTCAGCGACCTCGACGTACGAGTCGTACGGCGTGATCATGAAGCAGGTGTGGGTGAAAGCGGCGACCTGTGCCTGGACTGCTTCGACAACCCGCGGCGCGCTGTTTCCCACGCCGGTCACGGCGATGCCCGAACCAAGGTCGATGAAGGAGTTGTCGTCGACGTCGACGACGACTCCGCCGCCTGCGGCCTGTGCGAAGACGGGCATGGTGGTCCCGACGGCGGATGCCACGGCGCTGTTCTTGCGAGCCATCAGCGCCTGCGAGCGCGGCCCGGGGATCGCTGTCACGATCCGGCGTTCCTGGGCGAGCGTGGGCCCGCCGATTGCGGTCGTGGTGAGGGTCATCGTCGTCGTTCTCCTTCGAGGTGCGTGTTGCCAGACTAGGAGTTCCACCTCCCGGCGGGAACTGCCGAACTGGCCCGCAAGGTCACTCTCTTCCACCATTGTGGCAAATCCCGTACGGTGGGCGGATGCAACCTTCCGTACGCCGGCTTCTCGACACGCACGCACTCGACCTCAGCCTGCTCGCCGCGGGAGCGCCGGAGCGCATGATGGCACCGATCTCCTGGATCCACAGCTCGGACCTTGACGACCCGACGCCGTTTCTCGACGCCGGGCACATCGTGCTGACCACCGGCACGCAGTTCGACCGGTCCTCCACGACCCAGAACGACTACGACGGATACGTCGAGCGGCTCTTATCGCATGGCATCGTCGGCATCGGCTTCGGCACGGAGGTCGTCCAGGTCACCCCACCCGAACTCGTGACGGCGTGTGGGCGGCTCGGGATGCCGCTGTTCGAGGTTCCCTATCGGGTGCCGTTCATCGCGGTCATCCGCGAGGCGGCCGACCTTCTGGCCGAGGCAGCGCACGCGAGGGACACCTGGGCGCTCAACGCCCAACGGGCGATCTCTTTCGCAGCGCTCCGGCCGGATGCCACGGCGGCGATTCTCAAGGAACTCTCCCGCCAGCTGCGCCGCTTCGTTGCGCTCGTCGACGCACGCGGCGCGTTCTCGCTCGTCTTTGACGAGGCATCCGTCATGCCTGCGCTGGAGGAGGACCCGGCTCGCCAACGGATTCTGCAGGAGGCGGAGCGGCTGATCGGGCGCGGTCAGCGCTCGAGTTCGACGTTGAGCGAGAAGTCCGGGCAGGTGAACCTGCAGACCCTTGGCCGGCGAGACGCCCTGCGCGGCGTGCTCGTGATCGCCGGCACGACGCCACTGGACTCCGCCGACCAGACCGTCGTGACCAGTGTTGTCGCGCTGGCCGGGCTGGCACTCGAGCAGAATCGGGAGCTCAGCCGGGCGCGTGGCCTCCTGCGCAGCGGCCTGTTGCAGACGCTGCTCGAGGGCAACGTCGCGCTCGTGCGTCGGATCGTGCAGCAGATGGGCGGGGAGCTTCCGGCGGAGCCGGTCCGCTTCGTCGCGTTCGCTCCCCCGGCGGTCGCGCGCGATGCGCTGTTCAGCGATCTGGAGGCGCGCGACGTGGCAGGGAACCTGTTCTTCGCCGCGAGCGATGGCCGGGTTCTCGTCGGCGTGCCCGCCCCGGCTGCCGCCCCGCTCGCCGAGGAACTGGCGCGTGTCTCCGGGTTGGCCGCAGGGATCTCCGAACCGGTGCACTGGAGCGAGACGGCAATCGGAACGAAGCAGGCCGTGCAGGCGCTGCAGCGGGCAATCGGTGAGGCAACCAGGCACGTTGACGACGCTGCAGCATCCGTCGTCGTCTTCTCAGACGTGGCCGAACGGGGTCTCGCTGCCCTCCTCCCCCGCGCGGATGCCGTCGAGATCGCCCGCACCCTGCTGAAGCCGGTGCGGGATCACGACACCGGGAACGGCACCGACCTGATCGGCGACGTGAGGGTGTGGCTCGAGCACCACGGTCAGTGGGACCCGGCGGCGCGAGCGCTCGGCATCCACCGGCACACACTGAAGAACCGGGTCGCGCTTGTCGAGAAGCTCAGCGGGCGCCCCCTCACAACGGTGGAGGCCCGGACGAATCTTTGGCTCGCCCTGCAACTGGAATAGGGCGGCGTCCCTTGAAACTCGCTCGGCGTCGAAAACCAGCGCTACCCCTGCGGCGCGAACGGAGGCTGCTGCTGCACAGGCGGCTGGCCCTGCCCCGCAACCGGACGCTGCTGCTGGACGTAGCCCTGTGGAGCGCCAGGAGCCTGCGGCTGCCCGTAGCCCTGCGGAGCAGCGGTGTATCCCTGCGGCTGCCCCGAGTATGCGGCCTGCGGCTTCGGCGGCAGCGCCCGCGCGATGAACACGCCGAGGGCGAAGAACGCGCCGTACTGCAGGCCGGTCGAAACGGACCCGAGGATGCCGGAACTGACGATCATCTGGAACAGGTACTGGCCACCGGAGATGACCGCCCAGATGAAGTTGAACACGAGCAGCGCGGCTGAGCCGATCGCTGCGGCGATCGCCAGCTTCCTGAGCAGGTCGACGGCCGATGTCGCCCGGGTGAGCGGCGCAACGTACAGGGCGCTCACTCCCGCCCCGACGACGAAAACGGCGGCAATGAACACGCTCCAGAACAGCGAGAAGATCAGCTCACCATGGAAGGAGTACATCGAGCTGCCGAGAATCGACAGGAGGTTCGAGACGATCGCGATGCCCACCACGATCGCTCCGCCGGACAGAACCTGCCTCGTCACAGCCTTGTCGAGCGGCGGACGCTGCTGCGCCTGCTGGGGATAACCGGCAGGGGCACCCTGCTGAGACTGCTGGCTGTATGGATTCTGGGGATGAGCTGGGTTGGACATGCCCCCACCCTATCGGCAGCCTGCGCGGCCCCCGATGGGGAGCTCTGCCCTAGGCGACCGGGGATTCCGCCCGCGAAATGGCGATCATCTCGTCGCGGGGAACAACCTTGACCCGGGCGCGGCCGTGCGGCTCGCCCAAGGCGATCTCGTGCTGGTCGAGGTTGTGCCAGCCGTCGAGGTCGGTGTACTTCACCCCGCGGGAGTCGAGCAGGTCGATCACCGACTGTTCGGATGGCGCCTCAGGGCTCCACCAACTCCCTTCACCGTTGACGACGTGCCGGATCGTCTCCATGGCATCCGACTTGGTGTGGCCGATGAGTCCGACCGGTCCGCGCTTGATCCACCCGGTCGCGTAGACACCGGGCACGACCTCGTTGCTGGCCTTGTGCAGGGCCACGCCCTCACGGTTCGGGATGACGCCGTGCTTCTTGTCGAACGGGATGCCATCGAGCGGCGACCCGAAATAGCCGACGGCCCGGTAGATCGCCTGGATGGGGACCTCCCGGATTTCGCCGGTCCCGACGACGCCACCCGCGGCATCCGGCCTGGTGCGTTCGTAACGGAACGCGGCGACGTTGCCGTTCTCGTCGCCGACGACCTCGATGGGCCGGGCGTAGAAGTGCAGGTGGAGCCGTCTGGACGCGTTGCCGACCGGGCGTTCACGCCACTTCTGAAGGATCTTGTCGATCACCATGACCTGCTTGTTGCTTGCGATCGCGGTCCTGGAGGCCTCGTCGTAGTCGAAGTCCTCGTCGTAGAGCACCATGTCGACGTCGTTCAGTTCGCCGAGTTCACGGAGTTCGAGGGGCGTGAATTTGACCTGAGCGGGCCCGCGGCGACCGAACACGTGCACGTCGGTGACCGGCGACGCCTTGAGCCCCTCATAGACGTTCGGGGGAATTTCGGTGGAAAGCAGGTCATCGGCGTGCTTCGCGAGCATGCGCGACACGTCGAGGGCGACGTTGCCGTTGCCGATCACAGCCACCGATTTCGCTGTGAGAGGCCAGTCGCGCGGCACGTCAGGGTGCCCATCGAACCAGCTGACGAAGTCGGCGGCTCCGTAGGAGCCCTCGAGGTCGATGCCGGGGATGTTCAGCGAAGCGTCACGCACCGCCCCGGTCGCGAAGATGACGGCGTGGTAGTGACGCTTGAGGTCGTCGAGACTGATGTCCGTGCCGAAGTCGACGTTGCCGAAGACCCGGATGTCACCACGGTCGAGCACCTCACGGAGCGCGTTGATGATTCCCTTGATGCGCGGGTGGTCAGGCGCGACTCCATAGCGAACGAGCCCGTACGGTGCCGGGAGCCGGTCGAACAGGTCGATCGAGACATCGAACGTGCGTTCGGCTTTGAGGAGGATGTCCGCAGCGTAGATTCCTGCGGGGCCGGCGCCGACAATCGCGACTCTCAATTTGGTCATCTGCGTCTGATTCCTTTACTTGCTGCGGTCGACGATCGTCTCCGCGAATCGTGTCAGTGCCTGCTTCACTGGTCCGTCCGGCAGGGGTTCGAGAGCCGCGACGGCTTCGTCCGCCCAGCGGTGGGCCTCGGCGAGGGTGCGGGTGGTTACGGGGTGCTGGCGGAGTTCGGTGATGGCTCGGGCGAAGTCGGCGGATGCCTCACCCTCCGTCCCTGCTGCGGCTTCCGCCTCGATGCGGGCGAGAAGCGCGGCTGCGTCAGCGTCTGTCTCGGCGAGGACGCGCAGGTGGATCAGCGGGAGGGTGGCGACGCCGGCGCGGAGGTCGGTGCCTGGGACCTTTCCGGTCTCCTCCGGCTGCGGTGAGAGGTCGATGACGTCGTCGATGAGCTGGAAGGCCACGCCGATCTTCTCACCGTATTCGACGACGGCCGCTTCAAATGTCTCGTCTGCGCCGGAGAAGATCACACCGGCCTGGGCGGCCGCGGCGATGAGTGAGCCGGTCTTGTCGGCGAGGACCTGGATGTAGTGCTCTTCCGGATCGTCACCGTCCTGCGGGCCGACTGTTTCGTGCAGCTGACCGAGGACCAGTCGCTCGAACGTTTTGGCCTGCAACCGGATGGCGCGTTCGCCGAGGCCCGCCATGAGCTGGCTGGCACGGGCGAAGAGCAAATCACCGGTGAGAATTGCGACGGAGTTGCCGAAGACCGCGTGTGCGCTGGGCACGCCTCGCCTGCGGTCGGCGTCGTCCATGACGTCGTCGTGGTAGAGCGAGGCGAGGTGGGTGATCTCGATGGCCTCGGCCGCGGTGATCACGTCGACGGTGTTGCCTGCGCCGAGCTGTGCGGTGAGCAGGATGAGCATCGGCCGCACGCGCTTGCCCCCTGCTTCGAGCAGGTACCGCGTGGAAGCGTCGGCGATGGTGTCGGCGAAGATGAGTTCGGTGTCGAGGCCGCGCTCGATCTGCTCGAGGCCGTCATCGACGGCGGCGAGAAGTTGCCTGGTTCTGGGGGAGGCGAAAATGCGGTCGGTCTGGCCCAGGTGGCTGGAGAGGCTCGTGGCACGCCGCATGGCACTCGGATTCACGTGGTCTAGCCTACCCGTGCGGGGGGCGGCAATTACTTCTCCTCGATCCCCCAGGGCGAACCGTAGCCGTGCGGGGCGTCCGCTGCCAGCAGATCAAGGAACGGCCGGGCGTCGAATGCCTCAGGCCCGAGCACCCCGGATCCCGCCCAGACTCCCGCAGCGAGCAGTTCGAGGGCGATCACCGGGTTGATCGCGGTCTGCCACACGACAGCCTGCGACCCGTATTCGGCCATCGACCGCTCGTTGTCGACGACGTGGTAGAGGTAGGAGGAGCGCGGCCGACCGTCTTTTCCTGTGCCGCGCACCCACACACCGGCGCAGGTCTTGCCGTGCATCCGGTCGCCGAGGGTGGCCGGGTCGGGAAGACCGGCGGCGACCACATCGCGTGGGGCGACCTGAACGCCTTTCACTGTGAGCGGCTCGGTCTTGTCGAGGCCAAGCGTGTGCAGCACCTTGAGCACGTTAATGAACTCGTCGCCGAGCCCGTACTTGAAGGTGACACGCTTCGCCCTGGTCCAGCGCGGCATCAGCAGCACCTCTTCGTGCTCGACATTGACGCATTCCACCGGGCCGATCCCCTCCGGGAAGTCGAAGACCTCAGGTTCACTGAACGGCGGGGTCGTGTACCAGCCTCGGTCTTTTTCGAAGATGACCGGCGGGTTCAGGCATTCCTCGATCGTCGTCCAGATCGAGAATGACGGGGCGAAGTCATAGCCGTCGACCGTCAGGTTGGCGCCGTCGCGCACAGCGAGCTCGTCGATCTCGGAGAACAGCTCGTCTTCGGCGTACCGGGCGAACACGTCCGACAGCCCGGGTTCGACCCCCATCCCGACGAGCGCGAGCCGACCGGCATCCGCCCACTTCTGCGCCTGAGCGAACTGTTCGTCTCCGAGCTTCACGCCCGGGAGCTCATACGGTTTCTCGGGGTGTGGGTGCGACAGGCTCATGGCCATGTCGAGGTAGACGGCGCCGGCGGCGAAACAGCCGTCGAAGATCGGCATCACGAACCGCGGGTCGACCGCGTTGAGCACGTGGGTGATGTCGTGGGCTCGAATGAGGTCCGCGACGGCGTCGGCGCTGGATGCGTCCACCTGCGCGGCCACGAGCCGGTCGTCACCGAGGTCGGTGGCGAGCGCCTCCGGCCGCGCTGAGTCGTAGTCGGCGAGCACGAGCTTTTCGAAGAAGCCGCGCCGGACGGCGATACGTGCGGCGGCGGAGCCGACTCCCCCGGTGCCGACGATCAGGATGCGCACGGTTGGACATCCATCAGGTCAGTCCGCCGTCGATGGAACGGCCGTAGTTTTCCGGGGCGTCAGGGACGAGCACCGCTGTGTTCCGGTTGAGGCTCTCGCCGCGGAAGAACGGCCTGGACGCCGGCCGGGTCCACCAGATCAGCATGAGCACGACGCCGAAGGCGAGGGCGCCGACCCCGACGACGAAGGTGCCGCCGATCCCGAGGAGGACGGTGTAGCCGTAGTCGACGTCATACATGTCGATGCACGACTGGATGAACGCGTACGCGAGCATGAGTGCGCCGAGCAGCGGGAACAGTCCCTTGAAGAAGAAGTCCCGGGCCGAACGGAAGAGCTCCTTGCGGAAGTACCAGACGCAGGCGAAGCCGGTGATGCCGTAGTAGAAGGCGATGGCCAGGCCGAGCGAGAGGATCGAGTCGGCGAGGATGTTTTCCGAGATGAACGTCATGCCGACGTAGTAGACGATCGCCACGATGCCCATCACCAGTGTGGAGAACGACGGCGTGTGGTAGCGCGGGTGCACGGTGGCGAACCGGCGCGGCAGCGCCCGGTATGCGGCCATCGCGAGTGTGCCGCGGGCGGTGGGGAGGATGGTGGTCTGCGTGGACGACACAGCCGAGACAAGCACGGCAACCACGAGGATCCACGCCCACGGTCCGAGGATGAGGTCCTTGAGGGCGAGGAACACATCGTTGGCGTTGTCCTCGTTGCCGAGCCCCGCGCCACTTTCGCCGAGGCCGGCGTATGACATGGCGGCCACTGCGACGCCGACGTAGGTGACGAGGAGGATGACGGTGGTCATCAGGGCGGCGCGGCCGGGGATGCGCTTCGGGTCCTTTGTTTCCTCATTGAGCGCAAGGCAGGTGTCCCAGCCCCAGTAGATGAACAGGGCGAGCAGGACGGCCTCGATGAAGCCGGAGTAGTCGGTGAACGCCAGCGGGTTGAACCAGTCCAGAGTGACGGGCGTCGCGTTCGGGGCTGTCCCGTTGGCCACGTGAATGAAAGCGACGAGGACGAAGAGCACGAGGGCGATGTATTGCACCGCGAGAAGGAGGTTCTGGACGCGTTCGCCGAATTCCACACCGCGGTAGCTGACCCAGGTCATCAGGGCGATGAACGCGACACCGGTCGCGGTGACGAGCGGAACGTTCGAGGCGAGGGATCCGTCACCGACGAGCAACCACAGGTACTGGCCGCCGACCTGTGCCAGGTTCGCCAGGACGACCATGCCGGCGACGGCGACGCCCCACCCTCCCATCCAGCCGACCACAGGACCGAAGGCTTTGGTGCCCCAGGTGAAGGTGGTGCCGCAGTCGGGGACCGCACGGTTGAGTTCCCGGTACGCGAACGCGATGAACAGCATCGGGATGAACGCGACGATGAACGCGATCGGCGCCTGAGCGCCCACAGCGAGCACCACGAAACCGAGCGTCGCCACGAGCGAGTAGACCGGGGCGGTGGACGCCAGCCCGATCACCACCGAACCCCACAGGCCGAGTGTGCCTGCCGCGAGGCCTTTACCTTCGCCGCCTGGAGCGGCGGGACGCGAAGCATCCGTCGACTGCCTAGTCATGAGCGAAAGTTACTGCCGTGTTGTTTCGGCTGTCAATGCCCCGTCGCGCGCGCTTCCCGCATTCGTTGACGGATGCCGCCAACCGGCGGATCATGGATTCCCGTGGCGAGGTAGGCGACGGGAAGCGGGAACGATCATGATGCTGAGAGGACTGGCCACCGTCAGTTTCTTCGCGGACGACCCGCACTACCAGGAGATCCTCGAACTCCGCAGCGGATCGATGCTGGGCGAGTGATGGCGGCCCTCGACCAGGAGACGATCCGTTTCGACGACCCGGACGCGTTCCGGGAATGGATCGAGGAACACCAGGATTCGTCGCCGGGTGCCTGGCTGGTGATTGCGAAGAAGGGGTCAGGGCAGACCACGGTGACGTATGCCGAAGCGCTCGACGTCGCGCTCGCGTATGGCTGGATCGACGGGCAGTCGCGAAGCGTCGACGAGGCGACGTACGTGCAACGGTTCACCCCGCGCCGGCCTCGAAGTCCGTGGTCGGTGCGGAACGTGGGCATCGCTGAGGCGATGATCGCCGACGGCCGGATGAAGCCGCGCGGGCTGGCAGAGGTGGAGCGGGCCCGAGCCGACGGCCGCTGGGAACGGGCGTACCACGGGCCGAAAAACGCGGAGCCCCACCCCGATTTCCTCGCGGCGCTGGGAAAGAATCCGCAAGCCGCCGAGTTCTTCGCCTCGCTCAACAGCCAGAACCGGTACGCGATCTACTACCGGATCCAGGACGCCAAGCGCCCGGAGACCCGAGTCCGGCGGATCGAGGACTTCGTCGACAGGCTCGCCCGCGGTGAGAAGTTCTACGGGTGAGCGCCTCTTCACACGATCCGGACCGGGACACCCGGCGCGCCAGGTGCTTCGGTCCGCAGTGAGTGAAGAGACGACCTCGCCCCGGCCGATGCTGCTCAGCGCCGCCAGTGTGACGACCGTGTCACCGACGAGGGCAGCACCGTCGAATCGTCGCCGCGCGCGGCGTTGACCTGGAACTGCGTCGGGTCACTCGGCGATGCTATCGGGACGGACGAAGGTTCAGTCGCGCGGCTTGGTTCCCCGGTGCAGGGCGACGATTCCGCCGGTGAGGTTCCTGTACTTGACTTCGGTCCACCCGGCGCCGCGCAACCAGGAGGCGAGTTCGGCCTGCGCCGGCCAGGCCTGGATGGAGTCGTTGAGGTAGTCGTAGGCGTCGGGGTTCGAGCTCGAGAACTTCACGAGGAGCGGAGTGACCTGCTTCAGGTAGAAGTCGTAGAGACCCTTCATCGCCCGGTTCGGGGGAGTGGAGAACTCGCAAATCACGATCTGGCCGCCCGGCTTCGTGACGCGGAACATCTCGGCGATCGCCTTCTTCGGCTCGACGACGTTGCGCAGCCCGAACGAAATCGTCGTGGCGTCGAATTCGTTGTCGGAGAACGGAAGATTCGTGGCATCCGCTTCGACGAATTGCATGTTGCGGACCCGGCCGTACTTCTTACGGCCCACCTCGATCATGCCCGGCGAGAAGTCAGCGGCGATGACCGTTGCGCCCGACCTGGCGAGAAAGGCGCTGGAGGTTCCGGTGCCGGCGGCGAGGTCGAGGATCCGGTCACCGGGGTGCAGGTCGATCGCGCGGGTGGTTGCTACGCGCCAGAGCACGTCGTTGCCGACGCTCATCACGGTGTTCGTGCGGTCGTAATGTGTGGAGACCTGGTCGAACATGGCGGAAACCTGCGATGGTTGCTTGGAAAGATCTGCCTTGTTCATCTCCCCAGTCTACGTCCGGGCTCCCCGTCACGGCCGAACCGCAGCAACCGGGCGTACGCTGGTTGGGTGACTTCACCCGGCACACTTCCGTCCACCCAGCACCTCGTCGTCGAAACCTCACAGGTTGACGACGTTCGCTCGCTCATCGCCCTCGTCGACCCGCAGCGGCCGCTCCTCTGGCTCCGAAAAGGCCGTGGCCTCGCCGGTGTGGGCGAGGCACTCCGCCTCGAATTCTCCGGGCCGACGCGCATGCAGGACGCCGCCGCCGTGTGGCGTGACATCGCCTCAGCAGCAACGGTTCGCGACCCGTTGCGGATGCCGGGCACCGGCCTGGTCGCGTTCGGCACGTTCGCGTTCGCCGATCACTCCACGCAGTCCAGTGTGCTCATCGTGCCGCAGCTTCTCATCGGCCGCCGCGACGGGGTGACGTGGGTGACCCGCATCCGTCTCGACGATTCCCAGGCACCGGATGCTCCGACGAACCCACGGTCAACCGCATTCGGCCCCGAATACCGGATCACGCTCACCCCCGGCACCGAGTCAGCTGACGGATTCCGGGAGCATGTGGCGCAGGCCGTCGAGCGCATCCTCGACGGCGAGCTGAGCAAAGTGGTCCTCTCCCGCGACCTCATCGGTCGCATCCCCGCCGACGCCGACCTCCGCCGGGTCGTCTCGGACCTCGCCGTCGGCTACCCCGACTGCTGGACATTCGCCGTCGACGGCCTCGTCGGCTCCAGCCCGGAGACCCTCGTCGGGGTCCAGGACGGATCGGTCACCGCACGCGTGCTCGCGGGCACCGCTTCGCGCGGCGCGGACGCCGAATCCGACCAACAGGCTGCCGTCGACCTCGTCACGAGCGCCAAGGACCAGGACGAGCACCAGTTCGCCGTGCAGAGCGTCCTGGCGTCGCTCCGGCCGCACACCTCGCACGTGCTCACCAGCGAGATGCCGTTCACCCTCAAGCTGCCGAACCTGTGGCACCTCGCCACCGACATCGAGGGCACCCTCACCGACGACGCCTCCTCGCTCGACCTGATCGATGCGCTTCACCCCACCGCCGCTGTGGCCGGGTCGCCGACCCCCGCTGCCGTTACGCTCATCGAGCAGCTGGAACCGTTCGACCGCGGCCGCTATGCCGGGCCGGTCGGCTGGGTCGGCGCGGACGGCGACGGGGAATGGGCGATCGCGCTCCGCTGCGCACAGGTGGAGCCGGGCGGCGACGTCACCGCCTATGCCGGCTGCGGCATCGTCGGCGAATCGGTACCCGAGAAGGAACTCACCGAGACGCGGATGAAGTTCCGGCCGATCGTCGACGCGTTCGGCTGAGTTCGCGTTCAGGGGGCGCGGATGCCGACTTTGCGGCACGGAACCGACATCCGCACCACCCGAACCCCACGCATCCGCCCGACCGCGCATTTCTCCGTCGCCGATGCCGGCTTTCCGGCACAGAACCCGACATTCGGGACGGATGAACCGCCGGCGCCGGATCAGGTCGCGGCCAGGCGCGCCTTCTGCTCCTCCACGTCGAAGTCGGCGGGCGGCCACTGCGGGTCGATTTCAGTGAGGGCATTGAGAAGAAGTCGCTGCACGGCCACCCGCGCGTACCACTTCTTGTTCGCCGGCACGACGTGCCACGGCGCCGCCCCGCCCGATGTGCGTTCGAACACCGACTGATAGGCCTCCTGGTAGGCGGGCCAGTGCTGACGCTCATCGATGTCGCCCGGATTGAACTTCCAGTGCTTGTCCGGTCGGTCGAGCCGCTTGGCGAGGCGTGCCTTCTGCTCGTCGCCGCTGATGTGCAGCATCACCTTCACGATCCGGATGCCGCGATCGACCAGTTCCTGTTCGAACTCGAGGATCGCGCCATAACGTCGTTCGATCTCGGTGTCGTCGGCGAGGCCGCGCACCCGCGCGATCAGGACGTCCTCGTAGTGCGACCGGTCGAAGACACCGATCATGCCCGGATCGGGAACCGCCTTCCTGATCCGCCAGAGGAAGTCGTGCGCGAGCTCCGCCTTCGTCGGGGCCTTGAACGCGGTGAGTCCAACACCCTGCGGGTCGACCGACCCGACGACGTGCCGCACGATGCCGCCTTTTCCGGCGGTGTCCATCGCCTGCAGAACGAGCAGCACGGCATCCGTCGCGTCGACCTTCGACGCAGCGAACAGTCGCTCCTGCTTCTCGCTGAGCTCATCGGCCGCCGTTTTCAGCTCAGCCTTTCCGCTCGCCTTGCCGCCGTTGAAGCCGGGGCTCGCGTTCGCGTCGACGTCCGCGAGAACGAAGTCGTCGCCGACACGCAGCAGTGTCGAGGGATCGGTGGCCCAGCCCGATCCGGAATCCTTCTGTTTTTTCATCTGCACAGTGTGGCGGCGAAAACCGCGCCGTTCAACGGCTTGCGGATTGGCGAAGCATTTCTCAGCGTTCGAGTGGGACCTCGATCAGCGTCCCGGATGTCACCGGTGCGGTCAGCGCCTGGTCGAGCTCCCCACGGGTGCTCGCCTTCAGATAGGTCCAGCCGTACGCTGCGGCGATGGCGGCGAAGTCCGCCCGTTGCGGCGTGTACAGCACCCGGTCGAAGTCGGCGCTCTCGGTGGATTCGGCCACCTCGAGACCGTCGAAGATCGTGCCTCCGCCGTCGTTGCCGACGATGACCTGGATCCTGGGCAGCGCTTCACCCATGCCGCCGAGCAGCGCTCCGACGTCGTGAAGCAGGGTGAGGTCGCCGAGCAGAACGCGGGTCACTCCGGCGCCATCGACCTGGCTGGCAACCGCGATGCCGAGAGCCGTTGCGACGGTTCCGTCGATGCCGGCGAGACCCCGGTTGGAGTGGACCCGGATCTTCTTGCCTGGCACGGCGGCGTCCACGTCGCGGATCAGGCGGGATGCACCCAGAACGAGCCGGTCATGCGGCCAGGTGGCTCCCCACACAGCGAGCGCGAGCATCCGCCGGTCGACCCGGGCGCGGATCGCCTGGAATTCCGTTTTGACGTAACCGAGCCGGGTGGCCGGGTCGTGGGAGTGTGCCGCTTCCAGGTCCGGGGCGACGTCCTGCGACTTGTCGTCGGAGATCCGTCGGGAGGCCCGCACCCACGAGCCCACCCAGGCCCTGTCGATGCCGCCGTCGACGACGTTGGCCGCACCGACGATGTGGGCGGCACGGCGACCGGGGTTGTACACCTCTTCACCGGTAGGTGCCACCACGATGACGTCGACACCGTCCCTGGCGAGCAGGGCGGGGACCTGTCGGCTGAGGGTGGGGTGGCCGTACACGACGGCGCGTTCGACGCGGCCGCCGAACTCCGGGTCCAGGAGGAGTTCGCGGTACGCGACAACGAGATTCCTGCCGTACCGGGCACCGCTCGATACCTCGGCGAGGAGCGGCCAGCCGCCGGCGTGGGCGAGCGCCTCAGCGACCGGCCCCGCACCGTGGCCGGCGATGACGACGGTGCGTTTGCCGCGTTCGAGGAGGATGCCTGGCCGGGTGATCCGGCCGGCGCTCGGTTCCGGGCGGGCGACCGGTTCGACGCGGTCGAGCGCACCGAGTGGCGTCGAGAGCGGTTCCCGCAGGGCCAGGTTCAAGTGCACAGGCCCCGCTCCGGCCGGCCCGACACCGACGGCAGCGTCGACGGCCAGCCGGGCGAGCGTCCGGGCGGATGCCGCGTCACCGGGCGCGCCCATCGGCGCCGGAACGTCGCGGGTCAGCCGGGCAGCAAGACCGAAGATCCCGGCCTGGTGAGTGGTCTGGTTCGAACGGATGCCACGCAGCTCGTCCGGTCGGTCGGCTGTCAGCAGCAGCAGGGGGACGGCGGAGTGGTGCGCCTCGAGCACGGCCGGGTGAAGGTTCGCGACGGCCGTGCCGCTCGTCACGATGACGGCGGCGGGGACGCCGCTCTCAATGGCGAGCCCCAACGCGAGGAACCCGGCGACCCTCTCATCGATGCGCACGTGGAGCCGGATCGACCCGGCCCTCTCCAGCGCGGCGGCGGCGAGGGCGAGCGCTTGTGACCGTGACCCGGGGCAGACCACGACATCCTGCACTCCGAGGCGCACGAATTCTTCGAGAAGCGCGACGGAGTAGGTGGTTGCCGGACCGGCGTCAGGCATCCGTTCTGCCCGACTCGTCGGGCGTGTGCCCGGCCGAGCCGTCTGGGCTGTCGTCCGGTGTCGGCGTGGCCTTCCCGGTCACGTCAGGGTTGGGGGCGTCGGAGTCGAGCGATGCGAGTTCCTCTTCGAGGCGACGGATGCGTTCGTCCTGTTCGCGGTCCCGGCCGAGGGTTCCGATGAAGGCGGGGTCGTCATCGGGCGCGAGCCGCGGTTTGGCTTCCTGCCCGGCGCGGGCGCGGCCGATGGTGAACCAGAGGACGACGCCGAGAACGGGCAGGAGAAGAAGGATGGCGATCCAGGCCGGTTTCTTCAAACCGCGCACACGGTTGGCCGGAATCATGGCGCAGTCGATCACCGAATAGATCGTCGCGACAACGAGAACGACCGCCAGAATGATCCACCAACGCATAACCCCATCGTAGCCCCGAGTTCTGGGAACTTACCGTCCGTCGACGGTTGCACCCCCGCCGTCCTCCCAGCGTGCGCGCTTAGACTGGAAACGTGAAACGCATCCCTCCCGTCGTGTACTACACCGTGCTCCGCCTGCTCACGTTCGCCGTGCCTCTGGCGGTTCTGCTGCTGCTCGGGATCGAGCCGTGGATCGCGACGGTTCTCGCCGCTCTGATCGGCCTCAGCGTCTCGTACATCTTCCTGCAGCGCCCACGCGAAGCAGTCTCCCGCGACCTCTACGAACTGCGTCACGGCACGAAAAAACCCGCCGACGACGAGAACGCTGAAGACGCGGTGTCGGATGC
>NZ_JBKJWH010000106.1:0-46738 GCF_046716805.1 Mycetocola sp. | reverse complement strand
GAGGTCGACTCCGTCGAGCTCGATCGTGCCGGCGCTCGGGTCGTAGAACCGCGCAAGAAGTTTGGCGAGGGTCGATTTTCCGGCCCCGGTCGAGCCGACGAGCGCGACGGTCTGCCCGGCCGGGATGTGCAGATCGAACTCGGGCAGCACGATCCGGTCGGCCTTGTAGGCGAAGCGGACGTCGTCGAAGTCGACGGCGCCGCGCGCCTCCCACAGGTCGATCGGCTGGGTCGGGTCGGCCACGCTCGGCTGCTCCTCGAGCACGCCCGAGATCTTCTCCAGCGCCGCGGCGGCTCCCTGGTAGGAGTTGTAGAACTGCGCCATCTCCTCCATCGGGTCGAAGAACCGGCGGGTGTAGAGCACGACGGCCAGCAGCGCACCGATCGCCAGGGATCCGTCGACCACGCGGAACGCCCCGACCAGAAGCACCGTGGCGACAGCGACGTTGCCGATCAGGACCAGCCCGGGATCGAAGACACCGAACAGCTGGATGACGCGCGCGTTGACGTCGCGGTAGTCCTCGACCACCCGGCCGAACTCCTTCTCGTTGCGTTTCTCCTTGCGGAACGCCTTCACCGCACGGATGCCGGTCATCGTCTCGACGAACTGCACGATGACCCGGGCGGATGCCACGCGCGACTGCCGGAACAGGGCCTGCGACCGCTTCTGGAACCAGCGGGTCAGGATGAACAGCGGAACGAGCGCGCCGAGCAGAACGAGGCCGCTGACCCCATCCATCAGGAACAACGCGATACCGGTGAACAGCATGTAGAGGAACCCGGAGACGAGCTGGTTGATGCCGGAGTCGAGCAGTTCCTTGATGGCGTCGAGGTCGCTGGTCTGCCGCGAGATGATCCGGCCTGAGGTGTAGCTCTCATGGAACTCGAGGCTCAGCTTCTGCGTGTGCAGGAACACCCGTTTGCGCAGATCGATGAGGATCGCCTGGCTGATCCGCGCGCTGAGCACCATGTACCAGGCGATCAGCAGGGCACCGGCGAGGCCGGTGATGAGGTACACGCCCACGATGAGGAAGGCGGGCATCCAGTCGTTCCGCTCGAGAACGGCGGGCAGGCCGCGGTCGATGCCGAACGCGATGAGCGCGGGCCCGGCCACCTGGGCGGCCGTCGACACGACCACGACGAGCATCGTGAGCACGACACGCAACCGGAGCGGCCGTAGGAGTGACCCGAGCAGGCGCAGCGAGCGTGCCCGGATCTGGGCGCTCTCCTGCTTGGTGAAGTCGTCGCGCTCCTCGCCCTCGACACCATGCACAGAGGTGTTCGTCATGCTCCCGCCTCCACGGTTTCCGCATCAAAGCTGGATTGACCCAGCGTTCTGTCGATCTTCTCGGCCGCTTCGCGCTTCTCTTCGTCCTCAAGGCTCGAGATCACGAACTTGTAGTGCTCGCTCGTTGCGAGGAGTTCGCTGTGCCGGCCAACGGCAGTCACTTTTCCGTCCTCGAGCAACGCCACCCGGTCGGCGAGCATCACCGTCGACGGCCGGTGCGCGACGATGAGCGCGGTCGTCGACGCCAGGATGCGACGCAGCGCGGCTTCGACAAGCGCTTCGGTGTCGACGTCGAGCGCCGACAGCGGGTCGTCGAGAACGAGCACGGCAGGCTTCGCGGCGACGGCACGAGCCAGTGCGAGGCGCTGGCGTTGTCCGCCGGACAAGCTGAGTCCTTCCTCTCCGACTCTGGTCTCGACTCCCTCCGGGAGGTCGCGCACGAAGTTCGCCTGCGCAATGTCGAGCGCCTCGTCGAGGACCGCGTCGGCTTCGGCGCTGTGCGGGTCGAGATCGCCCCGCCCCAGCAGGATGTTGTCGCGAACGGATGCCGAAAACAGTGTGGCGTCCTCGAACGCCATCGCGATGTGGGTGCGCAGATCCTCCCGGCTGAGGTTCCGGACGTCGACGCCGTCCAGTTTCACAGCGCCGCCGGTGACGTCGTACAGGCGTGTGGTGAGGGCCGTCAGGGTGGACTTGCCTGACCCGGTCAGGCCGACGAGCGCCATCGTCTCCCCCGGCTCCAGAGTCAGCGTCACACCATTGAGCAGGTCGGGGACGTCCTCGGGCGAGTCCTGGTACCTGAAGTGGGTTCCTTCGAAGCTCAAGCGGCCTCGAACGTGCTCGATGGTTGCTGGGTGCTCCGGGTCGGTGATCGTGTTGGGGGTGTCGAGCACCTCGAAGAAGCGGTCGGTTGCCGTCCGGGTGTCGAAGGTCATCGCGAGCAGGAAGCCGATCGACTCGATCGGGAACCTCAGCACCGTCGCCGTCGCGAAGAACGCGAACAGTTGCCCGACGGTGATGTCACCGGTCGAGGCGAGCCAGACTCCGGTGAGCAGGCACAGTGCGAAGGCCACATCCGGCAGGAGCAGCAGCCACAGCCAGATGCCGGCGATGGCTTTCGCCTTCTCGATCTCGGTACCGCGCAGGTTTTCCGCCTGGGACTCGAAGTTCCGCAGCGCGTGCTTGCCCCGGCCGAAGGCCTTCAGCACCCGGATGCCGTGCACCGACTCCTCGACGGCGGTCGCGAGATCGCCTGCCTGGTCCTGGCTGCGCCGGGCGATGATCGAGTACTTCTTCTCGAAGACAAAGCCGTAGATCCAGATCGGCACGGCAAGAACGAGGAAGATCGTGCCGAGCAGCCAGTGCCAGTAGAACAGCACGACGGCGCCGATCACAACGGTGATGGTGTTCACAACGAGCAGCACGAGCCCGAACGACAGCCATCGCCGGATCAGGTTGAGGTCGGTGACGGCGCGGGACAACAGCTGTCCGGACTGCCAGCGGTCGTGGAAGGAGACCGGCAGATCCTGCAACCGTGCGTAGAGCGCGTTGCGCATCCGGGCTTCGACATGGGTTCCCGGCTTCAGCACGAACCAGCGGCGAAGCGCGATCATCGCCGCCTCCAGCACGCCAAGCCCGAGCACGGCAAGAACAGCCCACCAGATCTGGGAGGTGTCTCCGGTGGAGAGCGGGCCGTCGACGAGGGCCGCGAGGACGAGAGGGATGCACAGAGCGACGAGCCCGGCACCGAGCGCTGCGCCCATCCCGAGGACGATGCGCGGCATGGCGTTGCGGGCGTACGGCAGGATCCGCGCGAGCGCTGCTGCCGTCGACAACCTGGATTTATGGGAGGGGTGACCGTCGTTGCGACGAGACATTCGAGGACTTCTCTTCTCTGCGCAGCCCACGGGAGCGCAGTACTATTCGCGAAAAAAGGGGTTGCGTCGGCTGGACGCCACAAAAGCGACAGGATCCCGCGGCGGAATCGAGTTCGAGCAGGCGCCGAAGCGCAGGCGACCGGGGTTACGACTCCGGGATGGCCGGTCGGCGACCGGCGGAGGCGTAGCGGACGGTGACGCGGTGAACCAGCGACCCGGATGTCGGCGCGTTGGTGATGTACGTCATGACAGTCCTCCTCAACCTGAATCGTCGTCGACTGCTCCTGTCATGCGACAGGGCCGGGCGGCGACAGCTTCTCAGCCTATGCCCAGCCCGGCGAGCCAGGCAAGAACTTTTTTCGCGTGATCGGTGTCAGCGGACCCGAACAGAGAGGCAGGTTACGCAGCCCTCGAGCTTCTCAAACTCGCTGATGTCGACGGAGACGACGGTGTAGCCGCGATCCTCGAGCAACGCAGCGGTCGCGGGCGCCGATGAAGACATCAGCACCGTGTTCTCCGAGAGGACGACGACAGCGACACCCTCGCGCTCCGGGACGGCGAGGAAGTGCGGGAAGAAGGCCGGATCGTCGACGAGGTCGGGGTGGCCGAGGATCGTACCGTCCGGCAGCGCCGTCATCGTGGTCTTGAGGTGCAGAGCACGCGTCACCGGCACGGCGACGACGTGATATCCGAGAGGCGCAGCGATGGCCCGCAACTGGCGGATGCCTTCGGCGTTGGTCCGGCTGGAGCGGCCGACATAAACCGTCGAGCCGACCTTGAGCACGTCGCCACCTTCGAGAGTGCCCGGGCTCATAATCCGTTCGATGTGCAGGCCGAGGTCGCGCGCGGTCTCCTCGGCACCGTCGGTCTCGGCGCGGCGGCTCTCGGTTCCTGCGCGGGTGACGACCGCGGTGTCGCCGAGCAGCACGAGGGTGTCCTCGACGAAAACCGAGTCGGCCATCGTGTCAGCGAAGCCGACTTCGCGGGTGGTCCAGCCGTTCTTCTCGAGCGCTGAGACGTATCCGTCCCACTGGGTGTCGGCGAGTTCGGTGTCGACCGTCGTGCGCTCCACGTGGGTGAGCTGTCCATCGGCGAGGTTGCCCGCAGGCATCCGCACCAGCGCGATGCGACGCTCGATCGGGTTTTGCGCGGTGCGGAAGGCGATCGCGCGGTTGTAGATTGCCCGGCCGATCGTCGCGGCGAGGATCGCGAGCACGATCACATAGACGCCGTTGAGGCTGAGGAACGTGCCCCAGAGGAACGATATGGTGGCGGCGTCGAGAGCGAAGCCGCCGAGCACCGTCGTGAGCCCGGAGCCGGCGAGGCACGCGATGATGCCTGTGACGACGCCGGCGATAATCGCTGTGTACCAGCGACGGAATGCTCCGACGAGGGCGAAAACGAACAGCAGGACGACGCTGAACAGCGTGGCGAAGAAGTAGAACTCGCTGACCTGCGACAACGTCGCGGCCTGGTACTGCTGCGAGACGAAGAAGAGGAACATGCTCGCCGCGTGAGTGACGACCGCGACGGTCAGGGCGGCCAGGAAAGAGGAAGCGAGCCTGCGGCCCCACGAAACAGTCATGGGCTCGAGCCTATCGGCCCGGGGAAGACGCACAATCCGCCTGCGCCTCCCGCGGGCATCCTGACGGCGGTTTCCCGGCCGGATGATAGGGAATTCAGTGGAAGAAGTGGCGTTCCCCGGTGAAGTACATCGTCACCCCTGCGGCCTGGGCAGCGGCGATGACCTCAGGGTCGCGCACCGATCCGCCGGGCTGCACGACGGCGCGAACGCCCGCGTCGAGCAGCACCTGCAGTCCGTCAGCGAAGGGGAAGAACGCGTCGGACGCCGCGACGGAACCGGCCGCGCGGTCGCCGGCGCGGGTGACGGCCAGGTGGCAGGAGTCGACCCGGTTCACCTGTCCCATTCCGACTCCGACGGATGCCCCGTGGCTGGCGAGCAGAATCGCGTTGGACTTCACCGACCGGCAGGCCTTCCACGCGAAAGCGAGGTCGGCGAGCGTTTCCGGGTCCGCCGGTTCGCCGGAGGCCAGCGTCCAGGTGGAGGTGACGGATTCGCGCGGGAACCGGTCGGCCTGCTGCACGAGAATACCGCCGGAGACCTGCTTCGCTTCAAGCGGTTCAGGGGTGAATCCCTCAGGCAGCTGCAGAATCCGCAGGTTCTTCTTGGTCCTCAGCACGTCAAGCGCATCGTCGTCGAAGCCCGGCGCGACGAGCACTTCGGTGAAAATCTCCTTGACGGTTTCCGCCATCTTCAGGGTGACCATGCGGTTGGCGGCGATGACTCCACCGAATGCTGAGACCGGGTCGCAGGCGTGCGCGCGGCTGTGTGCCGAGGCGATGGCATCCGGCGCCTTCGGGGCGGCAACGGCGATACCGCACGGGTTGGCGTGCTTGATGATCGCAACGGCCGGCTGGGTGAAGTCGTAGGCGGCGCGCACGGCGGCATCGGCGTCGACGAAGTTGTTGTAGCTCATCTCCTTGCCGTTCAGCTGCGTGGCCTGGGCGATGCCCTGTCCTCCTGAACGCAGGTACAAAGCGGCTTCCTGGTGCGAGTTCTCGCCGTACCGGAGCACGTGGGCGAGTTCGGCCTGAATCGTGAGCGATGCCCCGAAACCCTCGGCGGTGTCGGTGAACCAGCCGGCGACGGCGGTGTCGTATGCGGCCGTGTGCGAGAACGCGCGCGCGGCGAACTCACGACGCTGGGCGAGAGTGGTTCCGCCGGACTGAACCGCTTCGATGACCTCGCCGTAACTCTCCGGCGAGACCACGATGGCCACGTTGGGGTGGTTCTTCGCCGCCGCGCGAACCATGGCGGGCCCGCCGATGTCGATCTGCTCGACGACGTCGTCGTTCTCCGCACCGCTCGCGACTGTTTCGACGAACGGGTACAGGTTCACGACGACGAGCTGGAACGGCTCGACACCCAGGTCGTCGAGCTGCTGCTCGTGTGATGCCAACCGCAGATCAGCGAGAAGACCTGCGTGGACGGACGGGTGCAGCGTCTTGACACGGCCGTCGAGCGACTCCGGGAAGCCGGTGACGCTTGCCACATCAACGACATCGAAACCGGCGTCGCGGATGGTCTGGGCGGTCGAACCGGTGGAAACGATCTCGACGCCGGCACCGGCGAGGGCCCGAGCGAGGTCGATCAGCCCGGTCTTGTCGCTGACCGAGATGAGTGCGCGGGTGACGGGAACGATGTCGCGTTCCCGATAGAGGCTCTTGTCGTGGCTGGGGCCTGCCATGGTCTACTCCTTGATTGAGGCGGGGAGGCGTCTCATCGACAGCGCGCCGAGGTCGAGGCCGTTGGCGATGTCGAGGACCGTCTGCACGAGCAGCCGGCGTTCGACGGGTTTGATGCGTTCGTGCAATTCGTGCTCGGTGTCACCGGGCAGCACGGGAACGCGTTCCTGGACGATGATCGGTCCCTGGTCGACCCCGTTGTCGACGACGATGATCGACGCCCCGGTCTGCTCGACCCCGGCGCGGATGGCGTCGCGTACGCCGTGCGCGCCCGGGAATTCGGGCAGGTAGGCGGGGTGGGTGTTGATGATGTTCGGGGTGAGTGCCTCGACCACGATCGGCGGCAGCAGGCGCATCAGGCCGCTGAGCACGACGAGGTCGGGGTTCCAGACCCTGATCTGCTCGAGCAGGGAAACACCCCACGCTTCGCGGGAGTCGTACGAGCTGAACGGGACGGTGAAGGACGGGATGCCGAATTCCTCGGCGTGCGCGAGGCCGGGAGCGTCCCGGTCGGCTCCCACGGCGATGACGCGAGCCGGATACTCCGCGTCGGCGGAGGCTTCGAGGAGCGCACGGAGGTTGGACCCCGTGCCCGAGATCAGCACGACGATTGAGAGCACTCGGTAATTCTACCGGCACGCGAGGGTTCGCCCGATGTCCGAGCGGCTACCGGGCCCGGTCGGCGGCACGGAGCACTGGCGCGTGGGTTGTGGAATCCGCCCGACTGCTGCCGGATGCCATCCCGATCGCGGCGGCGATCCCCACCTCCACGGCAGCGAACACGCCGACCAGCCAGGGGTTCGGGCCGACGACGGCGAGCCGCCCTGGACCGATCGACCCTGCAGAAAACCAGGCCAGCAGGCCGAGGAGTAGGCCGGCGACCAGGCCGATCCCTGCTGCGGTGATGAGCAGTCGACGGACGAGCGACCGGCCGCTGAGCGCGGCGACAAGCCCCGGGCGGACGAGAACCGCGGCGAGATATCCGATCAGCACCGGCACCAGGAGTCCGAGGAAGCCGAAGGCGAAGTTTCCGCTGGGCACCGCGCCGAGGATCGGCAGGCCGGGAATCGGGCCCACCACGGTACCGACCGGCGAGATCGCGCTTCCGGCTCCGAGAGCGAAGCCGGGCCCGATGAGCCAGGAGGCGGCCCAGACGACAAGGTTCGGCACGAAGGCGATCTGCGCAACCGTGGTCGCTCCACCGCCGACGACGCCGAGCTGGGCTCCCTGATACAGGCTCGTGATGAGCCCGAAGTTGACCAGAACGAGGACCGTGAGCAGCACCGCGGACATCCCGAGGATGGCGGTCACCGCGGCGAGACCACCCCGGAGGGCTGCTGCAGCCACGGCTCGGTCGAACCGGTCGAAGCGCTCATCGAGCCTGTCCTGCATCCGGGTCAGGAGTCGGCCGACGACGCCTCCGTGCGAAGCCGGGATGCGGTGCCTGCCCCGAAGAACACCGATGGCCAGCCCGAGCGCGTAGACCAGGGCGGGCAGGATCAGCGCCTGCAACAGGGACGGCCGGAGAGCTTCGCCGAGGCTGCTGAGCGCGGCGAGCGCGTTGAGCACGAACACTGTGCCGAGCGCGGCGAGGACGGCGCTCTGCCAGTACCGTGTCGCCGATGCGCGGACGCCTGCCCGCGCGCCCATGATCACGGTGAACGCGGTGAGGGCCAGAGGCGCGATGGTGACGTGAAACGGCTCAGCTGCGGCCGCGAGGCCGGTCGCTGCAACAACTCCGGGGGGAAGGCTGGCTTCGATGTCCACACCGTTGCCGAGGAGCCAGATGTCGACGGCGCCCTGCCAGAAGAGCGTCCAGTCGACGGAGAATCCGGAATCGACCGCCCAGAGGATTGTGAGCGGAACGAGGGGGATCCCGATGCCGATGGCGACGGTGATGAGCGCCTCGAGCGCGGCGAGCATGGCGACTGTTGTGCGGTTCATTCGACTCGAAGCTTAGCCGGGCTGTGAAGCTGAGACCGGCTGGAAACTCCGAAGGGCGGCAGTTTCCTGCCGCCCTTCGAATTCGTGCTGAACCGGTTAGAGCCCGGCGATGATGTCGCGCATGAGGCGTGCGGCCTCCGACGGGGTCTTGCCGACCTTGACGCCTGCGGCCTCGAGGGCTTCCTGCTTCGCCTGGGCGGTTCCGGCGGAGCCGGAGACGATTGCGCCTGCGTGGCCCATCGTCTTACCTTCGGGAGCGGTGAAGCCGGCGACGTAGCCGACGACCGGCTTGGTGACGTGAGCCTTGATGTAGTCGGCGGCGCGCTCTTCGGCGTCACCACCGATTTCACCGATCATGACGATGGCCTTGGTCTCGGGATCCGCTTCGAACGCGGCGAGGGCGTCGATGTGGGTTGTGCCGATGATGGGGTCCCCACCGATGCCGATCGCCGTCGAGAAGCCGATCTCGCGCAGCTCATACATCATCTGGTAGGTGAGCGTTCCCGACTTGGAGACGAGACCGATCGGGCCCTTGCCGGTGATGTTCGCCGGGGTGATTCCGACGAGGGCTTCTCCTGGCGTGATGATGCCCGGGCAGTTCGGTCCGATGATCCGGGTCGTGTTGCCCTTCTTCTGCGCGTAAGCCCAGAACTCGGCCGAGTCTCCGACCGGGACGCCTTCGGTGATGATGACGAGCAGCGGGATCTCGGCGTCGATGGCCTCGATGACGGCGTCCTTGGTGAATGCCGGCGGCACAAATGCGATCGACACGTCAGCGCCGGTCTTCTCGATGGCCTCGGCGACGGTGCCGAAGACCGGCAGCTCGACGTCACCGTGCAGCACGGTGGAGCCGGCCTTGCGGGCGTTGACGCCGCCGACGACGTTGGTGCCGGCTTTGAGCATCAGGGCGGTGTGCTTGGTGCCTTCGCCGCCGGTGATGCCCTGGACGATGACCTTGGAATCCTTATTGAGGAAAATTGACATTTTTTCGTTCGTCCTTTTACTTCGAAGCCAGCTCGGCGGCCTTGTCGGCGCCTTCGTCCATGGTTGCGGCGAGGGTGACCAGCGGGTGGTTGGCCTCGTTGAGGATGCGTCGGCCCTCTTCGACGTTGTTGCCGTCGAGACGGACGACGAGGGGCTTGTTCGCGGCTGAACCGAGTTCGGCGAGTGCGCCGACGATGCCCTTGGCGACGGCGTCACAGGCGGTGATGCCGCCGAAGACGTTGACGAAGACGCTCTTGACCTGCGGGTCACCGAGGATGACGTCGAGACCGGCGGCCATGACCTCGGCGGATGCTCCGCCTCCGATGTCGAGGAAGTTGGCCGGCTTCACGCCGCCGTGGTTCTCACCGGCGTACGCGACGACGTCCAGTGTCGACATGACGAGGCCTGCACCGTTGCCGATGACACCCACTTCGCCGTCGAGCTTGACGTAGTTGAGGTCGCTGGCCTTGGCCTTCGCCTCCAGGGGGTCCGCGGCGTCCTTGTCTTCGAGCTTGGCGTGGCCGGCGTGGCGGAAGTCCGCGTTCTCGTCGAGCGTGACTTTGCCGTCGAGGGCGATGATGTCGCCTTCCTCGGTGAGGACGAGCGGGTTGACCTCGACGAGGGTGGCGTCCTCGCCCTTGTAGACGTTGTACAGCTTGACGAAGACGTCGGCCACCTTGTCGACGAGCTCGGCCGGGAAGTTCGCGGCAACGGCGATTTCGCGAGCCTTGGCGGCGTCGATTCCTTCCAGCGGGTTGACCTCGATGCGGGCGAGCGCTTCGGGCTTCTCAACGGCGAGAATCTCGATCTCCATTCCGCCCTCGACGCTGGTGAGCGAGAGGTAGGAGCGGTTGGCCCGGTCGAGCAGAACGGAGAAGTAGAACTCCTGGGCGATCCGGGCGCCACCGGCGACCATCACTCGCTTGACGATGTGGCCCTTGATGTCGAGGCCAAGGATCGCCTGCGCCGCCTCGAACGCCTCGTCAGGCGTTTTGGCGACCTTGACGCCGCCGGCCTTGCCGCGGCCTCCGACCTTCACCTGTGCCTTGACGACGACGACTCCACCGATTTTCTCAGCGGCGGCGCGCACCTCCTCGGGCGTTTCTGCGACGATACCCGGCAGCACCGGGACCTCGTATTTTTCGAACAGGTCTCGTGCCTGGTATTCGTAAAGATCCACGTGGGTTTCCGTTCCGCTGAGTGCATTGCTGGTGTTCGCGTTGGATGGCATTCCCGGTGAGAGGTATCTCGACGCCGAGAGAAAAGAGGGCCGCTCCCCACTCTACTTCGTCGAGGGAACGTGATCGGTACGTCAGGGCGGGGGCTCGACTACAGTGGCCGGGGTGAGCATTCTGCGCGATATCGGAGGCGACGCCGTCCTCGTCGCCGGGGGCGCCCGGGCGATCCTCCTGCAGATCGCGAACCCCTCCGTCGGCGCCGGAGTGGCTTCCCACAGCAACTTCACCTCCCGCCCGCTGGACCGGCTGCACGGGACGCTGGCGTTCTGCTACGCGCAGGTCTACGGCACCGAGTCGGATCGGCAAGCGGTGGACCGTCGGGTGAACGCTGCCCACGGCCCGGTGACGAAGGCTCCCGACGCCGACTCAGCCGGATACTCGGCCTTCGATCCGACGCTGCAGCTCTGGGTCGCAGCGACCCTGTATGACACGGCAGTCCAGGTGCACGAACTCGTCTTCGGCCCGCTCTCCGATGAAGCAGCGGACGAGGTGTACCGCGGGTACGCCGTCCTCGGCACCGCCCTGCAGATGCCGGCGGACCTGTGGCCGGAGGACCGGGCGGCGTTCCGCTCGTGGTTCGATGCCGAACTCGAGAAGCTCGAGGTCTCCCCCGAAGCACTCTCGGTCTCCCGGCAACTCCTCACCCTGGACCGTGCACCGTTCTGGTTGCGGGCCGGGTTGCCTGCCGTCCGGCTGGTGACGGCCGCACTGCTTCCGCCGCGACTGCGGGAGGCGTTCGGCTTCCGGTGGACCCTGAGGCAGCAACGTCGATTCGATCGGATGCTGCGCGTGGTCCGCGTCGTCTGGCCGGCGGTTCCCCGCGGCATCCGGCACCTGCCCGTCCGGTATTATCTCCGCCGCATCCGGGGCTGACTCGAGCCAGGAGATCTCCGGCGATGACTGAGATGGTCGGCGACGACCACGGCGGCCAGGACGAGGTTCGCCAGCCAGCTGAGCAGGAGCGGCGGGATGAACGAGAAAGCGAAGAACAACACCACCAGCGCACCGGCGCCGGCCAGATGCGACCGAAGCCAGGGCAGACCGACGGCATGCTTGAACAGCAGGTTGCCCATCAGATAGATCACGCTCGAACCGCAGATGAGCCCGGCGGTCCAGCGTTCGAGGGCGGGACCCTCATCGCCACCGAGCGGGTGGACAAGCACGATCTCGTCGGCGACGGCGGTGAGCAGGATCCCGATGACGAGCAGGATGGGAATGTAGGTGTACGCGATCTGGGCCACCAGCCCGGGCTGGGAGGAGCCGCTGATGAAATCGCTTCCGTGCTCCTGCCCGTGGTTGAAGTACAACAGCCACATGAGCAGAGTGCTCGTGAATGCGGCGAGGAAGGCGAGGAAGGCGAGCGGGCCAAGATTCCCCTCGGCGAAGGACCTGCCGGTGACGAGGATCGATTCGCCGAGCACGATGATCAGAAAGAGACTCACTCGTTCGGCCATGTGTTCACCTGAGACGTTCCACGTGTCCACCTCGGATCGGCCGAAGCCAGGGACCACGAACTTCAATCGGGGTCCTGCCATGTCGACGACGACGGCCGCCAGCCAGATCCACAGCCGGAGCTCCTCAGGCGCGAACGCCCCGCCCAGCCACAGCACTCCAGTGGCGAGGTTCCAGATCGCAATCCGAACGAAGTTGAGGTAGTTGTCGCGCCTCGAGCGTCGGAACGCGATTGCGGTGAAGACGCTGCGGCCCAGCTGGAGGGTGACCATGGTGCCGGCGAAGAGCAGCGCGCGATCGCCGAATGCCTCCGGAATAGCACTCGACATGAGGACACCGAGCAGCATGAGCACGAACAGCATGCCACGCACCCGGTGGTGATCCGGGTCGAGCCAGTTCGTCACCCAGGTCGTGTCGACCCAGACCCGCCACACGGCGCCGATCAGGATGAGGGTTTGCACGAGAGTGAGCAGGTCCTGATGCTCCATCAGCGAATGCGAGATCTGGGTGACCGCGAAGACGAAGACGAGATCGAAAAACAGTTCAACGAAGGTCACGCGGTGGGCCTGATCGTCGTCCGTTGCCCGCAGCAATCCGCCGGGTTGTCGTTCTCCCTCGCTCATCGCGCACCTCCGGGTTGCTGAGAGAAACTCATTCTCTCAGCATCGGTGCCCCGCGAGATCCGTCAGAGCGCGAGGGGCGGTTTTGCCAGCCCCTCAGTGAGCGCCTCGGCCGGGTCGCTGCCGATGGCGGCGATCCTGTTGTGCTCGTCGACGTGAACGATCCGCGGCACATGCTGCCGTGCTTCCTCGGTCGTCATCTGCCCGTAGGCGATGAGGATGACCGTGTCGCCGACGGCAACGAGATGGGCGGCAGCACCGTTGATGCCGATCACACCGCTGCCTCGCTCCCCCGCGATCGTGTACGTCTCCAGCCGGCTCCCGTTGGTCACATCGACGATCGAGACCAGTTCGCCTGGCAGAATGTCTGCCGCGTCGAGCAGGTCGGAGTCGACCGTGATGGAGCCGACATAGTGCAGGTCGGCGTGGGTGACGGTGGCGCGATGGATTTTCGCGGTGAACAGGGTGCGGAGCATCAGATTTTCTCGATCGGGGCGATTTTGATGAGCAGCTTCTTGAAGCCGGCGGAGTCGAACGCGACGTGCGCGATGCGTTTCGCGCCTTCGCCCGTGACACTCTGCACCCGCCCGTCGCCGAAATCGGTGTGGCGGATGCGGTCACCGGAGGCCAGCTCGAGGTCGCCGTTGTTGCGCACCTGGTTCGTGATCCGGTTCGGCCAGTCCCGCTTCTCGGTCAGGGGCTTGTTGGCGAGGGCGTTGTCCGACCCGCCTGACCACTTCGACCGGTTCGCGTTGAGCGCGCGCGGCTGGGTTCCGCCCCGCGAGTTCGCCATGCCCGGCGACTGGCGCCACTCGATCAGTTCCGCCGGGATCTCCTGCAGGTAGCGGCTCGGCATCGCGACCGCTGTCTCGCCGTACTGGGCACGGGTCATCGCAAGTGACAGGTACAGCCGCTTTCGTGCCCGGGTGATTCCCACGTAGAACAGCCGGCGTTCCTCGGCGGGCCCGCCGGGTTCGGACGCGCTCATCCGGTGCGGCAGGAGGTCTTCTTCGATGCCGGTGAGGAACACGGCGTCATACTCGAGGCCCTTGGCGGTGTGCAGGGTCATGAGCGAGACGGTTCCGCTCGAATCGTCGAGGTCATCCGCCGCGGCGACAAGCGACACCTCGGTGAGGAAGTCGACCAGTTCGCCGTCTGGGTTGTTGCGCTCGTACTCCTTCGCGACGGCCACGAGCTCTTCGATGTTCTCCGCGCGGGCTTCATCCTGCGGGTCATGACTGCGCCGCAGCGCTTCGATGAGCCCGCTCTTCGTCACGAGCATCGAGAGCACCTCGGCGACCTTCCCCTCGGCGACGAGCTTCTCACCCTCGTCGAGCAGCGCAGAGAGGGAGAGAATCGCGTTCGTCACCTTCGGGCCGAGACCGAGGCCCGTCGCTTCGCGCATCGCTTCGCGAAAGCTCAGTCCGTTGTCTTCGGCGAAGCTGAACAACGCCGTCTCGGTGGCCGGGCCGATGCCTCGCTTGGGAGTGTTGAGGATGCGGCGGAGCGCGAGCATGTCCGCCGGGTTCGCGACGGAAATGAGGTACGCCATCGCATCCTTGACCTCGGCGCGCTCGTAGAACTTGGTGCCGCCCATGATCCGGTACGGGAGCGCTGAGCGGATGAAGATCTCCTCAAGCGCTCGGGTCTGGGAGTTGGTGCGATAGAACACCGCGACGTCGCTGTACGCGGTCCCGGCGGTGTGGAGCTTCTCGATCTCGTCGGCAACGAATTGCGCCTCGTCGTGACCGGAGTAGCCGGTGTATCCGACGATCTTTTCTCCATCGCCGACGGCGGTCCAGAGCTTCTTGTCCTTACGGTCGAAGTTGTTGGCGATGACGGAGTTCGCGGCGGTGAGGATGTTCTGCGTCGACCGGTAGTTCTGCTCGAGCAGGATCACCTCCGCGCCCGGGAAGTCGTGCTCGAACTCGGTGATGTTCCGGATGTCAGCGCCGCGGAACGCGTAGATGGATTGGTCCGAGTCACCGACCACGGTGAGGGACGCCCCTGGTCCGGCGGCGACGAGGGCTCCGTCCTCAACGGCCGGCGGCCTGCTCAGTTCACGGATGAGCGCGTACTGGGCGTGGTTCGTGTCCTGGTACTCGTCGACGAGCACGTGCTTGAAGCGGGTGCGGTACGCGGCCGCGACGAGCGGGAAGGCCCGGAACAGGTACACCGTCTGGCCGATGAGGTCGTCGAAGTCGAACGCGTTGGCCGCGGTGAGCGCCCGGGTGTACGAGCGGAAGATCTGCAGGAACGCCGCCTCGTTGGGGTCGTCCAGGTTCGCGTTGCGGGCGTAGCTGTCGACGTCGGCGAGTTCGTTCTTGAGCTTCGAAATCTTCGCCGACACGTTCGACGGGGTGAACCCGAGCACGTCGGCGCCCTGTTCCTTGATGATCCGCTTGATGAGCACGCGGGAATCGGAGGAGTCGTAGATGGTGAAGTTCTTCGTGAACCCGAAGTTCTCGGCCTCCCGGCGGAGGATCCGCACACAGGCGGAGTGGAAGGTGGAAATCCACATCCCCTCGGCGGCCTGCCCGACGAGCGCCCGGACACGGTCCCGCATCTCGGCGGCGGCCTTGTTGGTGAACGTGATGGCGAGGATCTGGCTCGGCCAGGCCTCGCGGTTCTCGAGAAGGCTCGCGATCCGACGCGTCAGAACGCTGGTCTTGCCCGACCCGGCGCCGGCCACGATGAGCAGCGCCTGCCCTCGGTACTCCACTGCCTGCCGCTGTTGCGGGTTGAGGCCGTCAAGCAGGCGGCTCCCACCTGGCTGCTGGTCCCCGCTCGCGCCGGGGATGGCAGCCGTCGCCCAACTGCCGTCCATGATGACCGGGGTCGCTGAGGATGTGTCTGGGGTAGGGGTGCTCGCCATATCCCTTCCAGTTTAGGCCGGGCATCCGACATCCCTCACCCGAAGAGGGCTTCCCGTGCTGCGACGCCGAGATCGGGGTGGTCGCAGAAGACACCGTCCACACCGGTTCGGAGGATGGCGTCGAACTCCGATTCCCAGTGCCCGAAATCCTCAGGCTCCCCACCGGAGCGGAAAGCCCGCGCCAGAAACGCGTTTTCCGGCCGCAGGGTCCAGGTGAAGACGGAAAGCCCGCGCTGGTGTGCCCGCGCCACGAGATCGTTGGTCGAGCCGTCCGGATCGCCGGAGAAGAGCAGTGCCTTGTCGACACTGATGCCGTCGATCCGGAAACCATCGGAGTCGGCAAGCGCATCGAGACCGGCATCGGTGAGAGTGTCGGAGTACGGTGGCGCCTTCGAACCGAGCACAGCGATCTGGTCGAACGGTGCGCCCTTCTTTTCGAGAAGGTAGACATACGAGGCGCGCACCCCGCGAGCCGCCAGTTGTCGCAACACGGTGTGCTCGAACGCCTCGACGACAAGTCCCGAGCCGTCGGCGAATCGTGTGCCGGCCAATTCGGCTGCGAGCAGCTCGTCGAGGGGAAACCCCGCCTGTTCGAAATAGGTCGCGTGCTTGATCTCGACAACCAGGCCCGGTTCCCGGCCGCTGGTTCGGGCGGCCGACTCGAGGATGCCGAGCAGGTCCCGCAGTCGCAGGATGCCGGATGAACCGTCGAACGCCGCACTCGACGATCGCAACGCCGGGATCCGTTCCCTCGAGCGGAGCGTCCACAGCTCCGGCCAGGTGAAGTCCTCGGTGAACCAGCCGGTCAGTTCGTCCCCGTCCACGACCTTCGTGGTTCGGCGTGAGGCGAATTCGGGGCGGGAGGCCACGTCGGTCGTGCCGGAGATCTCGTTCTCGTGGCGCAGGACCAGCACTCCGTCTTTCGTCGCGACGATATCAGGCTCGACGGCATCCGCACCGAGGGCGAGGGCGAGCTCGTAGGAGGACCGGGTGTGCTCGGGCCGGTAGCCTGGTGCGCCCCGGTGGCCGATGATCAGCGGCCTGGCCTGACCCGAAAACGTCATGCGTTCGAGCCTAGTTGCCGCGAATCCGTATCACAGAACAGAGCCCGGAAATCCCCCGGAATCCTCGGTATTTCACAGCAAAGACCGCTAGATTGGAGGCAGGTTCCGCACCGCGGTCCGAACACATTCCAGCTGTCACGACTGAGAAGGAACAAACACAGACATGGCAACCAACAACCCGGCGTTCAAGAACCCGGCATTCACCCAGCCGAACGCGCAGGCGTTCGCGGTGCAGACGGCCAGCGCGACCGAGCTGCAGGACATGTACAACCGCCCAGCCGCCGGCCCCGTGCAGGCTGACCGGATGACGGTCGAGGACACCGTCATGAAGAGCGCGATCGCATTCGGTGTGCTCGTCGTCGGCGCTGTCGCCGGCTGGGCCCTCGGTGCGACGATGCCCGCCCTCGTCTTCGGCGCCGCCATCATCGGCTTCATCCTTGCGATGGTCAACATTTTCAAGAAGGAGCCGTCCGCTCCGCTGATTCTCGCCTACGCAGCAGCCCAGGGCGTCTTCGTCGGCGGCATCTCGTACATCTTCGAGGCGATGTGGCCCGGAATCGTCGTCCAGGCGGTTCTCGCGACCCTCACCGTCGTCGGCGTCACCCTCGCCCTGTTCGCGAGCGGCAAGATCCGCGCGTCGAAGAAGGCCACCAAGATCTTCCTCATCGCGATGGTCGGCTACCTCGTGTTCTCGCTCATCAACGTCGGCATGCAGATGTTCGGCCTGACGGACAACGCCTTCGGTCTCCGCAGCGCGGAGATCGCCGGCATTCCGCTCGGCCTGATCCTCGGTGTGCTCTGCGTCATCATGGGTGCGTACTCTCTCGTGCTCGACTTCGACTTCATCCAGCGGGGCGTGCAGAACCGCGCGCCGCGCAAGTTCGGCTGGTCGGGTGCATTCGGCATCATGGTCACGGTCATCTGGCTGTACCTCGAGATCCTGCGCATGCTCGCCATCACCCGCGAGTAACCTCCGCCCTTCATACCCCCGTCGCCCCGCTTGCCGGTGCGGCGGGGGTTTTTCTTCGCCCTCTTTCTGGAACACAGGATCACCATGAAGTCCCGAACCCACCCGCCCCGTATCGACGCCCTCCGCACCGTGCAGCGCGCCGACGGCGACGCGGCATCCGTCGACGCCGACACCGACCTCGAACTCGAGTCGTTCACGGACGCCGACCTCAGCGGCCGCGACCTCACGGGCCTCACCCTGCGGGAGTGCGCCTTCGACGGCGTCGACCTCGACGAGGCGAACCTGCGCGGAGCCCGGTTCCTCGAGACGACGCTCAGCGCCGTGCACGCTCCCGTGCTGCGGATGTCACGCTCGACCTGGCGCGATGTCGTCCTCGAGCGCTCCCGGCTCGGCTCTGCGGAGCTGTTCGACACGACCTGGAACGGCGTCCGGATCCGGCAGTGCAAGCTGGGCTACGTCAACCTGCGCGGGTCAAGTCTCACCGACGTGATCTTCGAGGATTGCACCATCGATGAGCTGGACCTCGGCGGGGTCACCGCCACCCGCGTCGCGTTCCCAGGCACCACCGTGAAGACCCTCGACGTCACCCGCGCCACCCTCAAGCACGTCGACCTGCGCGGCCTGGACTTCCGGGCAGTCCAGGGGCTGGAGGGGCTCGCCGGGGCCACCGTGACCGAGGTTCAGGTCGCCGAGCTCGCGCAGCTTTTCGCGGCTCAGCTCGGCATCCTCGTCGAGGGCTGAGGCGCTGCCTCCCGCGCTATGCGCCGCGCTGCCGCCGTCGATAGGCGGCCACGTTCGCGCGATTGCCGCAATTGCCGACGTCGCAGTACCGGCGTGAGCGGTTTCGCGACAGGTCGACGACCACGGCCTCGCAGTCTTCTGCGGCGCAGTCGTGCAGTCGCGACAGCTCCTTCGCACGAATCAGGTCGACCACGGCCATCGCCGCCTCCACCTGTGCCCGCTGGGCAACCGGGGCCGTCGCGGGCGTAGCGTGCAGGTGCCAGTCCCAGTTGTCGTGCTTGACCAGTTGGGGAAGAGCGTCGGCCTCACTCAGGAGGTCGTTGACCAGCCGGACCACGCCGTCCTCGTCGCGGGTCCACAACTCACGCAACCGGGGGCGCAGGGCGCGCATCTCGGCCAGCTCCGCGGCATCCCCCGTGCGCGAGCCCGTGAACTCGAACCTGTCCAGGAACGTGACGAGCTGCTCGGGTGTGGAGAGCTCGTCGGTGCCGCTGTTCGACGCACCGGGCAGCGTATTGATGAGCGCCGCCGTCGTCGCGAGCGACACCTCGGTGTCATGTGCAAAAAGCATGTTGACTCCTGACGCGATCGGGATTACTGTCATGAGCATAACCCCATTTGCTCCTTACAGGACCGTTTCGAGGCGGAGCACATCATGACCACACAAATCACGACGACGGATGCCGTCCGGCCAGCGTCTCGCGGGCAGGCCACCGGGATCGCGGTCGCCATGCTCTCCGCGCTGATGTTCGCCCTGAGCGGGCCGTTCGCGAAGTCGCTCATGGATTCGGGCTGGTCGCCTGGGGCAGCCGTCCTCGTGCGGGTCGGCGGAGCGGCGCTCATTCTTCTCGTGCCCACGCTCCTCGCGATGCGCGGCCGGTGGGGCACGCTGCGCCGAAGCAGCAAGGTCATCGCGCTCTACGGGGTCGTGGCGATCACAGGAGCCCAGGTCGGATTCTTCAACGCCGTGTCGTACATGTCTGTCGGCGTCGCTCTCCTCATCGAATACCTGGCCCCCGTGCTGCTCGTGCTCCTGGTCTGGGCCCGCACCCGGCGTCGCCCAGGCGTACTCACAATCATCGGTACTGTCGTCGCGATCCTCGGCATGGTGTGCGTGCTCGATCTCACCGGTGCGCAGACGGTGCATCCGCTCGGCGTCGCGTGGGCGCTCCTCGCAGCAGTGTCCCTCGCCACGTACTTCGTGCTGGGGGCCCGGGTCAGCGACGACCTCCCGCCGCTCGTCCTCGCGGGTGGCGGACTTGTCGTGGGAACCGTCACCGTCGCCCTCTGCGGCGCGATCGGCCTGCTTCCGATGACGTTCTCGACATCCGATGTGACGATGCTCGGCGCTCAGCTGTCCTGGCTGGTTCCGATGCTCGCCCTGGCGCTCTTCTCGACCGCGTTGGCGTACGTCACCGGCATCGTTGCGACGGCTCGACTGGGCACGCGACTCGCATCATTCGTCGGGCTCTCGGAAGTCGTGTTCGCTGTGCTTGCCTCGTGGCTGCTGCTGGCGGAGCTTCCGGGGCTCCTTCAACTGCTCGGAGGGGTCGGCATCCTCGCCGGAGTCATCCTGGTCCGTGCGGACAAGTACGCGCTCGATCTCGCCCCACCCCCGCGCAAGGAGTAGCGCGCGCCAGGGAGGCCGCGGCCGCGCGTCCCGCCTCTTCACGCGTTCCGGACCCACTCATCGGGCACACCGGGTGCACCCGTCCGCAACGCGTGAACCCGTGAGCAACGGACGAATCCACGCACGGGCCGCCCGGAGCAACACTCAACCGAAACAGGACCGGCTCAGCGAGCCGGTCCTGAAGTCGTCACTGTGTGAGCGGAGGAGGAAATGGTCGGCTTTTCGCCGCCACCCCTACTCCCACTCGATAGTCCCCGGTGGCTTCGACGTCACGTCGAGAACGACGCGGTTGACGCCTTCCACTTCGTTGGTGATCCGGTTCGAGATCTTCGCCAGCACGTCATACGGCAGCCGGGTCCAGTCAGCGGTCATCGCGTCCTCGGAGCTCACCGGTCTGAGGACGATCGGGTGCCCGTAGGTGCGTCCGTCTCCCTGGACACCGACCGAGCGGACATCGGCGAGCAGCACGACAGGGCACTGCCAGATCTCGTTGTCCAGACCGGCGGCCGACAGTTCGAAGCGGGCGATGGCATCCGCTTTGCGAAGCAGCTCGAGACGTTCGGCGGTGACCTCTCCGACGATACGGATACCGAGTCCCGGGCCGGGGAACGGCTGACGGCCCACGATGACCTCGGGCAAGCCGAGTTCGCGGCCGATGGCGCGCACTTCGTCCTTGAACAGGGTGCGGAGCGGTTCGACGAGCTCAAAGGTGAGGTCGTCGGGGAGCCCACCGACGTTGTGGTGGCTCTTGATGTTCGCGGTGCCCGAACCGCCGCCGGATTCGACGACGTCGGGGTACAGGGTGCCCTGCACGAGGAACGCGATCGGGTCGCCGTCGTCTTCGAGCGACTCGGCAATGAGGTCGGCCTGGGCCTTCTCGAAGGTACGGATGAACTCGCGCCCGATGATCTTACGCTTCGTCTCCGGGTCGCTGACTCCGGCGAGGGCGTTGAGGAACTGTTCCCGGGCGTCGATGGTGATCAGCCGCACGCCGGTGGCGGCGACGTAGTCCTCTTCGACCTGGCGGCGCTCGTCCTGGCGGAGGAGCCCGTGGTCGACGAAGACACAGACGAGCTGGTCGCCGACGGCTTCGTGCACGAGCGCAGCGGCGACGGCGGAGTCGACGCCACCGGAGAGACCGCAGATGACTTTGCCCGTGCCGATCTGGGCGCGGATGCGGTCGACCTGCTCCGCGATGACGTTGCCCGGATTCCAGTCGGACGGGATCCCGGCAGCCTTGTGAAGGAAGTTCTCCAGCACGTTCTGGCCGTACGAGGAGTGCTTCACCTCGGGGTGCCACTGCACGCCGTAGAGCCGGCGTTCGTCGTTCCCGAACGCGGCAACCGGGGTGGAGGCGGTCGAGGCCAGGACGGTGAACCCTTCGGGCGCCCGAGCGACCGAGTCGCCGTGGCTCATCCAGACCGTCTGGTCGGTGGGCTGCCCGCCGAGGAGGACACCGCCGTCCGTGGACAGGGCGGCATCCGTGGATCCGTACTCGCGGAGGCCGGTGTTCGCCACCTCGCCGCCGAGAGCCCGCGCCATGACCTGGAAGCCGTAACAGATGCCGAGCGTCGGAACATCGAGGTCGAAGATCGCGGAGTCGAGCGCTGGTGCCCCGTCTTCGTACACACTCGACGGCCCGCCGGAGAGCACGATGCCGACCGGGTTCTTTTCGGCCACTTCAGCGGCACTGATCGAATGCGGGACGATCTCGGAGTAGACCCCCGCCTCGCGCACGCGGCGTGCGATGAGCTGGGCGTATTGTGCGCCGAAGTCGACGACGAGGACGGGGCGCGCGCTGGTGGCCTGCTCGCTAATGGGATGCCTCCACTGATTCGGGGGTGAGGTCGGCGGATGCCGCGCGAGAGGCGAGATACGCCTTGACCTCACGGACGATGCGCACTTCGAGGAAGAAGGAAAGGAAGGGGATGACGCCGCCGAGGGCGATGAGCAGGAACTTCGGGAACGACCAGCGCATGAGACTCCAGATCCGGAAGTCGGCGAAGAGGTACACGACGTAGCCCCAGCCGTGGATCATGAGGATGCCCAGCGACAGGTTAATCGCCTGGAGGCTGTCACTCGGCACAAAGGCCAGGAACCCATAGGCGCCGCCGAGTTCGAGTTCGAGACCGAAGGCGTACTTGAAGAACATCTCAGCGCACAGAAGGAGGAGCAGCGTACCGGTGACGATGGAGGAGACCTTGTAGAAGGTCAGCGCGGCCGGGATCCGCGGCAGATCTCTCTCTCGAGGTTGGAGGGGCATGGGTCTATTCTACCCGCCCGGTTTCGGTGCCGAGCCCGGCCGCGAGCTCGCGCTCCTCGTGTTCCCGTTCCCAGGAGTCCTTCACCAGGCGGTACCAGAGGAAGATGGCGAAGCCCGCGAACACGACCCATTCGATCGCGTAGAAAACGTTGAGCCAGTTGACCGTGGTTCCCTGCTCGACCGCCGGCGCATCGATCGTGGTCAGCGGGTCCGGGGCATCCGCGGCGACGACGTAGCCGTTGTAGATGGGGCGTTCAGCCATGTCCGGCCAGATATTGATGAGGGCGGCAACGGACATCGTGCTCAGCTCGAACGGGTCCTCGCCGTCGTCCGGGACCTCCGGCCCCTGCGACGCGTTGAGGCGGCCGGTGATCGTGACGACGGATGCGTCGGGGTCGGCATTGAGTTCCGCCGCGACCCGGTCGGCGGTGTCGCGGTCCTCTGCCCAGCCGAGGGCGACGGCGACGGCGGGGTCCTCCGGATCGTTTCCGGTGGAGAGATGCCCTGCCACCCAGTAGCCGGTGGCACCGAGATTCACCCGCTCGGTGACGACGAGGAAGTCTCCGGCGACCCACGTGCCCTCGACCTCGACGAGCTGCCCGACGACGACGTCGCGGAGCGGCTCGCCTGGAGTCGCCACCGTCTCGAGCCCGACGACGGATTCGGTCGGCTTTTCGACGGTTTCGGACGACACCACAGCCCGCGCGAGCTGCCATTGCCCCAGCCAGGCGAACGCCCCTGAGACGAGGAGGGCGAGCAGGAGCATCGCGATCCAGCGGGGCTGGAGCATCGTACGAGCAAGCGTCGGCTGGGGGGTGTTGCCCGTGTCAGGGGTCGGGGTACTGCTAGTAATCGTCGTCTCGCTTCGTTATTCGCTCTGCCGCATGTTCGCTCTGGCTGCCCGCCTGTTCGACGATCCGGTCGACGACACGGGCGGTGTCCGTATTGCTCGCGTCGGAGGTGGCTGCTTCGACGAGGGCGATCTGCTCATCCAGTAGCGGGTTTCGCTGCCGCGGCTTGATCGGGACCTTCTTTGTGCGGAGCAACGCAGCGCCGATCCGTTCGGAATTCGATGCGAGCAGCGGCCCCATCACACTCATGAGGAGAACATACAGTCCGGCGAACGGCTGCAGGCGCTCGTCGAGCCCTGCCGTGAGGGCGAGGATCGCGAGGATCAGCGCGAATTCACCCCGGTTCATCAGGATCGCGGCGGCGTTGATACCCGCCTGTGTGCTGAAGCCGTAGAGCCGGGCCATGAACTGCCCGGCGACGACGTTGAGCACGAGCGTGAGGAGAACCGCGAAGACGACCGGCCAGATCACCAGGGGGAACTGGCTCGGATCAAGGGTCAGCCCGAAGTTGAGGAAGAAGAAGGCCCCGAAGACGTCGCGGAGCGGCACCGCGACGTGTTCGATCTTGGCGCTGTAGCGGGTGGCGCCGAGGACGAGCCCGATGAGGAAGGCACCGATGGCGTCGCTGACCCCGAGGACCTCGCCGAGGCCGCCGAACAGCACCGCGAGCCCGAAGAACAGGATCGTGAAGAGCTCGTCGTCCTTCGTGCGGAAAAGCCGGCTGACGTACGCCCCACCCCAGCGGGCCAGGCTGAACATCACGACGAGGAAGGTGAACGCGATGGCGAGCTTTCCGACGACCAGCCAGGGGTCCGATTCGCCGCTGAGCACCACTGACACGATGGCGAGGTAGATGGCGAGGAAGATGTCCTGCACGACGGTCACGCCGAGGATCATCGGCGTCTCCCGGTTGGCGAGCCGATTGAGCTCGATCAGGAGTTTCGTGACGATGGCGCTGGACGAGGTCCCGATGATGCCCGCGACGATGAGGGCCTCCCGGGTACCCCAGCCGAGAACGAATCCGAAGATCAGGCCGGCACCCATCAGCAGTACGAGGTAGGAACCTCCAGAGATGAGCAGCTTTCCCGCGTTGCCGAAGAACTCGTCCTGGTCGAACTCGAGGCCGAGGTTGAACAGCAGCAGGATCAGACCGAACACAGCGATCAGTTCGATGTACGTGCTCTCGAAGTTGAGTGGGAACCAGCCGTTGTTCGGGCTCGCCAGGAACCCGACGATCATGTAGATCGGGATCGCCGGAAGCCCGATTACTTTGCCGAGGCGGCCGAGGATGTAGGCGACGACGAGCAGGGTTCCGAGAACGATGAGGTCCGTTCCCAGCGACGAGCCTTCAGCTGCAGCGGCGGCGAACATCGTTCAGCTTCCCGGCGGAGCTTCAGTCGCACCTTGAAGGCGTGACTCCCCGGTGCGGAAGAAGGCGAATGCCTTGGCGACCTTTTCCGGGCTGCCGGCGACGACGAGAGTGTCGCCGGGGAAGACGCGGAAGTCCTTCGACGGTGCAGGGTTGGCTGACTCGCCACGAACAACGGCGACGACGGTGAGGCCGACGATACCGCGATCGGCTGGGTCGCCGAGCGGCTGGCCGGCGATGTGATCCTCATAGTCGACGCGGAACCAGTCAATGGAGAGTCCCGGGATCGCATCCAGCGCCGTCAGCGACTCGGTGATCTGGGTTCCGCCGAGGAGCTCGGCCAGCGTGTGCGCTTCGTCTTCGCTCAGCCGGAGGGACACCTTGCTGGCGTCGGAACCGTCTTCGTCGTCGGCGAAGGTGATCAGGTCGCTGTGACCGGAGCGGTGGGCGATGACTCCCACCTTGCCGCCATCGTCGGTCACGAACGTGTGCAGAACGCCGACTCCTGGGAGCTTGACCCGCCGAACATCGACCATCGCCGGACTCCTCAAAGCTTGGGTGCAGTTCTCCCAGTCTAACGGAGGCCGGTTCGTCTCCCAGCCGGTTTCGGCTGGGAGACGACGGTCATCTCACGGCCACGATGTCAGGGGCTTCGAGCCGGATCCGGTCGGCGGATTCGTCGTCGGGCTGCTCCTGGGAGGCACGCTCGGCCGCGACCCGTTTGAGGTAGGTGGCGACTTCCCTCTCGGTGCGCTCTTCGTCCCAGCCCAGGACGCCGGCCATGAGGCGCGCGGCGACCGGGGCGGCGGACACTCCGCGGTCCCACGCTTCGATCGAAATCCGGGTGCGCCGGGCGAGGACGTCCTCGAGGTGGAGCGCCCCTTCGTGGGATGCCGCGTACACCACCTCCGCACCGATGTAGTCGTCGGCTCCAGGAAGCGCGTCGTTCAACTCGGGACGTTCGCGGATGAGGTCGAGCAGCTCATCGGTCAGCACACCGTATCGGTTCAGGAGGTGTTCGATCCGGACCTTGTGCACACCGAAGGCGCGAGCGATCTTGCCCCGCTTGTTCCAGGCCGCCTGGTACCCCTCAGCGCCGAGCAGCGCGATGTTCTCGGTGATCGACTGCGGGACCTTGCCGTCGAGAGCGTCGGCGGCCGCGTCGATGGCGTCCTTCGCCATGACCCGGTACGTGGTCCATTTGCCACCGGCGATGACGACGAGTCCTGGAACGGAGTGAGCGACGAGGTGCTCGCGTGAGAGCTTGGAGGTCTGGTCGGATTCGCCGGCGAGCAGCGGGCGGAGCCCGGCGTAGACACCTTCGACGTCGTCGCGGGTGAGCGGCACCGCGAGCACCTTGTTGACGTGCTCGAGGAGGTAGTCGATGTCGGCGGCGGTCGCGGCTGGGTGCGCCTTGTCGAGGTTCCAGTCAGTGTCCGTTGTACCGATGATCCAGTGCCTGCCCCAGGGGATGACGAACAGCACGCTCTTCTCGGTGCGCAGGAGCAGGCCCATCGTGGACTGGAACCGGTCGCGTGGCACGAGCAGGTGGATGCCTTTCGACGCGCGCACCTTGAACTGGCCGCGTTCCCCGACCATCGACTGGGTGTCGTCGGTCCAGACGCCCGTGGCGTTGACGACCTGCCGTGCGCGAACCTCGAAGCGTTCGCCGGTTTCAAGGTCATGCGCCTTGACGCCAACGACCCGCTGGCCGACCTTGAGGAAGCCTTCCACCCGCACCCGGCTGGCGGCGTGGGCGCCGTATGAGGATGCGGTGCGCACGAGGGATGCCACGTACCGGGCGTCGTCGACCTGGGCGTCGTAGTAGGTGAGTCCGCCGACGAAAGCGTTGTTCCGCAGCGACGGGATCGACTTCTGAACCTGGCGTTTCGTGAGGTGCCTGTGGTGGGGCACTCCGGGTGGACGGCCGCCGGTGTAGCTGAACAGGTCGTACAGCAGCATGCCAGCGCCGATGTAGAGCCGTTCGAAGATCGGGCGGTTGAGCGGGTAGAGGAACTTCACCGGCTTCACCAGGTGGGGGGCGATGCGCTGCAGCAGAAGCCCCCGCTCGATGAGCGCTTCGCGGACGAGTCGGAAGTCGAGCTGCTCGAGGTAACGGATGCCACCGTGCACGAGTTTCGACGACCGGCTTGACGTGCCGCTGGACCAGTCCCGCGCCTCGAGGATGCCGGTGGACAGGCCGCGGGTGACGGCATCCAGTGCGCTGCCCGCTCCGACGATGCCTCCGCCGACCACGAGGATGTCGAGTTCTTTCGTCTTCAGTGCCTCGATCGCAGCGCTGCGTTCCTCAAGGCCGAGCTTGGTCGAGCGCGAAACGGTATTGGAATTAGCCATTCTTGCCTCCACCGGGATCGAACCTGCCGCGATTCCCGGATCCCGCTCAAGGTGGCACCGACAGGCTACGCCACTGCATGTCCTTCGACGCTAACGCACCCGGACACACGTCACAACTGCCTTGCGTCGCGGCTGTGCGGTCTGACATTCCCCCGCGAACTGTGATGGACTCTTCGGAGCACACCAATTCGCAAGAGGGATCGGGAGCCGTCATGGGAACCATCGCTGAGAACATCGTCGGCACGCTCAAGGCAAGTGGGGTGAGCCGGATCTACGGCCTCCCGGGCGACTCGCTGAACGGGCTCACCGATGCGATTCGGGCGAACGGAGACCTCGACTGGGTGCACGTGCGCCATGAAGAGGCGGCAGCCCTCGCGGCGTCGGCTGACGCCGCGCTGACCGGCGAACTCGCCGTGTGTGCCGCGAGTTGTGGGCCGGGCAATCTCCACCTCATCAACGGCCTGTTCGACGCCAACCGTTCCCGGGTGCCGGTCCTCGCGATCGCCTCGCACATCCCCAGCGCCGAAATCGGCAGCAACTACTTCCAGGAGACCCACCCGCAGGAGTTGTTCCGTGAGTGCAGTGTCTATTGCGAGATGGTCGGGTCCCGCGAGCAAATGCCCCGAGTGCTCGAGGTCGCCATGCGCACAGCCATCGAACGTCGTGGGGTTGCCGTGATCGTCATTCCAGGCGACATCCTCGAGTCGAAGGCCGTCGAGGCGCGAACGGTGCCGATCCGACCGACCTCGAGTTCGGTGCTCCCGTCAGCGGAGGGACTGGCCGAGGCCGCCCGCCTGCTCAACACCGCTGAGAAGATCACCATTCTGGCCGGCGCTGGAGTGGCCGGCGCCCATGCGGAAGTCCTGGCACTTGCCGATGCGCTCGGCGCTCCGATCGTCCATGCCCTGCGCGGCAAAGAGCACATCGAATACGACAACCCGTTCGATGTCGGCATGACCGGGCTCCTCGGGTTCGCATCGGGCTATCGGGCCATGGAATCCTGCGATGCACTTCTGATGCTCGGCACCGACTTCCCGTACCAGCAGTTCTTCCCGGAGGATGCTGTCAAGATCCAGGTCGACGTGCGCGGCGAGCAACTCGGCAGGCGTACGCCCCTTGATCTCGGGCTCGTGGGCACGGTGAAGGACACCGCGCAGGTGCTGCTGCCCCTGATCGATCGAAAGACCAACCGCGACCACCTCGAGCGCTCGATCAAGCACTATCGCACGAGCAGGTCAGGGTTCGATGAGCTTGCGACGAACGACCGCAACCGCGCGCCGATCCATCCGCAGTACCTGACCCGGCTGATTGATGAGCAGGCGGATGCCGACGCGGTCTTTCTCCCCGACGTCGGTTCGCCCGTCGTATGGGCCAGTCGCTACCTGTCGATGAACGGCCGACGGCGGCTGATCGGATCCTTCAGCCACGGCACCATGGCGAACGCCGTGTCGCAGGGAATCGGGGCACAGGCATCCCAGCCCGGCCGGCAGGTGATCGCGCTAGCCGGGGACGGCGGCCTGACGATGATGCTCGGCGAGTTGCTGAGCCTCACCCAGAACCGCCTTCCGGTGAAGGTCATCGTGTTCAACAACTCGTCGCTCGGCTTCGTCGAACTCGAGATGAAAGCCGCCGGGCTCGTGAACTTCGGCACAGAGCTGGTGAACCCGAACTTCGCCGACATGGCAACAGCGATGGGGATCTACGGTCGTCGCGTCGAACGGCCAGATGACCTGCCGTCCGCTCTCGCTGAGGCGTTCGCGCACGACGGTCCCGCGCTCGTGGACGTCGTCACGGCGCGACAGGAACTGTCGATCCCGCCGGCGATCAGCGCCGAGCAGGCGAAAGGCTTCACCCTGTACGCCATCCGCACCGTCCTGTCAGGGCGCGGGGAAGAACTGGTCGACCTCGCCACCACGAACGTCATTCGCCGGATCTTCGACTGAGACGGGCACACGGCGATTGTCCGCGGATGCCACGGTTCAGTGCGCCCATGGTCCTGAACCGGCGATCTCCGGTGCTTCAGCGCACATCGAAAGCCGGACCGGGCATCGGCACGCCCGTCTCAACCCCTGGCCGACGTCAGTGCGAGCGGTATGGAGCGAGGACGACCTCTACCCGCTGGAATTCCTTGATGTCGGAGTACCCCGTCGTCGCCATTGAACGCCGGAGCGCGCCGACGAGGTTCGCTTTGCCGTCGGCAACGGTAGCCGGGCCGTAGAGAACCTCCTCAAGCGATCCGATCTGGCCGACCTCGACCCGGCGTCCGCGCGGCAGCTGGGAGTGATACGCCTCCGTACCCCAGTGGTAGCCGCCGCCTGGGGCGTCCGTCGCACGGGCAAGCGTCGTGCCGAGCATGACGGCGTCGGCGCCGCAGGCGATGGCCTTGACGATGTCCCCGGCCGTGCCCAAACCGCCATCTGCGATGACGTGGACGTAACGCCCGCCTGACTCGTCCATGTAGTCACGGCGTGCACCGGCGATGTCGGCGACCGCGGTCGCCATCGGCGCGTGGATGCCGAGGGTTGCGCGGGTGGTCGACGCAGCTCCTCCGCCGAAACCGACGAGAACGCCCGCGGCGCCTGTGCGCATGAGGTGCAGGGCTGCGGTGTAGGTGGCCGCGCCGCCGACGATGACCGGGACGTCGAGTTCGTAGATGAACTCCTTGAGGTTCAACGGCTCCTGGTTCTTCGAGACGTGCTCGGCGGAGACGGTTGTGCCGCGGATGACGAACAGGTCGACCCCTGCCGCGACGACGGTTTCGTAGAGTTCCTGGGTGCGCTGCGGTGAGAGAGCGCCGGCGACGGTGACGCCGGCGGCACGGATCTCGGCGAGGCGCGCGGTGACCAGCTCCGGCTTGATCGGCTCGGAGTAGATTTCCTGCATCCGGGCCGTCGCCCTGTCGTCGGAGAGGCTGCGGATCTCGGCAAGCAAAGGTTCCGGGTTCTCGTAACGGGTCCAGATGCCTTCGAGGTCGAGAACGCCGACGCCGCCGAGCTTGCCCATCATGATCGCGGTCGTGGGCGAGACGACGGAGTCCATCGGAGCGGCGAGGAACGGGATGTCGAACTGGTAGGCGTCAATGCCCCAGCTGACCGAGACGTCTTCGGGGTCGCGGGTTCGACGGGACGGCACAATGGCGATGTCGTCGAATGCGTACGCGCGGCGTGCGCGCTTGGACGCACCGATCTCAGTTTCCATACTCACCCACCCAGCCTATCGTTCAGTCACCGACCACCTTTGCGACGCACGCCGGCGCACGCCGAGGCGACCCACCCCACCCCACCGAAAACACCCCGCGAGGCGGCAGCCTCGCGAAAGGCGGCAGCCAGTCCCAAGGCAATCTCGATAACGTGACGGCGATCCTCAACCATCTTCGCAACGCGACCCACCCCCAACGAAATCACCCGTTCCGGTCGAACTCACGCGATACAACGCATGAGCCCGTCCGGAACGGGTGATTTCGAGAGCGAGGCCTAGCGGCGGTAGTTCGGCGCCTCGACGACGATCTGCACGTCGTGCGGGTGCGACTCCTTGAGCCCGGCCGGGGTGATCCGGACGAACTTGCCCTTCTGCTTGAGCTCATCGATCGTGCGGGCTCCGACGTAGAACATTGACTGGCGGAGGCCGCCGATCAGCTGGTATGCGACGGCCGAGAGCGGCCCACGGTAGGGAACCTGACCCTCGATGCCTTCGGGGATGAGCTTGTCGTCGCTGGGGACGTCGTTCTGGAAGTACCGGTCCTTCGAGTACGAGGTCTTTTCGCCACGGGTCTGCAGCGCACCGAGCGAACCCATGCCACGGTAGGTCTTGAACTGCTTGCCGTTGACGAAGACGAGCTCCCCCGGGCTTTCGTCGCAACCGGCGAGGAGCGAGCCGAGCATGACGGTGTCCGCGCCGGCAACGAGCGCCTTCGCGATGTCTCCTGAGTACTGCAGTCCGCCGTCGGCGATCACCGGCACACCGTATTCCCGTGCGGCGAGGGATGCCTCGTACACGGCAGTGATCTGGGGCACCCCGACTCCGGCGACCACTCTGGTGGTGCAGATGGAGCCTGGGCCGACACCGACCTTGATGGCGTCGGCACCGGCTTCGGCGAGCGCCTTCGCGCCGGAACGGGTGGCGACGTTGCCGCCGATCACGTCGACGCCGGCGAATGCCTTGTCTCCCTTGATCTTGCGGAGGATGTCGAGCACGCCGGCTGAGTCTCCGTTCGCGGTGTCGACGACGAGTACGTCGACACCGGCGTCGACGAGAGCACCCGCGCGCTGCCAGGCATCGCCGAAGAACCCGATGGCGGCACCGACACGGAGCCGGCCTTCGTCATCCTTGGTGGAGTTCGGGTACTTCTCGCTCTTGTCGAAGTCCTTGACGGTGATGAGGCCCTTGAGTTTGCCTGCCGCGTCGACGAGGGGCAGTTTCTCGATCCGGTGCTGGGCGAGGATCGCGATCGCATCATCCGGGTCGATGCCGACAGGAGCGGTGATGAGCGGCATCCGCGTCATGACATCGCGGACGGCGGTCGTGGCTTTCTCGAACGGGGCAACGAAGCGCATGTCACGGTTGGTGATGATGCCGACGAGAACGCCGTCGCCGTCGATCACAGGGAGGCCGGAGACACGGAACTGCCCGCAGAGGGCGTCGACTTCAGCGACCGTGGCATCCGCAGTCGTGGTCACTGGGTTCGTGATCATGCCGGACTCACTGCGCTTGACGAGGTCGACCTGCTCGGCCTGGTCGCCGATGGACAGGTTCCGGTGCAGGACGCCGAGTCCACCCTGCCGTGCCATGGCGATGGCCATGCGCGATTCGGTGACCGTGTCCATGGCGCTGGACAGCAGCGGTGTCGCGACCGTGATCCGTTTGGTCAGTCGCGAGAAGGTCTCCGCCTCGCTCGGGATGACGTCCGTGTGGCCGGGCAACAGCAGAACGTCGTCATAGGTCAGTCCGACAAAGCCGAACGGGTCTGAGTTTTCCATTGCTTCCCTTCACGGTGGAGGACCGGCGTCATCGGGGGGTGACGGATGCCAGAAAACACTGCGCATGGGGACCGGTAGTTAATGCTAACCGCAGAAAGGTAACGATTATGCCCGGAACCTTGGCACTTTGAGTTGAGGAATACCCATGTTCGAAACATCTAGGTCATAATCGGGTCGTATCGTCAAACAGAGCCGTTCGGCGAAAAGTTGCGTAGAGACCTGGCGGTCCCTGCCCGAGGGACCTGGCGGTCCCGCACTGGAGGTGCAGTGAGTTCCCCTCATTCAGTCCAAGCCCCGCGCCGCGCGCAGACGATCCTGCTGTTCTTCGCCCTTCTGTTCGGTGCGCTGATACTGCAGTCGGCGTCAGCGGCACCCGCTCAGGCTGATGAGGTCGGCACCGAATACGACTTCTACTTCGCCGGCAACGTCAAATACGAGAGCGAACCGCTCGAAGACGTCGTCATCATCGTCGACGGCAACGGCTACAACGCCGAAGTGGAAACGGATGCCGAAGGGAAATGGAAGATCGGCGTCCCGGAGAAGGGCACATACACGGTGACCCTCAATGAGGAAACCCTCCCGGAGGGCGTCATCGTTGCCGAGGGCTCCGCCTCGGTCGAATCAGAGATCGCGCTGACCAACTCGAAGATCGTCAACTACTTCCTCGGTGAGGGTGTGCGGGTGACCACGAGTTTCTTCGACCAGTTCGTCGAGCGGACGGTCAACGGTCTGAACTTCGGGCTTCTTCTCGCCCTGGCCGCTGTCGGCGCCTCCCTCGTCTTCGGAACGACCGGGCTCTCCAACTTCGCCCACGGTGAAATGGTGACCTTCGGTGCTGTGATGGCGCTGCTGTTCACCAACCTGCAGATGCCCATTTGGGCAGCCTTACCGGCAGCGGTGGTGATGAGCGGGGTGTTCGGCTATGTCCTCGATACGGGGCTGTGGCGACCTCTCAGGCGCAGGGGAATCGGCATCGTCCAGGTGATGATCGTCTCCATCGGCCTCTCGCTCCTCATCCGGTACCTGTTCCTGTACTTCATCGGCGGAAACACGTACCAGTTGCCTGGCGCCGGTGAGGCGGGAATCCGGCTGTTCGGCTCGGTCACGCTTTCGATCACCGACATGGTCAGCATGGCTACGTCCGCCGTCGTTCTGGTCGGGGTCGCCTGGTGGCTCGTCAAAACCCGCACGGGAAAGGCGACTCGAGCGATCTCAGACAACGCATCGCTCGCCGCCGCCAGCGGAATCGACGTCGACAGGGTGGTCCGTATCGTCTGGATCCTGGCCGGCGCGCTTGCCGGTCTCGCCGGCATTCTCTGGGCGTACTTCCGCCCCGGGATCAAATGGGACATGGGAACCCAGATCCTGCTGCTCGTCTTCGGCGCCATCGTTCTCGGTGGGCTGGGGACGGCGTTCGGCGCCCTTCTGGGTTCGATCATCGTCGGTCTCCTCGTGGAACTCTCCACGTTGTGGATTCCGTCCGACATCAAATATGTGGGAGCGCTCGTTGTGCTCATCGCCGTCCTGCTTGTGAAACCACAGGGCCTGCTGGGCCGCAAAGAGAGAATCGGTTAGGAGGACGCCATGGACTGGGAATCAATTCTGTCGAATACCGCCTCCTGGCTGATCAGCCCGGAGACCATCGCCTACGCGCTGGCTGCCCTCGGGCTGGCCGTCCACTTCGGATACGGAGGACTGCTGAACTTCGGTATGGCCGGCTTCATGGCGCTCGGCGCCTATGGATATGCCATCTCGATCCTGACCTTCGGCCTGCCGTGGTGGGCCGGGATTCTCGTCGGCATGCTGGCATCCGTCGTCTTCGCCTTCATCCTCGGCATCCCGACGCTGAGGCTTCGAGCGGACTACCTCGCGATCGTCACCATTGCGGCCGCCGAGATCGTGCGACTGCTGTTCACGACGCAGGTCTTCGACTCGGTGACCAACTCGGCTGACGGCCTCGGCAACTACCACGAGGGTTTCCGTGCGGCGAACCCGTTCCCCGAGGGCAGCTACGGTTTCGGACCCTGGACATACAACGCCAACGGCTGGTGGGTCCGGATCTTCGGCATCGGCCTGCTCATCGTCGCCGCACTTCTGGTGTGGCTGCTCATGCGCAGCCCGTGGGGTCGAGTCCTCAAGGGCATCCGTGAAGACGAGGACGCCGTGCGCGCGCTCGGCAAGAACGTTTTCGCCTACAAGATGCAGGCGCTCATCGTCGGTGGCATCTTCGGCGCCCTGGGTGGCGTGGTGTTCGCGCTGCCGTCCGCCGTCGTGCCGAGCGTGTACGTGACCAGCCTGACGTTCTTCATCTGGACGATCCTCCTTCTCGGCGGAGCGGCAACGGTCTTCGGTCCGCTGCTCGGCGCTGTCATCTTCTGGGTGATCATGGGCTTCCTGTCGAACGTCCTGCCCGCGATGGCGTCGAGCGGACTGCTGCCGTTCATGTCCACCACCCAGGCCGCAACTCTCCGCTTCATCCTCGTAGGACTCGCCCTCATGCTGATCGTCATCTTCAGACCGCAGGGCATCCTCGGCAACAAGAAGGAGCTGACCTTTGTCAAGCAGTAGCGGAGCACACTCCCCCGTCAAGACCACCGGGCTGCACATCGGTGAGGCTGTTCCCGGTGTCGCCAAGGTCGACCCCATCATCATCGCCGACAACGTGACTCGAACCTTCGGTGGTCTCAAGGCCGTCGACGTGGATCATGTGGAGGTTCCCCGCGGAGCGATCACGGCTCTCATCGGGCCCAACGGCGCGGGCAAGACGACCCTGTTCAACCTGCTGACCGGTTTCGACAAACCGGACACAGGGACCTGGACCTTCGACGGCACGCGTCTCAACGGCGTCCCTGCCTTCAAAGTGGCTCGAATGGGCCAGGTCAGGACCTTCCAGCTGACGAAAGCGCTCGGCCTGCTCACCGTGCTCGAGAACATGAAGCTGGGGGCACAGAAGCAGACGGGCGAGAACATGTTCTCGAGCCTCATCAAGCCGCTCTGGAGAAAGCAGGAGGCGGAGATCGAGGAGCGGGCCATCGAGATCCTCGCCCGGTTCAAACTCGACACCAAGAAGGACGACTTCGCTGCGAGTCTCTCCGGCGGTCAGCGCAAGCTTCTCGAGATGGCGCGGGCGCTCATGAGTTCGCCGAGACTTGTCATGCTCGACGAGCCGATGGCGGGCGTGAACCCGGCGCTGACCCAGTCGCTCCTCGACCACATCCTCAACCTCAAAAAGGAGGGGATGAGCGTGCTCTTCGTGGAGCACGACATGCACATGGTTCGGCATATCGCCGACTGGGTCATCGTGATGGCCGAAGGTCGGATCGTCGCCGAGGGCGACCCGGAAAGTGTCATGCAGGACGCCGCCGTGATCGACGCTTATCTCGGCAGCCATCAGGACGTCGACCTCGGAGTCGTCACCGGTCGTGTCTCCGGAGTGAAGACGGCAGGAGTCGCAGACCTTCTCGCGGAGATCGACGCGGAAGTCGGCTTGACCGATTCGTCCGCGTACGTCGCAGACACGAAGACGGACGACTCAGCGAAAGAGGGAGACACCAAGTGACCAGCGCTACGCTCGCGCCCGAGACCGTTGTCGAGGTCAAGAACCTGACTGCCGGTTATCTCCCCGGCGTCAACATCCTCAATTCGGCCAACCTGGTCGCTGCCAAAGGCGAACTGATCGGGATCATCGGCCCGAACGGTGCCGGCAAGTCGACCCTGCTGAAAGCGATCTTCGGCCAGGTTCGGGTGAGGGGCGGCGAGATCCGGCTCAACGGAGAGGACATCACCGGGTTGAAGGCGGACAAGCTCGTCGCGCGCGGCGTCGGCTTCGTGCCGCAGACGAACAACGTCTTCCCGAGCCTGACGATAGAAGAAAACCTGCAAATGGGGCTCTTCCAGAATCCGAAAATCTACTCGGAACGCCTGGAATTCGTCACCGGGATCTTCGCCGAGCTGGGCAAGCGCCTCAAGCAGCGTGCGGGATCGCTGTCCGGCGGAGAACGCCAGATGGTGGCCATGTCTCGAGCACTCATGATGGACCCGCACGTTCTGCTCCTCGACGAGCCGAGCGCCGGTCTCTCCCCCGTGCGTCAGGATGACGCGTTCATCCGGGTGTCCGACATCAACAAAGCGGGCGTGACGACGATCATGGTCGAGCAGAACGCACGCCGCTGCCTGCAGATCTGCGACCGCGGGTATGTTCTGGACCAGGGAACGGATGCCTACACCGGCACCGGTCGCGAGTTGCTCAACGATGAGAAGGTGATCGGGCTGTACCTGGGCACTCTGGGACAGGACGAAGACGAGTAAACCGGAACTCCGGCAAAAGCCCCGCAGACGGCGTCTGCGGGGCTTTCTCGTGCATTCAAACCGGCTGCCAGTGATCGAACGACGAAACGGAGGCCGCGGGCTCCCCCGCGGCCACCGTTCCGATCAGCTGAGCGTTCTAGTTGATGCGCTCGTACTTGTTTTCTGCGTTGTACTGGTGGATACCAATGGTCGCCTCGGTCGGGTCACCGTTCTCATCGAAGGTGATGGGCCCGGAGTAGCCGTCGTAGTCCACAGCTTCGCCATCGTTGATGAGTGCGGCGCAGTCCGCGAAGGTGGTGCACTTCTCACCGGTGTCTTCCCCACCGCCAGAGACGCTCTGCAGCTCCGCTGCGATGTCTGCGCCTTCGGTCGACCCGGCCTGGAGAGCTGCCAGAGCGAGAAGGACGACAGCGTCGTAGGACTCAGCTGCGTAGCTGTAGTCCTTCAGCTCCTCATTGCCTTCTGCCTGCCAGAACTCCTGCAGTCGATCGGTGAAGTCACCGAGCTCCTCCGTGTCCAGTCCAGGAAGGGTGCCCTTGGCACCGGTCAGGGTACCGGGGGCGAAGTCCGCTGAGTAGTCGGACAGGTTGCCGTCGACGAAGTACATCTTCTCGGCGGGGTAGCCCGAGAGGGCGGGAACGATCGTCTTGGTCTCCTCGAACGCGATCAGGGCGATCGCGTCAGGGTTGGCGGCCTTCAGCGAGCTGACCTGCGCGTCGAACGTCGTGTCACCGGCGTTGTACGACACTTCCTCGACGACTTCGCCGCCGGCCGCCTCGAAGTTTTCCTTGACGAAGCCGGCCAGGCCGGTTCCGTAGGAGTCGTTGAGGTAGAGGATGCCGAGGGTTTCGTTGCCGTCTTCAGCGATCAGGTTTCCGAGGACCTCGCCCTGCAGGACGTCGCTGGGTGCTGTTCGCCAGAACAGCCCGTTGTCGTCCCAGGTGGTGAAGTCCGCCGAGGTGTTCGCCGGCGAGAACTGGATGACACCAGCGCCGGTGACCTCGTCGATGACGAGCTTGGTGACACCGCTGGATGCGGCGCCGATGATGGCTGAAACATCTTCGCCGAGCAGGTTCGGGACCGTTGTCGCGAATGCCTTGTTGTCGGGGTCGCCGGAGTCGCCGTAGGTGACATCAACGGTGATGCCCAATTCTGCGTCGTTGATCTCCTTGACGGCCAGACCGACACCCGCTTCTTCTGGTGGGCCGAGGAAGGCCAGCTGTCCGGTCTGCGGCAGGAGCGTCCCCACCTTCAGTGTGAGGTCCTCGCCTGCCGGCCTTTCATTGTTGCCACCTTCACCTCCGCCGGGGCTCGAGCATCCGGTGAGAACCAGTGCACTGGCCCCCAGGAAGGCAAGCCCACTCAACGTGGCTGTGCGGGTGCGTGAGCGGGAGGCCGTAGCCCGGGTGAAAACGCCCATGTTGCTCCTTGCTGTCGTGTCCGATCGACAGCGCTGAGGTGCTGTCGTTGTGCCAACCTATTCGAGCAATCGTCAGGGAACAATACATCTGGGTTACATACGTGTAACGAGAGGTGCAATCGTTACCATTCGTGATCTTTTCCCGCGGTCAGGGCGAAGATCCGGCCGCTTTGTTGCGCTGGACGGCGGATCGCCGCGCACTCGCGGCCATGTCGACGGTGAGGATGACGAGCGCGATCCAGACCAGGCCGAACCCCACCCACCGTTCGATCGGCATTTCCTCATGGAGAACGAGCACCCCGACCAGGAACTGGATCACCGGGGCGAAGAACTGGATGAATCCCATCCACACGAGCGGCAATCGGCGGGACGCGGCGGCGAAGAAGAGGAGTGGAACGGCGGTGATCACGCCGGTGCCGGCGAGGAGAGCCGTGTGCATCGGGCTCACCGTCCCGATCGTCAGCCCGGTTGTGGCGCCGACGACGAGAAGCTGGACAACGGCGACGGGAAGCAGCCAGGTGGTCTCGAGAGTCAGCCCGGCGACGGCGTCCACCCGCGGTCCCACCCGTTTCTTGATGTACCCGTACAGCCCGAACGAGAAGGCGAGGATCAGCGCGATCCACGGAACACCACTGCCGCCGACCGCGAGGACGAGAACGGCGACGATGCTGATCCCGACAGAGATCCATTGGATGAGCCGCAATCGTTCCCGGAGGAAGAAGACGCCGAGGAACACGGTGACGATCGGGTTGATGAAGTAGCCGAGTGCCGCCTCAACCACCTGGCCGCTGAGGACGCCGTAGACGTAGGTCTGCCAGTTGACGAAAATGAGGGCACCGGCGAGCGCCATCGTGAACGTGATGCCGGGCGTGATGAGGAGCCTGACGAACGGCTTCCACGCCCTGGTCACGGTGAGCAGCAGCGCGCAGAAGATCAGGGAGAAGATCACCCGGGCGGCGACGAGTTCGAACGGCCCGGTTGGGGCCACCAGAAGGAAGTAGAGAGGGAGCATCCCCCAGAGAACATAGGCGGTCACCGCCGAGACGAGGCCCGAGCGGTTCAGCCGGTCGTGCGGCTGACCGGTTCTGCCGGCGACCGTTCTGTCGGAGGCGACGTCGATGTCGGCGGGATCGGACGCTGGGGGCATCCCTCGATGCTACTCGCGGCTGGACCCGAGTCCCGCCGCTTAACGGACGAATCCCGGAGGGCTTTCGCCATCCGGGATTCGTTCGAGTGCAGTGCGTGTTAGCGAACCACCACGGCAAGCACGTCGCGGGCCGAGAGAACCAGGTAGTCCTGGCCGTCGAACTTCACTTCGGTTCCGCCGTACTTGGAGTAGATGACCTTGTCGCCGACGGCAACGTCGAGCGGAACGCGGTTGCCGTTGTCGTCGATGCGGCCGGGGCCCACTGCTTCGACGATGCCCTCCTGGGGCTTCTCCTTGGCGGTGTCAGGGATGACAAGACCGGAAGCGGTTGTCTGCTCGGCATCGACCTGCTTGATGACGATGCGATCTTCGAGCGGCTTGATGGAGACCGACACGGTTGACCTCTTTCTGAAACTAAAGCTATGAGTTAGCACCCTCACATCGAGAGTGCTAACGCCAGTCTAGGGATCCATTGGCACTCTCGCAACGTGAGTGCCAATGGGGCGACGGAATCGGCGTCATCCGGTTGGTAGGTTTGCGGGATGGAAAGAGCCGAACTTGTCGAGTTGCTGACGCCTGAGGGTCTGACCCTGCTCGATGAAGTGGCAGGAGCGGATGCCGGCGGCGACGTCGTCGCCACGGTCTCGCGGTTGCGGGCAGCCGGACACTCCCCCTCTCTGGTCGCCACCGTGCTGACCCAGGCCAGGCTGCGCGTCAAGGCGCAGGCGAAGTTCGGGACTTTCGCTTCGCGGATGCTCTTCACCGAAGCCGGGCTCGAGCAGGCAACACGCCTCCGGGTGGCTGCGATGCACGCCGGGCGGTTCGGTGCCGCCGGATTGACGCGCGTCGCCGATCTGGGCTGCGGTATCGGCGGAGACGCCATGGCATTCGCGGCCCTCGACCTCGAGGTGACGGCTGTCGACGCCGACGAGGTGACGGCGACCGTCGCCAGTTACAACCTCGCGCCGTTCGAGTCGGCCCGGGTGGAACATGCGTCTGCCGAGGACGTCGACCTCAGCCGGTTCGACGCACTGTACTTCGACCCGGCGAGACGCACCGCAGGGCACTCGAACACCGCCAGACTCACCCAGCCTTCCGACTACACCCCGTCACTCGACTTCGTTTTCGCGTCGGCAGCATCCCGGCCCACCGGGGTGAAGCTCGGGCCCGGATTCGACCGGTCACTGATCCCTGACGACGCCGAGGCGCAGTGGGTCAGCGTCGACTCCCACGTGGTGGAACTCGGTCTGTGGTTCGGCACTCTCGGCCGCGAGGGCATCCGCCGTTCCGCCCTCGTCCTGGACAGCGACGGAAGCCACGAGCTCAACGCCGGCGCGGACAGCGAGGATGTCGACGTGGCGCCGCTCGGCGAGTATCTCTGGGAGCCCGATGGAGCTGTCATCCGCGCCCGTCTCATCGGCGACGTCGCGCGGGCGCTCGGCGCTGGCATGCTGAGCGACGGGATCGCCTACCTGACCGGGAACGAGGCAGCGACGAGCCCGTTCGCGAGCGGGTTCCGTGTTCTCGAACGCTTTCCGCTCGACGAACGCACCCTCAAACGGGAGTTGCGAGCGCGCGGGATCGGCACGCTCGAGGTCAAGAAGCGCGGCGCAGACATCGACCCCGCCGCCTTCCGCACTCGGATGAACCTCAAGGGTCCGAACAGCGCGACCCTCGTTCTCACCCGCGTGGCCGGGAGGCATGCCGCGCTGCTCTGCGAGCGCCTCTGACCGGCATCCACTCTCTTGGCATGTCCCGGCGCCCGGTCGCAACCCCTCGACATCGCGCCGCCTGCCGTGGTGTCCTGAAGGCTCCAGTACACCGAGAAGAGAGAAGGATGCCCCATGGCAACTGTCAAATCGGATATCGACGTCTCCGTCCCCATTTCCACGGCGTACAACCAGTGGACCCAGTTCGAGTCGTTCCCCCAGTTCCTCAGCGGAGTGGACAACGTCGTTCAGAAGACGGACACCCTGACGCACTGGAAGGTCTCGGTTGCCGGGGTCACCCGCGAGTTCGACGCCGAGATCACCGAGCAGCACCCCGATGAGCGGATCGCGTGGAAGAGCACCGGCGGCGAAGACCACGCCGGCGTCGTCACCTTCCACCGCCTGAGCGATGCCGAGACCCGCATTTCGTTGCAGCTCGACTGGACTCCGCAGGGCATCGTCGAGAAGGCGGGCGCACTGCTGCAAGTCGACGACATCCAGATCGGCCGCGACCTCAAGAAGTTCAAGGAACTGATCGAGTCGAACGGTTTCGAGACCGGCGCATGGCGCGGCTCGGTCGACCGTGAACCGGACGCAACCGGGCGCTAGAGCTCTGCGGCGCCTCAGGCCGGGTCGCCCGCTTCGGCGGGAACATCCCATCCGGTCTGAGGCGTTGCGCACGTCCCGCGGAAGACGTACTGCGACGGCAGCTTCCGCTCGTGGCTCGACCAGTCGATGGCCGGGCGGCGTTGCTCAGGGGGCAGGTAGCCCAGACGGTACAGGGCCATGAGCTCGAGGTCGTCCGGCACCTGCAGGAGAGATTCAATCTTCGCCCAGTTGCCTGGGACCTCCATCGGGAACGACACGAACTGGATACCCATACCCAGTTCGACGGTGGCGAGCCAGACGTTTTCCACGGCCGCGCCCATGCTGAACACCGAGTAGAACGATGACAGTTCCCCCGGCCGGTACTCGGCCCGGTCGAGCATCACTCCGAGGAGCATCGGGGAGCCCGCGACGAGCTTGCGGTTCTCCTCACCGAGTTTCTGCGGCACGCGCATCGTGTTCATGAGCTTCTGTCCGCGCTTGGTGAAGACCTGACCGGTGAACGGCCGGAGGGCCGCCGGAAGCTTGTCGAACAGCATCCCGTCTCTCCGTGTTGCCATCTCTTCGGCGCTGAACCGGAAGTAGGGCTTGTAACGTTCGAAGAACGTGCCGTTGGACATCGCCTCGGTCATACTTTCACCACTGATCGTGGCAATCTGCTCGATCGTCGGCCGGTCTTCAACGATCACGAACCGCCAGGGCTGGCTGTTGAGCTGTGAAGGAGCCCGGCCGGCAAGTTCCATCAGGAGTCGTTGGTGCTCTTCGCGGACCGGGTCTGGCAGGAACGGGCCGTTCGTGGTTTTCCGCCGGCGGACGACGTCGAGAAATTCCATGCGTTACCTCCAGGCTTTGACGAGACTCGCCACGAAGAACGGTGCTGCGGCGAGCGCCGTAACGATGTGCCGCCGTGAGTGCGAACTGATCGCGGGGATCAGCACGAGCGGTACAGCGGCGGGGAGCAGCAGCAGGCCTGCGCGGTTCCGGCTCCAGAAGAGGGAACTCACCGCGATCCCCGCGAGACTCGCGGTCGAGATGTACAGCGCGTGGTGGACCCAGTGCGCACGCCCGGTGCGCAGGGTGCCTGTCGCGACCGCCGCACCGAGGGCGCAGTTCGCCAGGTAGCTGGTCGTGGCTGCGGTGAAGAGCACGGCGGGGTTCACGGCGGATCCTTGTCGCTATGACGTCGTCAGCGCGAGCCAGGTGAGGATGCTGTAGGTCAGCCATCCGAGGGAGAGCACCACGCCGACGAAGCCGGTGACGATCGCACCCAGGGCGATACCGCGGGCGTGCGGCTCCCGGGACCGGGCGAGGAATCCGAGCACGATGGCGGCGAGGGAGAGCAGCAGCGTCCAGCCGAAGAAGATGCCGCCGATCACTCCGATCGCACCGAGTATCAGACCGGTGTTGGCGAGCTTGGCGGCCGGCTTCGCCGGTTTGGTGGGCATCACAGCGACCGGGTACGGCTGAGCCGGGGGGTATCCGGGGGCCGCGTAGCCGGGAGCGGGATAGCCGGGGCTCTGGTAACCGGGTGCGGCGTAGCCGGTTGGGCCGTATTGCTGCGTCTGCGGAGCTTGCTGCCCGTTTTGCCCGAACTGCCCGTAACCGCCCGTCGGGAGGACCGGCGGCTGGGGATACTGGCCGTATCCCGCCGTCGCGGGGCCGCCGGTCGTACCGAAGCCCGGCGAACTGGGAGGAGCGAACCCGGACGGCCCCGCCGGCGGGATGCTCGGGTTAACCGCTGGGGCGCCTGGTTGCGGCGCGTGCCTGCCCGCCGCTGGTTGCCCGAAGGGATTCGGCGGCGGGGCGGAGGCTTCGCGATATGCGGCTGCAGGGGCCGCAACGGCCGGTGCCTCAGGGGCCGGTTGCGGCTCGGCGGCCGGTGTCTGCTGGGGAGGAAGCGGGGGTCGCGCGGGAAGGTCCTCGGGAGGCTGGGGGTCTGACAAAGTTCTCTCCTGTCGCCGAAGCACGAGGTCGGTGGGTGCCCGCGAGGCGAGCACCGGCATCCAGAATGACACCCTACCGCGATGCGTCGCGGAGCTGCTCAAGCGCCGCCGGTGCACCCGATCGTCGTAAAGGCGGCATGGGGCACACCATGGCAACCGAATCGCCACGGATGCTGTTCAGCACGTTCGGCAGCGTGGCGTGACACGCGTCATCGATTGGGCCGAGCCGCCGCAGGCGCTGAGCGCCGGACGTTCAGGAGACCTGGATCTGCGTGACCGGGAGAGTCGAATCGGCCGAGAAATCCAGGGTCGACGGGGCATGGCCCGCCATGATCAGCTGCGCACCGAGCTCGGCGATCATCGCGCCGTTGTCTGTGCACAGGGACAGCGGCGGGATGCGCAGGGCGACGCCAGCGGCTGCCGCACGTTCGGTCGCGAGTTCCCTGACCCTCGCGTTCGCGACGACCCCGCCGCCGAGAAGCAGCCGCGGAACCTGGTGATCGGCACAGGCAGCGATCGCCTTGGTGAGGAGCACATCCGCGACCGCTTCACGGAAGCTGGCCGCGACATCCGCGATGGGAACCTCGTTGCCGAGGTCCTGCTGCTTCTCCACCCAGCGGGCGACCGACGTCTTCAGCCCGGAGAACGAGAAATCGTAGCGGTGCTTCGCCATGTCCTTGGGCAGGGTCAGTCCGCGCGGGAACCGGATGGCTGTCGGGTCGCCGAGCGCGGCGAGCCGGTCGATCTCCGGGCCGCCGGGGTACGGCAGGCCCAGGAGCCGTGCGACCTTGTCGAAGGCTTCCCCGGCGGCGTCGTCGATCGTCTCACCGAGCAGTTCGACGTCGCCGACGAGGTCGCGGACGAGGAGCAGGGAGGTGTGCCCGCCCGACACCAGGAGAGCAATCGTGGGGTAGTCGAATGGGGTGCCGGATTCGTCGAGGATGTCGGCGCCGACGTGACCGACGAGGTGATTCACCGCGTAGATCGGCTTGTCGAGCGCCACAGCGAGGGCCTTCGCTGCACCGACACCGACCATGAGTGCGCCGGAGAGTCCCGGTCCGGATGTCACGGCGATCGCATCGAGGTCGTCGAGCGTGATTCCCGCTTCAGCGACGGCTGCGGTCAGGGCGGGCACCAGCTCTTCGAGGTGGGCGCGCGCGGCGACCTCCGGCACCACGCCGCCATAACGGGCGTGCTCCTCCATCGATGAGGCGATGGTGTTGCTCAGCAGTTTGCGGCCACGCACGATCCCGATGCCGGTTTCGTCGCACGATGTTTCGATGCCGAGGACGAGCGGTGCGTCCCGGTTCAGGCTCCGAGCCCTCACGACGCGCCGACCGCAGTGCTCGGGCGGGCAAGTTCGAGTTTCATGACGATGGCGTCGACGTCGTCCGGCTGGTAGTAGCCGGGGCGCACCCCGATACCGGCGAAGCCGAGAGACTCGTACAGCGCTTGCGCTGAGGCGTTGTCCGCGCGCACTTCCAGGAACACGTCCCGGACACCGACCGCGCGCGCCTCCTTGAGCAGGGTATGCATGAGCGCCCGGCCGAGCCCCATCCTGCGGACGTCGGGGGTAACGGCGATGGTCTGAACGTCAGCCTCGGTTGCGCCCGCCGGGACCATCAGCCCGGCGTAACCCTGGACGATATCCGGGGCGCCGAGCGCCGTGGCGACGACGTACACCGTGTTCTTGGATTCGAGTTCGGCTCGCATCATCTCGTCGGACCAGGCATCCGTGACGAAGACGGACCGCTCGATGTCCATGATGTGGTGGATGTCGGCGACGGAAGCCCTGCGCAGCTTCCAGGTCATGCGGTCACCCGCTTGCGGGACGACATCGTGACGTCGGGAGATCGCAGATACAGCGGTTCGTCTGCCGCGAAGTCCGCCCCGGCTGCCCAGGTGAGTTCGGCGAGCATGCCGAGAGAGCCGGCCGACACGGTGTCGGCATCGAGCCGGGTACCGCTGACCGCTGGGAGGTCCTGCGGTACGGCGAGACCGGGGCCGGCGGAGCGGGCCGGCAGACCGCTCCCGGTGACTCCGGTGTACGACGACCAGTACAGCTCGCGGCGGCGAGCGTCGGTCGCGACGAGGAGGTCGCCGCTGTTTCCGGCGGAGTACCAGGCGAAGGCCACGGCGTCATGGCTGACGAGGGGAACGATGCGCTTGCCTGCGCCGAAGGCGAACGCGCGGGCAGCGGCGATGCCGATCCGCAGTCCGGTGAACGGCCCAGGACCCATGCCGCAAGCAACCGCCGAAAGGTCGGCCGCTGAGACTCCGGCCTCGCTGAGCGTGTCGCGGATCAGCGCGCCGACGACCTCCGCGTGCCGCATGGTGTCGTCGACGGCGAGTTCGGCGAGGATCCCGCCGTCGCGGTCGACCACAGCGACGGAGGTCCCGGTGGAGGAATCGATGGCGAGAAGCACCCGTCCAGCCTACGCGGTCGGGGTCGGTCAGGAGAGGTCCTCGTCGTGGCGGGTGATCCGGATCGACCGTCTCATATGGGTGCTTCATGGAACCTCGCTGTTGCTGTCGAAGGCACCGACGACGCAAATGCAGCTACCTTCGGGACACTCGAACCAAAGGCCGCAGGGTCCCCACTGTTGCACAGGCTTACAGACCTTGTCCTCTAGAACCGATAGCGGGCTCGGATGGCCCTGAATTGCCTAGTGCGAGTCAGACCGCGTGCTGTGACACCGCGCCCGAAAGGGGACGTGCTCGCGAGAACCCCCCGTCACTAGGCTCGAGCATATGAGCCTGCCCACCGCCTACCTCACGTCCTTCAAGAACACCGGTGACATCCTCGCCGCGATGCAGGGTGCGCAAGCTCCCGACCGATTCACGGCCAAGTTCTTGGAGGGGCTCGGGTTCGCGAGCAGCAACGACCGCGCAATGACGAATGTCCTCAAGGCAGTTGGCTTTGTGGACGACAACGGGGTCCCACAGAAGCGCTACCACGAATATCTCGACCAGACGCAGTCGGAGGCCGTGCTGGCTATCGGCATTCGCGAGGCATACGCCGACCTGTTTCGCATCAACAAGAACGCTCACACCATGTCGACCAACGAAGTGAAAAACAAGATGAAAACGTTGTCGGAGGGACAGTTCACCGATCGCGTCCTCCAACAGATGGCAGGGACGTTCAGCACTCTCGTCAAGTACGCCGACCTTTCCGCCGACGCGTTGGACGTGCAGGAACGCCGAGAAGAGGTCTTGAACGAACTGGGTACCGAAGCAATCGAGAAGGAGCAAACAGCAGAGCCGCGCAGGCCCAAGGCGAGAGGCTCAGCGTCAGGGCTCGGGGACCTCGTGTACAACATCAACATTCATCTACCCGAGTCGCGCGACGCTGCCGTCTACAACGCGCTCTTCAGATCATTGAAGGAGCATCTCGGCTAGTGGACGACAGGCTCTACAACTTCGTATATCGCGCACTTCTCACCGAAGAAGCCCTCGATACTGCTGGTCGCCCACGCAGACTCGCGGCGTCCGCAACAGAGATGGACATCAGCGCCGCTTTGAGCCTGGAGCTTTTCGACCCAGACATGCTGGCAGAAGCTCGCCTCATGTCGGTTGTGTACGCCTCCATTGCCGCATTCGAGCATTCGGTTCGCAAGTTCGTCTCCCGCGTCCTGATCGATGAGTTCGCTGAAGAGTGGTGGGAGAGAGGCGTGTCAACCAAAATCCGTAAGTTCGCGGAGGATCGTCGCGACGACGAAGAGAAGACGAAGTGGCATGGCGTCCGTGGCGCTGATCTACTCAGCTACACAGAGATAAAGCACCTCCCCCAAATCATCGGACAGAACTTCCAGCTGTTCGAGCCGTACATCCGGAGTCAGGAG
>NZ_JBKJWH010000105.1:0-3642 GCF_046716805.1 Mycetocola sp. | reverse complement strand
AAGGCCCCAGCGAAGAAGAAGGCCGCCGCGGTCAAGCCGCGGACGGCATCCCTCTTCAAGTCGATGTCGCTCGATGCGATCGATCTCGACACAGCGCTCAAACTGCTGTCGCTTCCGCGTGTCGTCGGTCTCGACCCGGAGAGCGGTGCCGAGATCACCGCGCAGAACGGCCGGTTCGGTCCGTACCTGAAGAAGGGCACCGACTCCCGTTCGCTCGAGAACGAAGACCAGATCTTCGAGATCGAGCTGCCGGCGGCGCTCGAGATCTTCGCGCAGCCGAAGTACGGCAACCGCCGTGCGTCGAGCGCGCTCAAGGAATTCGAGGCCGACCCGGTCAGCGGCAAGCCGATCAAGGTGAAGGACGGCCGGTTCGGGCCGTACGTCACCGACGGTGAGACGAACGCGACGATCCCGAAGGCGGAGTCGGTCGAGGATGTCGACTTCGACCGTGCCGTTCAGCTGCTCGCCGACAAACGAGCCAAGGGCCCCGCCGCTCCGCGCAAGAAGGCGCCAGCCAAGAAAGCGCCGGCCAAGAAACCTGCCGCGAAGAAGCCCGCCGCGAAGAAGCCGACGGCTGCCGCCGTGAAGAAGACTGCTGCGGCGTCGAAGACTGGCGTCTCCACGGCCACGGCGAGAAAGCCTGCCACACGCAAGCCGGCTGCGAAGCCGGCTGCGGCAGAGTAATGGGCCGGACGGATTCGTACCCCGGGCTGTTCATCACCCTCGAGGGTGGTGACGGCTCGGGCAAGTCCACGCAGGCCGCGGAGCTCGAGTCCTGGCTGCTGGGGCAGGGCCGAGAGGTCGTGCGCACCCGGGAACCCGGCGGCACCGAGGTCGGAATCGAGATCCGCGAGATCGTGCTGCACCACCGGGGCGACATCGCCCCGCGTGCCGAAGCGTTGCTCTACGCCGCCGACCGGGCACACCACATCGCGACCAAAGTGCGGCCAGCCCTCGAGCGGGGAGCTGTGGTACTTCAGGACCGGTACATCGACTCGTCCGTCGCCTACCAGGGTGCCGGGCGCGACCTCGGCATGGACGAGGTCCGCGACCTGTCGGTGTGGGCGACCGGCGGACTTCTGCCCGACCTGACCGTGCTGCTCGACCTCGACGAGGACACCGCGCGCCTGCGCCTGGACACGGCCCGAACCCGGTTCGACCGGCTCGAGGCTGAGGCATCCTCGTTCCACCGCCGGGTCCGGCAGGTGTACCTGGAGCTGGCCGAGGCCGAGCCTGACCGCTTCCTCATCCTCGATGCAACGGATGCCGTCGCGACGCTCGCCGACAACATCCGTTCGCGGGTCGCGACGCTGCTGTAGCCGCGCCACAGCGGGAGCGCGTCAGCGGTCGCGGGTAGGCTTGAGGCATGGCCAACTGGGACGATGTCATCGGGCAGAGCGACGCTGTCTCGCTGCTGCGCGACGCCGCCGCCGACCGCGGGGGAGAAGCCCACGGTGCCATGACCCACGCCTGGCTCATCACCGGCCCGCCGGGATCCGGGCGTTCCAACCTCGCCTACGCGTTCGCCGCCGCGCTGCTCAGCCGCGACCCCGACGGTGACCCGGTCACCGCGGCGCAGGTCGACGCGCGCACCCACCCTGACCTCACCGTCCTCGCCACGCCGAACGTGATCATCAAAATCGATGAGGTGCGCGAACTCGTGCGCAGCTCCCAGTTCTCCCCTGCGGTCGGCCGCTACCGGGTGATGGTCATCGAAGACGCCGACCGGATGGCGGAACGCACCTCGAACGTGCTGCTCAAGGCGCTCGAAGAACCACCGGAGCGCACCGTGTGGGTGCTCTGCGCGCCCAGCGAGGCCGACCTCATCCCGACGATCCGGTCCCGGGTCCGCGCCATCCGCCTGCGTGTTCCCGACGTCGCCGAGGTCGCCGAACTCATCGTCCGCCGCGACGGCGTCGATGCCGAGCTGGCCGAACGGGCGGCCCGTCAGGCTCAGTCGCACGTCGGGATGGCTCACCGGCTGGCGACGGATGCCGGTGCCCGCGCCCGGCGCGACGAGACGCTGACGGCGGCCCTCGGCATCCGTTCGGTGTCCGATGCTGTGCTCGCCGCCGCCCGGATGCTCGCCATTGCCGGCGACGACGCGAAGGCGTACACCGAGCAGCGCGATGCGGAGGAGCGTGAGCACGCCCTCCGTTCTCTCGGGGTCGAACCGGGGCAGACCCTGCCGCCGGCGTTGCGCTCCCAGATCCGCGGCCTCGAAGAGGACCAGAAACGTCGGGCGACGCGCAGCCTGCGCGACGGGCTCGACCGCATCCTCGTCGATCTGCTCTCGCTGTACCGCGACATCATCATGCTGCAACTCGGCCGCTCCGAAACGATCATCAACCGTGAGCTGTCCGCCGCGCTGACCGCCGCCGGCTCGGAGAGCACGCCCGCTGCGACGATGGCGACGATGGATGCCATCCAGCAGGCCCGCCAGCGCATCGAAGGTAACGTCGCCCCGGCGCTGGCCCTCGAAGCCATGCTGGTCACGGCGATCCGATGATCTGCGCCACCCCCGATCCTGCAGTGGAGACTTCTCAGTGATTAGCCCGACCGCGACCAGCCCGACCGCGACCATCCGCCGACACACCCGGATGGCGCTTCTCGCATTGTCCGTCGGGCTCGCGCTCACGGTGAGCGGATGTGTCACCGCGTTCTTCCCAACCCCAGAGGCGACCTCCACCCCCACCGGCGAAGACGTCGCCGCGGACGTGGGCGCGTTCTACGAACAGCAGCTGGTCTGGGAACCCTGCAACGACGGTATGCAGTGCACAACAGCGACTGCCCCGATGAACTGGGAGGACCCCGAAGCCGGCGAGATCGAACTCGCCCTGATTCGGAAACCGGCGGGCGGTGACCCGGTCGGGTCGCTTCTGGTCAACCCGGGCGGACCCGGCGCGTCCGGATTCGATTTCATCGCCGATAGCATCGACTACGCCACCGACGCCCGACTGCAGGCGAACTTTGACATCGTCGGCTTCGACCCGCGCGGCGTGAACCGGTCGACCGCGGTCTCGTGCCTCGACCCCGCCGAAATGGACCAGTACCTCTACGGCGTCGTCGACGCGGAACGTGGCAGTGACGCCTGGATCGCCGAAATCAGAGCAAGCGCCGAGGAGTTCGCGACCGCGTGCGCCCAAAACACCGGAGCGCCGCTCGAGTTCGTTGACACCGTCAGCGCCGCGCGAGACCTCGACCTTCTCCGTGCCGTGCTCGGCGACAAGAAACTCAACTATCTCGGCTACTCGTACGGCACCTTCCTCGGCGCGACCTACGCCGAGCTCTACCCGGAAAAGACCGGCCGGCTCGTGCTCGATGGTGCGATCGACCCGGCATCGAGCATCTACGAGGTGAACGAGACCCAGGCGAAGGGTTTTGAAAGCGCCCTTGCCGCATACCTCGACGATTGCCTCGTGTCACGCGACTGCCCGTTCACCGGCAGCACCGAGGAGGCACTGTCCTCCATCGGCGACCTGATGGCATCCGTCGACGAAACGCCGATCAAGAACGTCGACGGACGGATGCTGGGGTCCAGCTCGCTGCTCACCGCCATCATCTATCCGCTGTACATCCCGGCGGGGGAAGCATGGCCGCTACTTAGCGAGATGCTGGCATCCGTCATGAACGGCAGCGCCG
>NZ_JBKJWH010000104.1:0-2503 GCF_046716805.1 Mycetocola sp. | reverse complement strand
GCCCCCGAGGACGCTCGACGGCGGGTTCGAGGCGACGAAGCCCACCATGCCGATGAGGAGGAGCGGCGCCGTCTCGCCGAGCGCGCGCGCCATGCCGATGATCGTCCCGGTGAGGATGCCGGGCAGCGCAAGCGGGAGGACATGGTGGAACACGACCTGGATGCGGCTGGCGCCGATGCCCAGCGCGGCGTCCCGGATCGAGGGCGGCACGGCCTTGATCGCGTTGCGCCCGGAGATGACGATCACCGGCATGGTCATCAAGGCGAGGGTCAGCCCGCCGACCAGCGGCGCCGAGCGCGGAAGGTGCATGGTATTGAGGAAGACGGCGAGGCCGAGCAGTCCGAAGATGATCGAGGGCACGGCGGCGAGGTTGTTGATCGAGACCTCGATCAGGTCGGTCCACCGGTTCCGGGGCGCATATTCCTCGAGATAGACGGCCGACAGGACCCCGATCGGGAAGGCGAGCGCCAGGGTCACTATCATGGTCAGGAGCGAGCCCTTGAACGCCCCCCACACGCCGACCGCGGCCGGATCGGTGGCGTCGCCGGTACTGAGGAAATCGCTGTTGAAGCGGGTCCGGACGGAATCGCGGGCGGCGAGCTCGGCATGGGTCCGCTCCGAGGCCTCGTCGCCCTCGCCTTTCCCGGCGACGTCGATCGGGCTCGAGGCCGGAAGCCACACGGTCGCCGTTCGGGTGAGCACCGAAGGATCGTCCTCGATCGCGTCGAGCACCCTCAGCCAGGCCGTATCCGACAACAGCCGCGCGCCCTGCGCTCCATATTGCGCCTCGGCCGCCTTCTGGACGACGCCCTGGATGTCGGCGCCCGCCAGCGCGGCCTTGCCGGCCGTCGAGCGCAGGGTCGCCGGATCGAGGAAGATGGCGCTCTTCGCGAAGTCGATGTCGAGCCGGACCTCGGTCCGGGTGAAGCCGCGGGCGCCGTTCGCCATCATCGTCGCCAGCAGCAGGACGAGGAAGCCCGCCGAAAGCAGGATCGCGCCCAGCCCGATCAGCCGGAAGCGGCGCTCGGCGGCGTAACGGCGCTTGAGGCGCCGGTCCATCTCCTGCCCGCCCCACTCCGTGGGCGCCCGATCGGTCACCTTATTCATAGGCTTCGCGATATTTCTTCACGACGCGCAGGGCGACGATGTTGAGAAGCAGGGTGACGACGAACAGAACCAGGCCGAGCGCGAAGGCGGCGAGGGTCTTGGGGCTGTCGAACTCCTGATCGCCGGTCAGCAGCTGGACGATCTGGGTCGTCACCGTGGTCACGCTTGCGAAGGGGTTGGCGGTGAGGTTCGCGGACAGGCCGGCGGCCATGACGACGATCATCGTCTCGCCGATGGCGCGGCTGACGGCGAGGAGGACACCGCCGACGATGCCCGGCAGGGCGGCCGGGACGAGCACCTTGCGGATCGTCTCCGAAGTGGTGGCGCCCATCGCCAGCGAGCCGTCGCGCATCGACTGCGGCACCGCGGTCAGCGAATCGTCCGCCATCGAGGAAACGAACGGGATAATCATGATGCCCATCACCAGGCCAGCCGCCAGGGCGCTTTCCGAGGAGGCCGGTATTCCGAGCGACTGGCCGAAGTCGCGGACGGCCGGAGCGACGGTCAGGGCCGCGAAATAGCCGTAGACCACGGTCGGGACTCCGGCGAGCATCTCGAGCATCGGCTTCATCCAGCGGCGCACCACCGGACGGGCATATTGGGTGAGGTAGATGGCGCTCATCAGTCCCAGCGGGATGGCGACGATCATCGCGATGATCGCGCCGATGAAGACGGTGCCCCAGAAAAGCGGAATGGCTCCGAACGCCCCCGACGAGCCCGCCTGGTCGGCCCGCATCGCGGTTTGCGGGCTCCAGGTCGAACCGAAGAGGAACTCGACCGGCGAGACCATGCTGAAGAAGCGCATCGACTCGAAGAGGAGGGAAAGCACGATCCCGAGCGTCGTCAGGACCGCGATCATCGAGGCGATGAGCAGGACCGCCATGACCAGCCGCTCGACCCGGGTCCGGGCCCGGAAGGCCGGAGCGACCCGGCTGTAGGCGTAGGCGCCGCCCGCGAAGGCGAGCAGCAACGCGACGATGGTGCCGATCGTCCGGTAGCGCTGCAAGGCGGACCCGTAGATGGGAGCGAGCTCGCGGGCTTCGGGATAGAAGCTCGACTGGCGCAGACCCTCCGCCATCTGCCGGGCTTCCTGGAAGACGGCGATTCGCTGCATCTCGAACGGCGGCAGGTTCGCCGCGGCCGGGTGTGCGAGCACCGCTTCCATCACGAGATGGTTGGAGAGCGGAAGCCACAGGAGCAGGAACAATAGCGGCGGAACCGCCGCCCACAAGGCGACGTACCAGCCGTGGAAGGCGGGCAGCGAATGCGGGCGCGACGCCCCCTTGCCGGCAAACGCCATCGCCCGGGCGCGCCCGGTCAGCCAGCCGAGCAAGGCGAGGCCGAGGACGGCGATGAGGATTGCGAGGGGGGTCACTTAAATTCCTCCCCTCCCTGC
>NZ_JBKJWH010000103.1:0-4388 GCF_046716805.1 Mycetocola sp. | reverse complement strand
GCGACGACGATGTCGACCTCACCCTGCTGGACGAACGGTTCCCGGTTCGCGGAGACCGTCTCCTTCCACTCGATCTTGTCGTCGGCGATGCCGAGCTTCGCGGCGATGATCTTGCCGATCTCGACGTCAAATCCTTCAGGCTCGCCGCTCGGGCCGACGAGGCCGAACAGGGGCTGGTCGAACTTGGTTCCGATGGTGATCGACCCCGCCTCGGAGAGCTCCGCCATCGTGGTGCCCGCTTCGAACGTCGGTGTTTCTTCGGGCTCCGGTGCCGCGGCACCGCCGCCGGCATCGCCGCCCGCGCAAGCGGAGAGAGCGAGCAGCGCTGCTCCTCCGAGAGCGATCAGGGATAGCTTCTTACGCTTCATCAGCTTCTCATTCCTTTGTTTTGTGCTGTGTCTCGACCGCCGAGGACGGTCAAGTGGAGCGGGCCGGGCCTGACGCCGTGGCCCGGTGGTCAGTGTTCGAGGATCTTTGAGAGGAAGTCCTTCGCCCGCTCGGATTTCGGGTTGGTGAAGAACTGTTCGGGTGTTGCCTCTTCGACGATTTCCCCTTCGGCCATGAAGAGGACCCGGTCGGCAGCCTTGCGCGCGAAGCCCATTTCGTGGGTGACGACGATCATCGTCATGCCCTCTTTGGCGAGGCCGACCATGACGTCGAGAACCTCGTTGATCATCTCCGGGTCGAGTGCACTCGTCGGCTCGTCCATGAGGATGAGCTTGGGGCTCATCGCCAGCGACCGCGCGATCGCGACACGCTGCTGCTGTCCGCCAGAGAGTTGTGCGGGCATCTTGTTGGCCTGGTTGGCGACTCCGACACGTTCGAGCAGCGTCATCGCGCGCTCCGTCGCATCCTTCTTCGACATCTTCTTGACCTTGAGCGGCGCCAGGGTGATGTTCTCGAGCACCGTCTTGTGGGCGAAGAGGTTGAAGGACTGGAACACCATGCCCACGTCGGCGCGCAGGTGGGCGAGCTCGGCTCCCTCTTCAGGGAGCTTCTTACCGTCGATGGTGATCGATCCGGTGTCGATCGTCTCCAGCCGGTTGATGGCGCGGCAGAGAGTCGACTTGCCTGAGCCGCTGGGGCCGATGACGACCACCACCTCGCCGCGAGCGACCGAGGTGTTGATGTCCTTCAGGACGTGCAGCTCACCGTAGTGTTTGTTCACTCCGTCGACGATGACAAGAGGCTCGCCATGTTTGGCAACGGGCACACTTGTGGTGTGCGGGATCAGCGTTGGTTCCATGGAAACCAACGTACGGGACACGATGTTTCGCGCGCATGACGGAGCAGTCCCCGTTACTCAGTTGTAACCAAACGTTTGACCGTTTTCAGGACGCGGGAGTACGCTGCGCAAACGCCGATTCGTACAGGCAGACGGATGCCGCTGTGGCAAGGTTCATGGACTCCGCGTGACCGTAGATCGGTACCGTGATTGCGGCATCCGCCAACGGCAGCTGCTCGTCGGTCAGGCCGTGGGCTTCGTTGCCGAAGAGCCAGGCGGTGGGACCGGCCAGCGTGCCGTCGGCACGGGCGTCGAGCAGGCTGGTGCCCTTGACATCGGCGGCGAGGACGGTGAGCCCGGCAGCGCGGGCCCGCTGGATGACATTGGGCAGTTCAGCGCCCACGGCGATCGGCAGATGGAAGAGCGAACCGGTCGTCGAGCGCACGACCTTCGGGTTGTACAGGTCGACGGTGCGGCCGGTCAGGATGACGGCATCCGCCCCCGCGGAGTCGGCGGCACGGATGATCGTTCCCAGGTTGCCAGGGTCGCGGACCTCTTCGAGGATGGCGATGAGTTTGGGGTCCGCGGCGAAAATGTCCTTCATCGACGTGGGGAACTGGTGGGCGACCGCGATGAACCCCTGCGGGGTCACGGTGTCGCTCATCACGTTGAGCACCTCTTCGGAGACGAACTCGATCTCGACGTCGGCAGCGGCGGCCTTCTCAGCGATGTCGGTGTAGCGCTCGAGAGCCGTGGGTGTCGCGAAAAGCTCGACGAACAACTGCGGGCGGAAGGTCAGCGCCTCGGCGACAGCCTGCGGGCCCTCGAGGAGGAATAGCCCCGTCTCGGCGCGACCTGGGCGTTTGGCAAGTTTGGCGACCGCTCGGACGCGCGGAGAACGTGGGTTATCAAGCACGACGTCAGTCTACGGAGCGGCAGCTGAGAGGTCCGAGAGGCTCGCCATGAACGCGACAACGGGCATCCCGCAAAAGCGGAATGCCCGTTGGAACAAGCAGGAGACTACGCCGCAGCGTCAGCCTTCGGAGCCGACGTGTCGGCCGGGAGGGCCTTCTTCGCGCTCTCGACGAGGGCGGCGAACGTGGCGGGCTCGTGAACAGCGAGTTCAGCGAGGATGCGACGGTCGACCTCAATGCCGGCGAGGCCGAGACCCTGGATGAGGCGGTTGTACGTCAGGCCATTGGCGCGCGATGCCGCGTTGATCCGCTGGATCCAGAGGCGACGGAAGTCACCCTTCTTCTGGCGGCGGTCACGGTACGCGTAAACCATGGAGTGAGTGACCTGCTCCTTGGCCTTGCGGTACAGGCGCGAACGCTGACCGCGGTAACCCTCAGCCCGCTCAAGGATCTTCCGACGCTTCTTGTGAGCGTTTACCGCCCTTTTTACTCTTGCCATTTGTCTATATTCCTAACGGGTCTGGTCTAGCGACCGAGAAGCTTCTTGATGTTCTTGAAGTCGGCTTTCGACACAAGCTGGTCGGCGTTCAGGCGACGCTTGCGCTGGCCGGACTTCACCTCGAGGTTGTGGCGCATGCCCGACTGCTGCTTCTTGATCTTGCCGGAGCCGGTGAGCTTGAATCGCTTCTTGGCGCCGGAGTGGGTCTTCTGCTTAGGCATTGTTTTCCTCCTGCTTAGCTGCCTTGTCGGCAGCACGATGTGCGTTGGCCTCGGCCTTGGCCTCTGACTTGTTCTTCAGAGGGCCGATAACCATGACCATGTTTCGACCGTCGATGGTCGGAGAGGACTCAACTGTGCCCAACTCCGCGACATCTTCGGCAAATTTCTGGAGCAAGCGAACACCCTGATCGGGGCGGGACTGCTCACGGCCGCGGAACAGGATCATTGCTTTGACCTTGTCGCCACCCTTGAGGAACCCCTCAGCGCGCTTTACTTTCGTCTCGTAGTCGTGCTTGTCGATCTTGAGGCGGAAACGGACCTCTTTGAGGATCGTGTTCGCCTGGTTGCGCCGGGCTTCCTTCGCCTTCTGCGCAGCCTCGTACTTGAACTTGCCGTAATCCATGATCTTTGCGACCGGTGGCTTGGAGTTCGGGGCAACCTCGACGAGGTCGAGGTCAGCATCCTGCGCCAGGCGCAGTGCTACCTCGATTTTGACGACGCCGACCTGTTCTCCGGCGGGACCCACGAGGCGAACCTCGGGGACGCGGATACGGTCGTTGGTACGGGGATCGCTAATGCGTAACTCCTCTAACTGAAATCTCGTGACCACTGATTCAGACGGATGCCTGAACCGGGCGAGAGAGGAGAAATGCCACACCGCAACCGCGATGGTTAAACACCATCGCAGCGGCTCGTACCCTGACTACCTCGGCATGGAATCCATGCGTCTGGCGGAGTACAACAACCCGGTAACCTTAGTGAAGCGGTCAAGCGCGGGTGGGAAAAATCCTCTTTCGTACCAGGACGTCGTCCCGGAGCCGTCTTACACTCTAGCAGAGGTTGGCATTGAGCACTAACGAATCCCCCTACGACAATGTTGAAGACGCGGCAGCGGATGCCACCCGCGACATCGCAGACGTCGGCGCGGTCGAGGTCATCACCACGACTGCCGTCCACCTGATGAGCGCAGCAGCCGTGAAGTGCGGTCTCGCCGACGATCCGTCGACGCAACAGGACCTCGACGAGGCCCGGAAGCTCATCAACGCGCTCGCCGGCCTCATCACCGCTGGGGCTCCCGAGATCAGCGACATGCACGCCAGGAGCCTGCGCGACGGGCTGCGTTCCCTGCAGCTGGCGTTCCGCGAGGCATCCGTCATCCCCGACCCGATCGGTAAGGGGCCGGGAGAAAAGTGGACGGGGCCGGTCAACTAGTCTCGGCGGGGGGCGTGCGGCGGAGTCGTGCACCGCTCGACAGTTCACAACGGCCGGGGTAGCTGGCGCTCGACCACACCCTCGCCACCGACTTATGTGACGCAGATGCCGGTTCTCCGTGAGCCTTTTCAACATCCGCGCCATACCAACCGGGTGCGGCCGGGACGCTTCGTTCGTGTGACGCAGATGACGGTTCTCCGTGAGCCTTTTCGACATCCGCGTCACATCAACGCTGTTCCGGTCCGGCCGTCAGTCGGCGAGCGGAATCACGTCGAGGCGAGAGCCCGGGCCGACGAGAACGAGCACACGTCTACCTG
>NZ_JBKJWH010000102.1:0-5527 GCF_046716805.1 Mycetocola sp. | reverse complement strand
GTGTCAGCCTCATCGCCGACTTCTACCCCGGCCTGACCGAGCGCACCCACGGGCTGAGCCTCGTCGGCCGCTACTCCGACCAGCTTGATAACGACGCCAACAAGGAGTTCGTTGAAGCGTTCCGTTCAACATACGACTTCACCGACCCCATCCCATCGGTCGCCGCGAACGCCTACGAAGGCATGCTCATGATCGCTGCAGCCGTCGAGAAAGCCGGGTCGACGAATGGCGCAGAGATCGCCAAGGCGCTCGCTGAGGGCAAGATCGAAGACGGCGTCTTCGGCAGTGGCTCCTTCAGCAAGGACCGCTTCTTCATGACCGAGACGGCTCGTTTCGAGATCGAGGAGGGCGGCGCCTACACGCCCGTCGCGACGTTTGCCGACGACATCGAGGGGCTCACGCCGCGATGCGCGTGATCTCCCCCTCAAGGCCTGAGGCGAGAGTTGCCATCCGCCACTGGGTGGCGCTCTCGGCCGCGGCCGTCGCCGTCGCGGCAGCGCCGTTCGTGCTGCCGAGCTACCCGCTCGCGCTTCTCACGCTCGCGCTGGCCTACGGGCTCTTCGCCTTCGGCCTGGACCTCTCGTGGGGTCGCGTCGGTGTCGTGAGTATAGGTCACGCCGCCTTTTTCGGCATCGGGGCCTACGGTGTCGCGATCGCGGCCGACAACGAAGTGCCGCAGCTCGTCGGCGGGCTCGGCGCCCTCGTGATCTCCGCCCTCATCGCCCTGCTCATCGGTCGCATAGGGCTGGGATCCAAGGCTCTCGCCTCGACCATGGCGGTCATCACCCTCGCCCTGACTCTCCTGGCCGAGCAGGGTGCACGCTCGTGGCTAGACCTCACCAACGGCAGCAACGGCATCTTCGTACCGTCACCCGGGGTCGTCGCGAACTTCTACACCACGGGCATTCTCGTCTTCGTCATCGTCGTCGCTATCTGGTTCTTCCTGCTGCGCGGTCGCCTCGGTCGCCGCGCGGTGGCGGTGCGTTTCAACGAGCACCGCACCGAGCACCTCGGCGTTAGCCCCATTCGCATCAAGGTCACAGCATTCGTGCTGAGCGCGCTGGTCGCGACCGCAGCAGGCGCCATCGCGGCCCCCATTATGGGGCTCGTCTCACCCGGTACCCTCGGCATTGTCATGTCTACCCAGGTGCTCGTGTGGGTTGCCGTTGGTGGTAAAGGAACCATCTTCGGCGTCTTCCTCGGTGCAGGCGTCGTCACGATCGGGCAGCAGTACCTCGGCGACGCGATCGGTTCCTGGTACCTGCTCGTTCTCGGGGTCGTTTTCATCCTTGTGGTGAAGTTCGCTCCCGCTGGCCTCGTGGGCATCCTCTCCGGTCTGTTGCGGCGCAACGTCTCGCGCGCTGCATCGCAGGGCGCCATCATCGACGCGAAGTCGGCGCCGGATACGCCGAAGCACACGACGCCGGACAGCGCCGATGCGATCCGTGTCACGGAGATGCAGATGGCCTTCGGTGCGGTGCCTATCATCAACGGCGTCGACCTCACGGTCGCTCGCGGCGAAATCGTGTGCCTCATCGGCCCCAACGGCGCGGGCAAGACGACCCTCCTCAACCTCATCGCGGGAGACCTCGCGCCCACCTCCGGCCGCATCGAGGTGCTGGGTCAGGATGTCACGCGCTGGGCTCCCCACCGCCGGGCGCGCCTTGGACTCGGCCGCCTCTTCCAAGTGCCGAGTCTCTACCCCGAGCTGACGCCGCAGCAGAACATGGCGTTCGCGCGGGCGGAGGCGTTTCGCGCTGTCGAACTGCCCGACGAGCTCGATCGTTTCTCTGCCATGGACGACCTGCTCGCGGGCGACCTCTCGCTCGCCGACCAGCGATCACTCGAGCTCGCAATGACAATCGCGTGGGGCCCGGAGATCGTGCTGCTCGACGAGCCCGCCGCGGGACTCTCGCATGAGGACTCGCTGCGGCTCGCCTCCCTCATGCGGCGCATCAACGTGAAGCTCGGATGCACGCTCCTCGTCGTCGAGCACGACATGGACATCGTGCGCGAGCTCGCCGACCGGGTCGTCGTGCTCGCCAACGGGCGTGTGCTGACGGTGGGAACCATGGACGAGGTCGCCGCGCATGACGACGTGCGCACGGCATATCTGGGAGCGGTGTGATGCTGGCAATCGAGAACCTCACGGCGGGCTACGCCAAGACGGCCGTCGTCGACGATGTCACCATCACGCTGGAGGCGGGAACTGTCACGGCACTCATCGGCCGCAACGGGGTCGGCAAGACGACGTTCCTTCGCGCCATCTTCAGCCTGTGCGATCGTCACGGCGGTCGACTATCGATCGACGGCAGGGAGCTCCCCGCGGGGCGGGCCGAGGTACCCGCGCGGCACGGCATGACCCTGCTGCCCGACGACCGCGGGGTCTTTCCCACCCTGACGATCGACGAGAACCTGCGCCTCGCGCAGCGCAAGGGCTACCGCCCGCCCGTCGACGTGCGGCAGCTCTTCCCGCTCTTGGTCGAGCGCGCCGAGCAGCCCGCCGGTCAGCTCTCCGGTGGACAGAAGCAGCAGGTAGGCATAGCCCGGGCGATCCTTGCGGGCGAGCGCTTCATCGTCATCGACGAGCTCTCGCAGGGACTGCAGCCTTCGCTCGCCCAGGCGACGCTCGAGGCGCTGCGGGTCGTCGCGTCGACCGGCGTTGGCGTGCTCTTCGTGGAGCAGGGGCCGCGATACCCGCTCGCCTACGCCGACCGCATCATCGGCATGGTCAAAGGACGCTTCGTGCTCGACCGCTCCGGCGAAGATCTGCGCACCGACCCTGCCGCCGTCACTGACCTGCTCGTTGTGAGCTGACAGACATACCCACCGGCGCCGCGCGCGCCACCACTGAAAGGCAAGAAGTGACTGACAAGATTTGGAGCTGGACAGCCACACGCACGGCTGAGGCGATCCGCTCGGGCGACATCACCTCGCGCGAGGCGACCGAATCGGTGCTGTCGCGCATCCGCGAGGTGAACCCCTACGTCAACGCGATCGTCGAACTCACCGAAGACGAGGCTCTCCAGTCGGCGGATGCCGCGGACTTCCGCCTGCGCTCGGGCCAGCCGCTCGGCCCGCTGCACGGCATCCCCGTCACGACCAAGATCAACACCGACATCGCCGGCCACGCGACGACGAACTCCGTGCCGGAGTTCGCGAACGACATCGCCGACGAGGACCACCCCGCGATCGAGAACCTGCGCGACGCGGGAGCCGTGTTCGTCGGACGCTCGAACACTCCCTCATTCTCGATCCGCTGGTTCACCGACAACGAGTTGCACGGCCGCACACTCAACCCGTGGGACGCGACCCGCACCCCGGGCGGGTCGAGCGGTGGGGCTGCGGCGGCCGTGGCATCCGGAATGGGCTTCATCGCCCACGGCAACGACATAGGCGGCAGCATCCGCTACCCCGCCGCGAGCTGCGGGGTAGTGGGTTTGCGCCCGACACCAGGTCGCGTGCCGGACTGGCCGACGGCACGGCTCGGCGCTCCGCTGCTCGGGACGCAGAACATGCAGGTGCATGGCCCGCTAGCGCGCACGGTCGACGATGTCGCGCTCGGGTTCTCCGCCCTGGCGAAGTGGCACGCCAAGGATCCATTCTCGGTTCCTGTGCCGCTTGAGGGCGAGCCCCTCGAGGGACCGATCCGCGTTGGCGTTGTACGCTCGGTGGGTATCGTCGACCCCACCCCTGCCGTGGATGCCGCGATCACGCAGGCGGTCGCCTCGCTCGAGGATGCAGGCTACCTCGTCGAGGAGATCGACCTCTCACTGTTCGCCGATGCCTGGCGCCTGTGGTGGCAGGTCGTGCAGGGCATCGAGTTCGAGGGGCTGGGCAAGCTCATCGAGCAGTACGGCGACGAGGCAATCCGCAAGTCGGCTGATAACCAGTTCGCCGCAATGCACCGGATCGTGTCGGGCTTCGAGCTGAGCGATTACGTCGGCGGGTATGCGCAGCGTGCGGCGCTCGTGCGCGACCTGCAACTCGCACTGCAGCGGTACCCCATCCTGGTGCTGCCGATCTCGGCGGAGCAGACCTTCGAGATCGACGCGGATGTGCGCGACGCCGACCGCATGGAGGAGGTCATCAAGGCCCAGTGGCCCATGATGTCGGTCGCGGCACTCTCGGTGCCGGGCCTCTCAGTGCCGGTCACGGTCGCCAATGGGCTGCCCATCAACGTGCAGCTGCTCGGGCGCCGCTTCCGAGAGGACACCCTCTTCGCGGCCGGCCGCGAGATCGAGTCGCGGGCGTCCGTGCCAACGCCGATCGAACCGAGGCGCTGACGCCCGCCCCTCCGGATGTCTCACGAACTCTTCCAGACGGCCCTGGCGGGCCACTTTCTTATTGGCAGTCACATCGGTGGGGATTCCTTCAATTTGAGAGTGCACCATCTGGATGGACGCAGCGTACTCGCCCCGATCGTGCTGGCTTCGTGCCTGATGGAGAAGGCGAGCCCTCTCGATGAACATCGACCGATACGTGGCCTCGGCGGACCCCATTGATGTCACCCGGTCGCAAACCCGTTTGGTACGGTAGGTGCTGCTCTCCCATTGATCGGCCAGCAGTTCATCCGCTTCGCCACCGCGGTCAGCTTTGACGAGCGTCACCGCGCGCTCAACTTCCTCAGATTGCATGTTGAAGACGGCCCAGCCGCGAGGAACGAGTTCCGTCAACGCATCCTCGATCTTCCCCATCAACGCTTCCATTGCCTCGCCATGGGTGGCCAAGGCTCTCCATTGCGTATCCAGCTCACTGTTCACAGCGACCATCCACGACGGCAGTACCGGGTGTTGGCCGACAGAAGTCAGGATGGGCAGCATTTTCTCGTCGGGATCGACCGCGTGGCGGATTTGCTCGCGGACTGATTGCTTCGGAAGCGCGGGACTCATTCCATGAGCATGCCACCGGTGGGGGAAAAACCGTGTCGATGTTGCCCCGCTAATCGTTCCCAAGTGACACGTTCCGGTCCCTCTGCGAAGTTCGAAGGTTTGGCCCAATTCTGTGTCCGTGGAGGTCCGTTAGCGCAACCTCGAGTCGCTGATTGAGCATCGAGCGAACCGGTGAGATGAACTTTGTGTTACGCGTGCTGGCGATGCTGTACGGGACGCCAAGAGGGGGCGGCGCATGCGGGATCGTCACTTTTTCAGACCTCTGGCCTGTAGTCGCGGCGCAAGATGCTGTGCTCGAGTTGTGGCGTCATTCCTGACTTTTCGGGGCTGACGAGCGCCGAAAAAGCTTCCTCAGAGAATGGGACAGCCAAGTCGCCAATGAGCCCAATGTGATGATGAAGGGCGGCGCTGGGTCAACACTGTTCATCCACTCTACGTCGAAGACAGGCCACGAAAGCGCAGATGATCCTTCCTCGCCTGTGTCGTCTGATGCAGGGCCTGTCCCATCGGCCTGTGTGATCGTCTCTACAGGGATTGCCTTGCGCGATTCGCTCGAAAGCGCGCGGTGGTCCACGGAGTGCAGAGACTCGACGATTATCTCTTCGCCTGCTACCCAGACTCGCCGCAACCGTAAT
>NZ_JBKJWH010000101.1:0-46154 GCF_046716805.1 Mycetocola sp. | reverse complement strand
GCTGGCGTTGAACGGTGTTGACCAGTCGGCGTAGGCGCGGCTGATCACGATGGAGCCGAACGAGGAGGCGTAGTCGAGGATGGCCGCGACGTCGACGGTGGCCGCGCGGATGCGGGCCGCGATCACCAGGTCGGCATTGCTGCGGTTCGCGACGAAGTGGCGGACGCGGTCCTTGCCGAACTGCCCGTCACCATGCAGCTGGTTGTAGCGGGAGATGACGATGTTGTCGAAATCGATGTAGACGGCGACGCGGTCGCGGGGCTTCTTGGCCATGCGCGCTCAGGCGCCGACGACGTCGGTGGAGCTCGACGACGCGGCGGCGGCGATCAGCCAGAGGGCGGTCGTGCCGATCGACAGGGCGACGACGAGGTAGCCGAGCACAAGACCGGTGAGAGCCCCGCCGCGTCCGACGCCGGCGCGGGCGGAATTGTTGAGTCCCACGTGCCCGAACACAATGGCGAGAACCGCGGGCAGGAACGCGACGAACATCATGAACAGCCCGAAGATCGGGATCGGTATCCAGATCCCGAAGACGATCGCGACGATGCCGAGCACTAGGGCGGTGACCGCCATGCCGTTCGATGGCTGCTTGATCATCGACTGGTAGATGACTTGGTGCTGGCCGTATGGGTTCTGTCGCGGGTTGCTCACACGTTCCAGAGTGGCAGCGCTGTCGGCTGGGCGGCAGCACCTATTTGGGGCGGCAGTTAGCGCGATATAACCCCGCCCCTCAGATCGACTCGGTACGTCCCCGGACTGGGGCGTGAATGCGCACGACTTCGCCTGGAGAATAGGATCGGATGCTCTCCTTCCGGTGATCGCCGCCCGATACACACACGACTATGAAGGAGCGCAATGTCCGCGCCCATACCCGGCTGGTACGCCGATGCTTCGCATGGAAACCAGGTGCGCTGGTGGAACGGCACAGCGTGGAGCGATCACCCGACACCGAGCATCCCTGCTCCGGCCGCAAGCGTCCCTGCTCCTGTAAAGAAGGCACCAGTCCCAAAGGCCGCGAAGATCGCGGTCGCAGCGGCGCTCGGATTGATCGTGCTTATCATTGCGGCTGGGAGTGGCGTCCTCGGGCAACTGATCATCTTGGCGGGGTTGCTCGCTGCCGCGCTTGGCGCATATGCGGCAGCAGTGGGATCTGCTCCCCGCTTCAGAGTGAAATCACGAAAGATCGGCGCCCTTATTCTCGGTGCGGGACTCTTCGCGGCCATGATCGGTGGAGCGGCCAATGCAGCGACGTTCGCGCCGCCAACTGCGTCGCTATCCGCAGGTGCGGTATCTGGTTCTGATGACTCTGAGCCTGCCGAGACTCCAACCTCAACTCCAACGCCCACACCGGAACCGGTGGTCGAGCAGAAGGAAGTTCGCGAACCGATCGTCATCCCCTTCGGCAGCACGACGACGAATGACGCCACTCTCGCAGTCGGCACAACTGCGGTCACTGTTCCGGGTGTCAATGGCGAAAAAGTCATCGTTCACCAGGTGACGTACACGGACGGGGTCGAGACCGAGCGCTCCGTGCTCCGTGAGGAGATAACGGTGCAGCCGGTCACGCAAGTGACGGCCGTGGGTACAAAGCAGCCTGCGCCGCCGCCCCCTCCTGCGCCGGCACCCGCCCCAGCGCCCGCGCCCAAGAGCAGCGGATGCCACTCCAGCTACTCGGGAGTGTGTGTGCCGATCGCTAGTGATGTCGACTGTGCTGGGGGTGGCGGTAACGGGCCTGCCTACGTCAGCGGGCCGGTGCAGGTGGTTGGGCACGACGAGTACCAGCTCGACCGCGATGGCGATGGGATCGCCTGCGACTGAACCGGCCGCCGCTGGGTTAGTAAGCGGCTTCACCTGGAGCGAGGGCTTCGACGTTGGAGCTTTTTGCGATCTTCTGGATGCTTTCATCCAACAGCTCGCGCGCCGTCATGAGATGGTGCCAGTAGTTGTCAGGGTCGATGTCGCTGTCTTCCAAGTACCGGTTGCAGGCGCGGGTCATCTCCGTGAGTGCGCGTTGGACCTGTCGATCGCCGCGAATGCCGTCACGGGTGCGCTTGATTTCGTCCCTCAGAGCGAGAACGCTCCGACTGACGCGATGGAAGTCAGGAAGTTCTTTCGCGTCCGGAACCGACTGCACTTCTTCGATCGGCGTGAATGCCCTCCGACGGTTAATATCGTCGATGAGTCCGCGTAAAAGTCCATCTTCGGTGCGACGTCGCTGAACCATGAACGTTGCTAAGGCGATGACGACCGTGAGGGCAGCGCCAATGACGGCGACGAGAAGGTCAGGTAAGAAGGTGAGCCACATAGGCACAGTGTGTCAGCTCGTCGGAGTGCGGATTCACCCCTCATCGGTCCCGCGGCGCTGCAGTAGGGTGAGCCGCTCGACGTAGTGCTACGCGAGCATCTCCCGCACCAACGGAATCACCTGCGTGCCATACAGCTCGATGCTCGACATGAGTTGCTCGTGCGGCATCGGCCCGTTCGCGTACTTGAGGTCGAACCGGTCGAGCCCCAGCGTCTGCGCCGTCTTAGCGATCCGGCCCGCGACCGTTTCCGGCGAGCCGGCGTAGAGCGAACCGTGCTCAATCTCGTTGATGAACTCGGTTTCCGTCACGGGCGGCCAGCCGCGCTCGCCACCGATCCGGTCGCGGTTCGCCTTGAAGTGCGGCCAGAGCTGCTCGCGGGCGAGCTCGTCGGTGGCGGCCACGTGTCCGGGGGAGTGCGCGCCGAGCGGCATCCGGGGCAGGCCGAGCTGATCGGATGCTCGCCCGTAAAGTTCGACGTAGGGCAGGAACCGGCCCGGGTCGCCGCCGATGATCGCGAGCATCATCGGGATGCCGGTGCGCACCGACCGTACGACGGACTCCGGTGATCCGCCGACGCCGATCCAGGAGGTCAGTCGGCCGGACTCGGTCTTCGGGAAGACGTCCTGATTGACGAGCGGGGCACGGTAGCTGCCTGACCAGGTGATCGGCTTCTCCTTGAGCAGCTGCACGAAGAGGTCGAGCTTCTCATTGAACAGGGTCTCGTAGTCGGCGAGGTCGAAGCCGAACAGCGGGAACGACTCGGTGAATGAACCGCGGCCGAGGATGACTTCGGCGCGGCCGTTGCTGGCGGCATCCAGGGTGGAGAAGCGTTCGAAGACGCGGATCGGGTCGTCGCTGGAGAGCACGGTGACGGCGGTGCCGAGGTGGATGCGTTCGGTCTGGCCGGCGATCGCGGCGAGCACCATGTCTGGGGCGGAGATGGCGAAGTCGTCGCGGTGGTGTTCGCCGATGCCGATGAAGTCGATGCCGACCTGGTCGGCGAGAACGCCTTGGGCTATCGTGTTGCGGATCACCTGGGCGTCGCTCTGGCGCTCGCCGTTGCTGTCGACGGTGACGTCGCCGAAGGTATCGAGCCCGAGTTCGAGGTGTGCCATGCCAGTGTCCGTTTCAGTCGCATATCGATGCAAACGCATCATTCGCCCCAACGAGTGAAGTTCGAACCGTATTCCCGCCGGTCGGGCTTGCTACTTTGCCAGCGGTATAAAGTCCCGCAGGTACTCGCGAAGCGCCGGATCGCAAACGTAGACAAAGGTGCCGCGGATGCCGCGGGTCAAGAGAACCGCGTAGATGTTGCGTATGAATCGGAGCAGGTCTTCGTCCGTGTACTTCTTACCGAGTGTCTTGTTGTTTTGTTTGCCTCTCGTATCGAAGTACGAGGCCCGGTCAACATATAGCCGCCGAGTGCGAGGGTCGAACCGCAGATCAGGACCGATGATCACGCCCGCATAGTTCAGGTCATACCCCTGCACCGTGTGGATAGAGCCGACCTCCTCGAGCGACTTGGGTGACGCGATCCAGTCCGTCTGGGTGCTGTTCCAGCGGAACCGCTGACCGTCCACCTCGATGTCATACAGGGTCTTGTCATTCTTGGACTTCCACGGCCATGCGAATCCAGCCAGCAGCCGAGACAGGCTGGCTTCTTTCTCTTTTCGAAGCACTTCCTCACGCATCTCGGTAACGCTCTCGAACAAACGGAAGTCGTAACCGTCAAAGCTGTGGGGCAAGAGCGGCTCAGTTAGATTTGATTCGTCTGACGCGCCTAGCATGCGCCGAACGTAGTCGACATAGTTCGCTCCCGCCTGCACCCGCATCTGCGTGGCTAGAGGGTAATGGCGGTGCCTGCCTTTTGCCGCACGGACGAGTCCGTCGAGCAGCTCGAACGGTAGGTCCGCCGGGCGCACACTCTGCGCCGCGTCCAGCAGAAAAATCTGATGCTTACTCTTAGCCCGAAGCCAGTCGAGCTGAGTCTTGCCCTTGTCGTCCGCGCCGAAGAGCTTCTCGTTTATCTCACGGAACTTGGTGTTCTGCGACGCAGACGCTTGGTTGGCACGTTGATTCAGCCGATGAGCTTCGTCGATGACAAGCAGGTCGAAGTACTCGTCAGACTCCCCGACGTCGAAGGCCGTCTTGACCATCGCGGGGTGCAGCCCAGGAGTCTTCTTGAACACCTTCCTGATCGACTCGCGGAGCGACTGCTGCGGCACGACAAGGGCAAACCGAAGGCCGGATAGTAGCTCTTTGTAGTCGGCGTCGAAGAAATCGGAAAACATGGTGTCGCTGTCGAAATCCTCAGCCGGGGCTGTGCTCGCGATGTCGACAAGCAATTTGAGCAAATAGATCGCGACCACAGTTTTGCCGGTACCCGGGTCACCTTGGATGACGATCGTGCTGTCGGTGCCACTTTCGAGATCCTCAAAGAGTCCTTCGAGGATGCCTTCCACAGCGACGGCCTGATCCTGCGTCAGTGCCTTGAATGGAGAAAGCTTGAAGAGGTCGCTGTTCTCGATTTCGGGGATGCTCCGGGTGAAAACTCCGTCGCGTCTGAGCCGGTCGAAGACGTCACGGAACGTCTCTTGGTAGAGCTCTCGGTCGTAATACTCCCCGTCCGTGATTCCATCGTTCCGGTTGAGCACGCGATATGCGCCATCGCCGGCCAGAAGCCGGATCAGAAAAGACTCCAGATCGAGGCAGGCCGACTTGTTGAATCTCTCATCGACGATGACGCGGATGGTTTTCAGGTGCTGTTTGTCCGGGGAATCGAAGTGCTGGCGCATCCGCGTGGCGGCGTTTCGCGACTCTCCAACGTAAACGTCGTTGAACCCCGGACGCCTGCGCGCTTTGTCGCCGTGCTTCGCGTCATCCAGCACGTACACGACCGGCCAGTTGGTGTTACGTGGATGGCCGGGAGCCCACCGTGAAACTGCCTCGTGAGTGAAGTCGAGGCGAGTGATTTCAGAGGGCGTCATATTTTGTGCTTCGACCCCGCGCTTTTTCGACTGGGTACTTCTCTCGCGTAGTGGCCAGCTTGTCCAGAACAATCTGATCAGGGTCAGCGCCGATGCGGTCGGCGAGCAGCATGCAGTAGGTGAGCACATCAGCTAGTTCCTCGCGGACGCGAGCCGCGTCGGCGTCGGCGTTCCATTGGAAGCACTCGAGCAGTTCACCCGCCTCTATGACGATGCTCTTGGCGAGGTTTTCAGCGCTGTGGAACTGCGCCCAATCGCGCTCGGCCATAAACGATGCGATCTCATCGCGGACTGACTTGTCGACCATCCCGTCAACCTAGCAGGACTGTCCCGCGAGTTAAGGTCGGGCGCTCCAAGCCGCATCGCACGCGTCTTGGTGTGTCTCCTATAGGCAGCGTGCGCTCTCCGATCACAATTAACCGTGGATCTTTAGGCCGGAAGGTCTAAGTGCCTCCGACCCATTGAACGCCCCGCAATTGGGGCCACCGTCACTAAACGGCATTGCCGAATTTCACCCATGCACATATTTTGACCCCTTGCCGGAGGTCCTTCACTTGTAAAGTGGTCGAGCTTGCAAGTCGAACGCATAGCCACGTGCCCGGGTGGTCGTCGAAAGTCTGCTGAAGGTCGAGGGCATTCAGGGCGAAGGCACGGACCAGTAACCACTTACTGGGTTGGCGTCGCACCCGACTCTCGCTTTGTCAGCCGACGTGTTGTGTCAACGTGATGGGCGGCGAGTTATCGAGCGCATGATGGACGCTGATTCATCTACCGGTTCTGACGGTGAGTTCTCTGAGTAGTCATCGAAACGCGGCGTGTCTACCTTAGTTATCGCCCATCCTAGCCGGGCCTGCCGGAAAAGCCCTGATCAGAGACCCTTTCCGGAGAGTCAAAATTCTGCTTTGGCAGAATTCACTCTCGGCACCAAAAACGTTCATCGCTCGATCCGACTGGTCGTTTCCGGCCCAGATCTTACGTCATTTATGGCTAGCTGGCTGATGCCAAAGTTTTCGTGAGCCTGGCCGGTCCTTGCCTTGATTACTCGCGATATCTATGGGACGTGGGTAAAGTGCGCGCTACCGGCAAATTAAATAATGTGCACCAACGTTTCAATTGTCAGGGAGCCGCATTCGCCCCGAAACTCAAGCAGAAGCTGGGGAGTTCGAACAATTCATACAAATTCGAATTCCTTGACACTAAAATGTCAAGATGGATGAAATTGAATATCCTCACTTTTCTTTCGACAGCGATCTGACTCGTGCTGTGATCGAACTGGAACGGGAACGCGCCAATCTCAATAAAGGGACCACGCCCCACGAGGTCTTTCTCCAACTCAAAGACTTGTTCCAGCTCCTCACAAGCATCATGTCCGCGCGCATCGAAGGCAACAGAACTTCAATCCTCGATGCAGTCAGCGGCGCGGCTAGCTTGCGAAATTCTTCCGCGCCCATTGAACTAAATGACGGAGTGGAAGAGATCCTCAATATCCAGCGAGCCGTCGACTTCATCGACAAGAAGGTCGGGTCGTCTCCGATCAACCACCTATTTATCCGAGAGCTTCATCGGATCGTGGTCTTCGGTCTGACTCGCGAAGGAGATCGCACTCCGGGTGCTTATCGGGTGGGAGAGGTGTCCATAGGTAGGTCGAGCCATCGGCCGCCGTGGCCAGCTGATGTCCCGGATCATATGTCCTCCCTCATCGCCTTTATCAGTGAAGAGGTAGAGCCGCAAATGCAATTGCTACAAACCGCAATCGCTCACCATCGTTTTCTTTGGATTCACCCGTTTGGTAATGGAAACGGTCGAACTGCCCGGTTGCTCACGTACGCGATGCTTGTCAAGCAGGGATTCACGTCTGCGGAGGATTACCGCGCAGTAAACCCCACCGCGGTATTTGGGTCGGATCGTCAAGGATACTACGACAATCTAGAGGCTGCGGATTCTCTCTCGAACGACGGAATGGTCGCCTGGTGCACTTACGTCCTGTCGGGGCTGAACACGGACCTTAAGAAGCTGGGACGTCTAAGCGACAAAAATTTTGTGACGGGCGAGTTGCTCATCCCTGCTGTTGAGCGTTTGCGCTCTGCTGGGGGCTTGACGTCCGGAGAAGCTGCGGCGTTGGCCGTTGCCGCAAGGAAAACGATCGTCAAGGCCAGAGATCTCGAGCTGGCATTCCCCGGCTCGCCATCGACGCGCAGTCAAGCCATCCGGCGGCTCACCGATCGGGGCTTGCTGAGTGCGACGGCTCCTGGGGCACGCACCTATCAACTCATTTTTGCTCCAAATGAGTTGACGGTCCATCTCGTAAATCGCCTCAATGTCGCTGGGTTGCTGCCCAACATCCTCAGGGAAGATCCGCTCTGACGAGCAAGCGGCCGTTTCCACACGGCACCTACTTGCTAGCGCGTGTCGGTAACCCGCGGCAGTAAGCGGAAGTGAGTCACGTTGCCGGCGCTTCGACGGGTTCACCTTGGGGTGACCCGCTTTTGCTCCGGCGGGCGGTGTCACGTTGAGTTTTGAGTGTCGCGGGGCAATAAGTCCATCGGGATGTCGATACGGGCTCGCTTTCTCGGCGCTGCCCACCCTTCCTGTTTCCAGCGCCTTCGGGTCGTCGGCGCCCTCCCCCGGCGCGGCATCAAGTGGTACCTTCGCTGCATGAGTGGGACAGAAACAGTCCGAGTGGGAAACAAGGGCCGGATCGTGCTGCCTGCCGGGATGCGCCAGCGACGGGACTGGGCCGAAGGCACGACCCTCGTGGCGATAGAAACCGAGACGGGAGTACTGCTCGCCGAGCGAAGCGCCCTCGAGACGATTCTTCGCGAGCAGCTTTCCGGGGCGGATGTTGTCGCCTCGCTCCTGGAGGAGAGGCGGAGGGCTTCCGCGGCGGAGGACGACGCGTGAACGTGTTCGACGCATCCGCCCTGCTTGCCTACCTTCGCGGTGAATCCGGCAGCATTACGGTTCGCGAACAGCTTGAGCGAGGTGGCGCGTGCAGCGCCGCGAACTGGTCGGAAGTGGCCCAGAAGGTGATCGCGGCGGAAGCGGATTGGGGCCTGGCCCGCTCTCTGCTGTTGAGCTTCGAGCTGGTGGTGGAACCGGTCACTGCGGTCGATGCGGAGAAGGCCGCCGCGCTGTGGCGATCCGGCGAGGGGCTCTCGCTTGCTGATCGGCTGTGCCTCGCGCTCGCCGAACGGCTCGACGCACGAGTCTTGACCGCGGACCAGCAGTGGCTGGGTCGCGAGCGAGTCACCACGATTCGGTAGGTGCTCGTCGGCGGTCCAGTCCTCGCGCAACAAGCGGCAGAATTGACCCATGACCATCCCGCTCTCCGGAACGCAGTTCGAGCTCACCAGCGGCCCATACACCGCCACCATCGCCAGCGTCGGCGCCTCGCTGCGCTCGCTGCAGCACAACGGCCGCAACCTCGTTGTGCCGTTCGACGCCGACGAGGTGCGCCCCGCGTACCGGGGCGCCACCCTCGCTCCGTGGCCGAACCGCGTGGTCGACGGTCGCTACAACTTCGAAGGCACCGACTACGAGCTGCCGCTCACCGAGCCGAAGCGCGGCCACGCGCTGCACGGACTCGTCGCCTGGCACGACTTCATCGCCCTCGACGAAGCCGACGACCGGGTGATGCTCGCGACCACGATCGAGGCGCAGAGCGGGTACCCGTTCCGCATCCAGGTGCGGGTCGAATTCCTTCTCGACGAGGGCGGCCTGCACACCACCGTCGCCGCCCGCAACACCGGCACCGCCCCCGCGCCGTTCGGCACCGGCCCGCACCCGTACCTGGTTGCCGGTGAGGGGGCCGTCGACGACTGGACACTCCTTCTCCCGGCCGAGCAGGTGCTGACCGTGACAGAAGACCGGTTGATTCCGATCGAACTGGCGGATGTTTCCACCGACTCGGGCGGAACCTTCGACTTCCGCACGCCCCGCGTCATCGGAGACACCTTCATCGACCACGCGTTCACCGGGCTCGTTCGGGACGACAACCGGACCGCCGAGGTTCGCGTGATGGCGGCATCCGGTACCGGAGTTCGCATGCGTTGGGATTCCTCGTGCAAGTGGGTGCAGGTGCACACGGCTGACCAGGAGGCCCCGAAGCCCAGCCGAATCGGCCTCGCTGTCGAACCGATGACGTGCCCGCCCGACGCGTTCAACTCCGGTGAGGACCTGCTCGTGCTCCAGCCGGGCGGCGTCACGTTCGCCTCGTGGAGCATTGCGGCGCTGTAGACCGAGCCCCGGGTGCGCTGGAGTGCACGCGGCGGGATCTCGATAACGCTGCTTGGTTCCTGAGCCTGTCGAAGGGCGCTGCGCTCGCGGCGCACTCGATCAGCGGTGTGGCGACGCGCGGCGGGGCATCCGTCTCGATGGGCAGCGCTCCCCATCGAGTAGGCACCCGTCGCGCAGATAGCCTTCAAGTGAATCACCTTTTCCCGCTGCGGCCCTGGTCCGTCGGCGCCGTCGTTGGGACACCCATGAAGTTTGCACACGCTGCCGCCGCCACCGCACTGGCCGCCGGCCTGGTCCTGACGCTGGGCGCGTGCGCGTCGGGTACCGCCGAGGATGCCGCCACATCGTCGCCGGATGCCGTCGAGACCGAGACCGCAGGGCCGGAAGAGACCGAGTCCGAAGGCACCGGCTCCGGGGATGCCGCAAAGAACGGGGGAGTGACCGACGACATCGGCACCTCGTGCGAGGACGTCAACACGCTCATGGCCGACCTTCGCGCGGTCGACAACGCGGATCACAACGGTTACGAAGAGATCTACTTCCGTGCCGAGGAGGCACAGGAGACGGCCCCCGTCGAGACGTACGACCTGTATTCGGCGTTGTCGCTGCTGGCGCTCGAACGGTCGTCGGGCGAAAGCGCCTCGCAGGACACGAGCGACCGGATGAGGGATGCCCTGTTCGCTTCCGCCGGGCCCTGCACCGCCGAGGATGTGACGCTCACGTTCTGAGCCGCGACTTGGCTGGCGCGGAGGGCGGAGCAAGCGAGCGGGGTGCGAATGGAGGCACGTCAAGGCTCCGAGGGAATGCAACGCGCCGTTGTAGCCTTGACCCCTACCGCAGGCGTACGAGTGCCTGCCCCACCCACTTCCGGAGGTACTCCTTGACCACCACCGTGCCCGCCCTCGTGACAGCATCCGCCGGAGCGTCCTTCGAGCGCTCCACCATCGAACGCCGCGACGTCGGCCCTCACGACGTGCAGATCGACATCGCCTACGCCGGCATCTGCCACTCCGACATCCACCAGGCCCGCGAAGAGTGGGGCGCCGGGATCTTCCCGATGGTCCCAGGCCACGAAATCGCCGGCATCGTCACCGCCATCGGCACGGATGTCACCAAGCACCAGGTCGGCGACCGGGTCGGCATCGGATGCTTCGTCGACTCCTGCCGCGAATGCGAGAACTGCCTCGCCGGTGAGGAGCAGTTCTGCCTTCAGGGCAACGTCGCCACCTACAACGGACGCCAGTACTCCGGCGAGGAAACCTACGGCGGCTACAGCACCCAGATCGTCGCCGACGAGAACTACGTGCTGAGCATCCCCGAAGGCATCGGCCTCGACGTTGCCGCCCCGCTGCTCTGCGCCGGCATCACCACTTACTCGCCGCTCAAGCACTGGGGTGCCGGGCCGGGCACCAAGGTCGCGATCGTCGGCATGGGCGGACTCGGACACATGGGCGTCAAGATCGCCGCCGCGCTCGGCGCCGAAGTGACCGTGCTCAGCCAGACGCTGTCGAAGCAGGAGGACGGCCTCAAGCTCGGCGCCACCGACTACTTCGCCACGAGCGACCCGGAGACGTTCGAGAAGAACAAGAAGCGCTTCGACCTGATCATCAACACGGTGTCGGCGGACCTGCCGATCGACGACTACCTGTCGATGCTCACCCTCAACGGATCGATGGTGTTCGTCGGGCTGCCGGAGAACGCGCAGACGTTCCGCGTCTTCTCCCTCACCGGCGGACGCCGCAGCCTCGCCGGGTCCAACATCGGCGGCATCCGCGAGACCCAGGAAATGCTGGACTTCTGTGCCGAGCACGGGCTTGGCGCTGACGTCGAGGTGATCGGCGCGGACCAGGTCGACGAGGCGTACGAGCGCGTGGTCAAGAGCGACGTGCGGTACCGGTTCGTGATCGACACGGCCACCATTCCGGCTTAGCGGGGGAGCGGCTGCGCCCACACTCCTTCGATTCACGCGTCCCGGACGGAAACATCCGGTACACCGCGTGATTTTGTCCGAACCGAGTGAATCGGTGCGGTCGCTTCGTCGGCACAGAAGCAGTTCGAGGAGGGGCTCGCCCAAAGCAGTCTGAAAGGCGGAGCAGATGTACACCGACCTTCCCGAACGCGAACTGCGGCGCTACCGCAGCGCCCAGATCGACCCGGCCGACTTCGACGACTTTTGGGCGAGGACCCTCGACGGCTCCCGCGCACACGACCTCGCCGTGCGCGTGGAGCAGGTCGAGTCGCGGCTGGTCACGATCGACCTGTACGACGTGACCTTCGCCGGTTTCGACGGGCACCCGGTCAGAGCCTGGCTGCGGGTGCCGGCCGGTGCCGTGGCATCCGGTCGGTCGCTGCCGACGGTCGTGCAGTTCGTCGGATACGGCGGCGGGCGCGGCCACGAGTTCGAGAACCTGCTGTGGGCGAGCGCCGGTTACGCGCACCTGGTCATGGACACCCGCGGCCAGGGCGCCGGCTGGAGCACCGGCTCGACGCCCGACCCGGTCGGCTCCGGGCCGGCGACATCCGGCGTGATGACCCGCGGCATCGAGAGCCCGGATAGCTATTACTACCGGCGGGTGTACATCGACGCCGTGCGGGCGGTCGAAGCGGCCCGGTCACTCGACATCGTCGACAGTGCGCGGGTTGCCGTGCTCGGCGGCAGTCAGGGCGGCGGAATCGCGCTCGCCGTGGCGGCGCTGGTGCCGGATGTCGCTGCTCTCGTCGCGTACGTCCCCTTCCTCTGCGATTTCCCCCGCGCGACGGTCATCACCGACCGGGACCCGTACAAGGAGATCGGCCAGTACCTCGCCATCCACCGGGAATCGCGCGCTGCCGTGCACGAGACCCTCGCCTACTTCGACGGGGTCAATTTCGCCCGGCGTGCGAGCGCTCCGGCCTGGTTCTCGACCGCACTCATGGACCCGACGTGCCCGCCGTCGACGGTGTTCGGCGCGTACAACGCGTACACCGGCCCCAAGGAGATCACCGTCTGGCCGTACAACGGCCACGAGGGCGGGGGAGTGCTCGACGACGTGATGGCGCTCGATGCGCTGAAGGGCGTGTTCGGGTAGCGGCGGCTGCCGCCAGCATCCGCTACGAATTCACTCAATCCGGGCCGGAACATCCGGCGCACCGGGTGAACGTGTCCGGACCGGGTGAACCGGTGGCCGGGGCGGGGATCGAAGGGCCCTTCGCCGACACCGAGCAAACTTAACGCAAGAGAAACAACCCCGCTCTGGCGGCGGCGGATGCCACAAGCCTATTCTCAGAGGACGACCCGGCTGTGCGGTCGCTCAGACAGAGAGAAGGCACCTCATGCTCCGACGTTCCGCCCGCAATTCACGCAGATTCCTCGCCACGCTGGGCGTGGCATCCGCCGCCGCACTCCTGCTCGCGGGCTGCGGCGGCGCGACCGGCAACGAGGGTACCGACGACGCCACCACCGAACCCGGCGCGAGCGACGTGCCCTCGGTCTTCGGCGCCTTCGCCACCCCGCTCGAGGAGCCGTGGGACGGCGCCATCCACGCGGCACTCGAATCCGCCGAGGAAGACGGCCTGATCACCTACGACCACACCGACAACCTGCACACCGCCGACGAGATGGAACGTGCGCTGCGCGACATCGCCACCAACCAGGCGCCGGACATCATCATCGGAGACGCCTTCGCCGCCGAAGACGCCGTCCGGGCTGTGGCCAAGGAGTTCCCCGACATCGCCTTCGCCTTCGGCTCCGGTGGTAAGGAGCAGGAACCCAACTTCAGCGTCATCGACAACTGGATGCAGGACCCGGCCTACCTCGCCGGCATGCTCGCCGGAGGTCTCACGAAGTCCGGCACCATCGGCGTGGTCGGCGCGATGCCGATCCCCGAGGTGAACCGCATCGTCAACGGCTTCATCGCCGGCGTCGAGGAGACCAACCCGTCCGCGACGGTGACCGTGTCGTTCATCAACTCGTTCTTCGACCCCGCCACCGCGAAGCAGGCGGCGGAGGCTGCGATCGCCGGCGGAGCCGACGTGCTGTTCGCCGAACGGGACGGCGTCATCGCCGCCGCCGAGGAGAACAACCTGCCGGTCTTCGGCATGATGGTCGACCAGCAGGAGCAGGCTCCCCAACACGTGGTGTCATCGCTGATCTGGGACATGCGCCCAACCGTCGACGCGATCGTCGAAGCGGTCCAGGCCGGCGACTACACAGCGACAAACCTCGCCGAGTACTCGTTCATGGTCAACGGCGGCAGTTCCATCGCCCCGATCAACACCGAAACGGCGTTCGAGATCCCCGCTGACCTGATCGAGAAGGTCGAGGCCAAGCAGGCCGAGATTCTCGACGGCAGCTTCGAAACCCCGATCAACGAAGAAGCCCCCGCCGGTTCCACCACCATCGGCGAGTAAGCGCTCCGTGACCGTCAGCACACCAGGGGCGGCGTCGACCGCCGCCCCGCTCCCCACCCCGCTCGCCGAACTCATCGACATCACCAAGACGTTCGGCGCGGTCGTCGCCAACGACTCGATCTCGCTGACCGTGCTGCCCGGCGAGGTGCACGCGCTCCTCGGCGAGAACGGCGCAGGCAAGTCGACACTCACCCGCATCCTCTACGGCCTCAGCCAGCCCGACAGCGGTGAGATCCGGATCGACGGCACGACAACCCGGATCGACTCGCCAGCGGATGCCATGGCATCCGGAATCGGGATGGTCACCCAGGAGTTCTCCCTCGTCGACACGATGACGGTCACCGAGAACCTCATGCTCGCCGGTGTTGGGTTCGGCCGGGTCTCCCGCGCCGAGGCGCGCGGCCGGGTGCTCGCCGCGGCGGAACGGGTTGGTGTGACTCTCAACCCGGATGCCATCGTCGAGACCCTGTCGGTCGGCGAACGTCAGCGGGTCGAGATCGTCAAAGCACTGTTCCACGACTGCCGCGTGCTCATCCTCGACGAACCCACCGCGGTGCTCGTGCCACAGGACGTCGAGCTGCTGTTCGAATCGATCGAACGGCTCACCGCCGACGGCATGGGCGTCATCTTCATCTCCCACAAACTGCACGAGGTCACCCGTATCGCCGACCGGGTCAGCATCCTCCGACGCGGCACCATCGTCGCCTCCCGGCTGGCTTCCGGCCTCGCCCCGCGTGACATTGCCGCACTCATGGTCGGCTCGACCGCCCTCGCCGTCGAAGAGTCGCCGGCGCTCGCCACGAGCATCGGCCTCGAGCTCGACGAGTCCGCCGTCCCGGATGCTGCGCCCGCGGCATCCGCCCCCCTCCCGTTCGAAGAGCCGGCCCTGGAACTCCGCGGTATCAGCCTCCGCACGGCAGGGTCGACGGTGCTCGACGACATCACCCTGCGCGTCGGACGCGGTGAGATCGTGGGCATCGCCGGGGTGTCCGGCAACGGCCAGACCGAACTCGTCTCCGTGCTCTGCGGAACCCTGCCGGCCACCGGCGGTACCGTCTCCGTCGCCGGAACCGGGATCACCGGCCTCGACCCGGCTGGGCGGATCCGCGCCGGATTCGGCCGGCTCACCGAGGACCGCAGGGGCAGCGTCATCCCGGCACTGACTGTCACCCAGAACCTCGTGCTGGAAGACCTCGACGGGTTCAGGAAGGGACCGTTCCTGGACCGGCGTGCCATCCGCGACCACGTCGCCGCCCTCATCGAACGCTTCGACATCCGCGCGCAACCGGGCGACCCCATCCGCTCGCTGTCGGGCGGCAACATGCAGAAGGTGCTGCTCGCCCGGGCGATCTCCCGCAACCCGCGCGCGCTCGTCGCCTCCCAACCCACCCGGGGCCTCGACATCGGCGCCTGCGACTACGTCTACTCGCAACTGCGCGCCCTCCGTGACGACGGCGCCGGCGTGCTCCTCATCTCCGAGGACCTCGACGAGCTCCTCGGCCTGTGCGACCGCATCGCCGTCATCTTCTCCGGCCGGATCATCGGCGAGCTTCCCACCGCCGAGGCCACCCACGAATCCCTCGGCCTGCTGATGACCGGGCAGCAGGATGCCGCATGAGAGTCCTCCTCCGCGCCCGCGAATCGCGCTGGCTGGCGCCCGCCGCGGTCGGCCTCGCCGTTCTCGTGACGCTGCTGATCACCGCAGGACCCATCCGGCTCGCGGGCGCGAACCCGGTCGCCGCCTACCAGCGCTACCTCGTCACGCCGCTGACCACGATCGGCGGGCTCAACGAAGTGCTGCTCGCCGCGACGCCGCTCATCTTCACCGGCCTCGCCGTCGCCATCGCGTTCCGGGTCGGCTACTACAACATCGGTGCTGAGGGACAGTTCCTGGCCGGCGCCGCCGCGGCGACCGTACCTGGCCTGTACCTCGCCGACCTGCCCGCCGTGTTCGCCTTGCCGCTGGCGCTCGGCGCCGGTGCGATCGGTGGGCTCGCTTGGGCGGTCGTGCCCGCCTGGCTCAAACGCCATGCCCACATCGACGAAGTCGTGACGACGCTGCTGCTCAACCCGGTGGCGCTGCTGCTGATCCAGGGCCTGCTCAACGGCCCGTGGCGCAACTCGCAGAGCGGGTTCCCCGACAGCGACCGGTACGGTGCCGGCTACACCCTCCCGGTCATCGTCGAAGGAACCCGGGCGCACTGGGGGCTGATCCTCGCGCTGGTGCTCGTCGGAGTCACCTTCGTGATCATGTCGTTCACTCCGCTCGGGCTGCGGCTGAAGGCGGCCGGCCAGTCACCGGCGGCAGCGCGGTTCTCGGGTATCGCGGTGTCGCGCCTACAGTGGCGCTGCGCCCTGGTCTCGGGTGGGATCGCCGGGCTCGGCGGGGCGAGCCAGGTGCTCGGCGTGCAGCATCAGCTGACCGGCGGCATCTCCAGCGGCTACGGCTACACCGGGGTCGTCGTCGCCACCCTCGGCGCGCTGACCGCCGGCGGCGTGCTCCTCGTCGCCCTGCTGCTCGGCACCATCACCGTCGGAGCCCAGAACGCCTCGATCACCCTGCAGCTGCCGACACAGATGGGTGCGATCGTCAGCTCGACCCTGCTGCTCACCGTGGTCTCCTTCCTGGCGCTGCGGCGTTACCGCGTGGTGTTCCGCCGACGAACCCGCACGGCCGACGAAGGGGCGACTTCGTGAACCTCCCGTTCTTCGCCATCCTCGCCGCGACGCTCACCATCGCCACCCCGCTGGTCTGGGCGGCGCTCGGTGCGATTCTCAACGAACGCGCCGGCATCATGAACCTCGGCATCGAAGGCACGATGTACGCGGGAGCCTTCTGCGGGTTCCTCGCCACAGCGATGAGCGGATCGCTCTGGTTCGGCCTCGCGTCCGCCGTGATCGCCGGCCTTCTCGCCGGAGCGCTGATGGCGCTGCTCACCGTGACCCTCGGGGTGAACCAGCACGTCGCCGGCATCGGCACGACCCTGCTGCTCGTCGCCGCGTGCGACTTCACCAACCGGCTGCTGTTCAGCGGAGCAGCGCAGATCACGACCGAGAAGTTCGACCGGTTGCTGCCCGGCGGCGGACTGTTCTCCCAATACCCGATGACCTACGTCGCGTTCCTGCTGCTCGCGCCTGCACTCTGGTGGGTGCTGCGCTCCAGCGGATTCGGGCTGCGCCTGCGGGCCGTCGGCGAGAACCCCGAGGCAGCGGATGCCGCCGGCATCCCGGTCGCGAAGACCCGGTACGCGGCGCTCATCCTCGGCGGCGCACTGATGGCGCTCGGCGGTTCGTTCCTCACCCTGTCCCTGCTCGGCTCGTTCACCATCGACATGGTCAGCGGGCGCGGCTGGATCTGCATCGCCCTCGTCATCTTCGGCCGGTGGCGGGTCTGGCCGGTCGTCGCCGGTGCCCTGCTGTTCGCCGTCACCGATGCGCTCCAACTGCAGCTCGCGATCTCACCGGCGTTCAGCGAGGTGCCCAACGAGTTGCTCATCGCCTTCCCGTACCTCGTCGTCATCGCCGCCCTCGCGATCTGGGGCCGAGGCGTCCGGTACCCCGGCGCCTACCTCAAGCCGTACCGGCGCGCGTGATGGCGAGCCGTCCTGTGGGCGCCGCCACCGGCATCCGCTTTTCTACGCTTCTCTCGAAACGGAGTAATCATGACCCTCACTGACAGCCAGCAGCTCGATGCCGCGATCGCGGAGGCGCGGAAGAGCCGCGCGGAGGGCGGCATCCCGATCGGGGCGGCGCTCATCGTCGACGGGGAAGTGCTCGCGACCGGGCACAACCGCCGGGTGCAGGATGCCAGCGCGATCCACCACGGCGAGACCAACTGCCTCGAGAACGCGGGGCGGCTGCCGGCGAGCGTCTACGCGCGGGCGACGATGGTGACCACCCTGTCGCCGTGCGACATGTGCACGGGAGCGATTCTGCTCTACAAGATCCCGCGGGTGATCATCGGCGAGAACCGAACCTTCTACGGCGGCGAGGACTACCTGCGCTCGCGCGGTGTCGACGTCGTCGTGCTCGACAGCGAGGAGTGCGTCGAGTTGATGACTGAGTTCATCTCCGCCGAGCCCGCGCTCTGGAACGAGGACATCGGGGTCTAGGGGCGCGGGTGTCCGGCGCCGGGCACCGTTTCACTCGTTGCGGACCGGGACAGCCGGTGTGACGGATGCTTTCGTCCGGACCGGGTGAGGAGGCGCCGTCAGCCGTGCCATCCTTTCGCACAACGCGACCCCGCTCGACGTGCTCGGTGATCAGATTGCTCAATCCCACCGAGCCGGGCAGAGCGCATTGTCCCTCATTGTGGGGGAAAGCGCACAGATCTAAGCTGGGCGGCATGTCAACCTCTGCCGCTACCGCGGCTGCTCCTGTCTCGAAGGTTCCGGAAGTCGCCAAGTGGGTGTTCTGGCCCGCAGCGATCGTCATCCTCCTGTTCGTTGCCTTCGCCGTACTGCTCCCGCAGGCTGCCGAGTCGCTGTTCGCCGGTATCCAGGCCAGCATCGTCAGCAACTTCAACTGGTACTACGTGCTGATCGCGGCATTCTTTGTCATTTTCAGCCTCTGGGTGGGCTTCAGCCGGTTCGGCGACATCAAACTCGGCAAGGACGACGACGAGCCAGAGTTCTCGATCGGCTCCTGGTTCTCCCTCCTCTTCGCGGCCGGCATGGGCATCGGGCTGGTCTTCTACGGCGTCGGTGAACCGCTCAGCCACTTCGCTGAGCCGCGCCCCGGCGTCGAAGGCACGCCAAGCCAGCTCGCCTCGCAGGCGCTGTCGCAGACCTACCTGCACTGGGGCGTGCACGCCTGGTCGATCTACGTCGTCATCGGGCTCGCTCTCGCCTACGCCATCCACCGCAAGGGCCGGTCGGTGTCGATCCGCTGGGCGCTCGAACCGCTGCTCGGCAAACGCGTGCGCGGCGGGTGGGGCAACCTCATCGACGTGATCGCCCTCGTCGGCACCCTCTTCGGTGTCGCCACCTCGCTCGGACTGGGCGTCGTTCAGATCAGCGCCGGGCTGGAAAGCGCCGGGATCATCGCGGCATCCGACTTCGTCAACGTCATCCTCATCCTGATCATCACCGGGGCTGTGCTGTTCTCGGTGCTGTCGGGTGTGGCCAAGGGCATGAAGTGGCTGTCGAACCTCAACCTCATGCTCGCGGGCATCATCGTCCTCTTCATCCTCATCGTCGGACCGACCCAGTTCCTTCTGCGCGACTTCGTGCAGTCGATCGGCGCATACCTTCAGGGATTCATCGGGCTGTCATTCAACGTTGCCGCGTTCAGCGGCGAAGCGGGGGAGGCATGGCAGGCCACCTGGACCACGTTCTACTGGGGCTGGTGGATCTCATGGGCACCGTTCGTCGGCGTCTTCATCGCACGGATTTCCCGCGGCCGCACCGTTCGCCAGTTCGTCACCGGCGTGCTGCTCGTGCCGACGCTGATCACCTTCCTCTGGTTCAGTGTGCTCGGCGGAACCGCGCTGTACTCGGAACTGAACGGCCCGGGCGGGCTGGTCAGTGCGGACGGCACAGTCAACGTCGAAGGTGCGCTGTTCGCGATGTTCGACCAGTTGCCCGGGGGCACGGCGCTCACCATCGGCGGAATCATCCTCATCGCCATCTTCTTCGTGACGTCGGCCGACTCCGGCGCTCTCGTGATGGCGATGTTCGCCAGTGGCGGCCAGGTGGAACCCAAACGGTGGATCCGCGCGTTCTTCGCGATCGTCACATCCGCCCTCGCGATCGCCCTCCTGCTGGCGGGCGGACTGCAGGCGCTGCAAACCGCGGCGATCATCATCGCGCTGCCGTTCAGCATCATCATGCTCTTCATCTGCTGGGCCACGGCTCTCGCTTTCGGCCGAGAGCATCGGGCCTTCGAGAGAGCCCAGCGGTCCGCGCTTCTCGACCACATCGGCGACCATTACGGGCTCGACACCGACGATTCCTCGGACGGGGCGCCGATACCCGGCCGGAGGTCGATCTTCCGGCGCAACCGCAACCGGGTGTCGTCGGGGGCGTCGGAGGAGCATCCGACCGAGGTGTTCTAGGGCCGCCGCTGCTGCGCCGGCGCCATTTCACTCGTTCCGGTCGGATGCACGCGGCACGCCGGGTGAATTCGACCGGAACGGGTGTATTCGTGCCCCGAGGCGCGACCTCAGGCGCTCGGCCCCACCGGTAGCAGTTCGAGCCGCGTCAACTCGCGGGTCTCGAGGTCGATCATAGCGGCGGAGTCCGGAGGCACATTTGTCCAGCCCGGCTCGTTGAGCCCACTCGAGATGACGTGCACCGCGTCGGCGGTGATGCGGTAATCCATCGTGTAGTACTCGGTCGCGTGGCGGGGCGGCATGTCCGCGTCTGAGGCATATCGCGCACTCAGCGCCCGCGGCGGCGACACCGCTTTACTGTTCACGTGGATCGCGAACAGCGCAGTCGGCGTGAGGAGCAGCGCGTTGAGGCTCGCATTCGGGAACTCGTGCGTCATCGTGTGCAACGCCCGGGTGACCCCATCGGCCTCGGAGTCGCTCTCGGCGATGCACTGCAGGACGAAGCGAAAGTACCGCTCGCTGTCGGTGTCGCCCCGCAACTTCGCGGTCGACGCGGGCGAGAGCATCTCGTCGAGCCGCGCGATCGGCGTGATGTTGCCGTTGTGCGCGAACGCGTAGTCGCCGTCGGTGAACGGATGCGTGTTCTCCGGCACCACAGGAAGCCCTCCGCTCGCCCAGCGCAAGTGCACCAGACCCGCGGAGCCGAGCGGTTGCCGGGTGAGGTCCGCATACAGCGGGTCCCGAGCTGCGGAACCGGGCCGCGAGACGGAGTGTGTCAGCTGATCGGCGCCCCGCCAGGCGACCCCCCAGCCATCGCCGTGCAGTGACGCAAGTGAGGTGAACGCCTGAAACTCGGATGCCCCGAGCGCGTCGACGGCGGCGAGAGGACGGGCGGCGACATAGCCGAGCAATCGGCACACGGGCGTGGGTTCCTTTCGATGATCGAGCTCCAGCATTCTCCTCTCTCGTGCTGGTGGCAACCAAGTCCGGCTGAGACACTGGAGCCATGCGCACCGTGGGGGTCGAAGAAGAACTGCTGCTGGTGGATCCCAAAAGCGGTGGACCGCGTTCGGTGGCCATCCGGATCCTCAAACAGGCTGGTGGGGCACCGCCCGATCCCCACCCCGAGCATCTCGGCGGCTCGCTCGAGCACGAAGTCCAGCAGCAGATGCTGGAGACGAACTCGGCGCCGCACGCCGACCTCCGGGAGCTGGCCGACGACATCCGCGACTGCCGCCGACGGGCGATCGCTGCCGCTCGCCAGGCCGATGTGCGGGTGATCGCGGCCGGCAGCTCGCCGTTGCCGGTCGAGCCGAGGCTGTTCCGGGACCCACGCTATGAGCTGATCGCCGACCGGTTCGGCATCACCGCCAGCGAACAGATGACCTGCGCCTGCCACGTACATGTGGCTGTCGATTCAGACGAGGAGGGCGTCGCCGTTCTCGACCGGATCCGCGGCTGGCTCGCCGTGCTGACCGCCCTCAGCGCGAACTCGCCGTTCTGGCACGGCACCGACACCCGCTACGCGAGCTACCGGTCGCAGGCGATGCTGCGCTGGCCGACCGCCGGCCCGACCGAGGTGTTCGGTTCGGCCGAGAACTATCACGCCACGGTGGACGCGATGCTCTCCTCCGGGGTCATGCTCGACAAGGGCATGGCCTACTTCGACGCCCGCCTCTCGCACCATGTGCCGACGGTCGAGATTCGGGTGGCGGATGTCTGCGTGGATGCCGCCGACACGGTGCTGATCGCCGCCCTGGTCCGCGGTCTGGTCGAGACCGCCGCCACCTCCTGGAAGCGTGGCGAGGCCGCGCCGCGGATCCCAGCGATGATGCTGCGGCTCGCCACCTGGCAAGCCGGACGTTATGGCGTCGGCGGCGACCTGCTCGATCCGGGGACGTTCCGGCCACGACCAGCGGCGGAGGTTGTGGCCGATCTGGTCGAGCACGTGCGGCCGGCGCTGGCGAGCTCGGGAGATGAAGAACTCGTCGAGCAGCAGGTCGCTGAGGTGCTGCGGCGCGGTAACGGCGCCGACCGCCAACGCGTCGTGTTGGAGCGTACCGGCCAGCTGGCGGATGTCGTGGCGGACCTGGCGCGGGTGACCGCCGGGCAGGATGCGCTCTGATCCTGCGTGCTCGACCTCTGCGGTGCGGATGCCGCGATTCCACCCACTGTCGGAGGGTCGTCGTATACCTGAGATGTGCCGGATGAACCTATTCATTTCGATGGAGGACATCATGAAGGTACTCGTGGCACCACCCGTTATCGAGGCGGACGACGGCAGCATCAACTCCCTGGCGATCGAGGGCGAACTTGTCATTGATCCGGGCCCCTGCTCGTGCGACGTCGACGACTGCGTGGCAGGTTACTCGTTCATCGGTGCGGCGTCCGGCCGGCTGACGACGCAGGCCGTCATCGCCGATCTGCCGTTCCTTGAGCTGAAGCAGTTGTGGAAGATCGTGGCGGGCGGATGCTGTCGCGAGTGCGCCCGCAACGGCAACGCCGCACAGATGATGCGAATCTCCCGCGCCACCGCCAACCGCTGGCCGGTCGGTTCGGTCGTCGGCCGCAGCGCCGGGTTCGCCTTCGTGCAGGCTCTGGGCGATGGTTCCGGCGACCCGAAAGGCTCAGCAACCTAGCCCGGCCCGCCGCACTATAACTTTGCCGACGGCATCCGTCGACCCTCTGGTCACATCCCGGACTGGCGAGGAATCTTGAAGCCCGGGTTGTGCCCGGATCTGCTGAAGGGGCGACCATGAGCACGAACCAGAAAACCAACGACAAGGGCCGCGAAGACAGTGTGGCCAAGGCGCAGAACGCGCCCGACCCCAACGACTCGCGCAAGCCAGACGACCCCACCGATGTGAAGAAGCCGTCGTGGGGATACGTGCTGAAACGGACGCTCCGTGAGTTCGGGCGGGACAAGTGCACGACACTGGCAGCCGCGCTGACCTACTACGCGGTGCTCGCGATCTTCCCGGCGTTGCTGGCACTGATGTCGCTCATCGGCCTCTTCGGACAGGCGGAGCAGACCACGCAACTGCTGCTTCAGGTCGTCGAGAGTCTGGGGGATGCTTCAACGGCTGAGACCCTGCGCGAACCGATCGAGCAACTCGCCAGTTCAGAAGCGGCCGGCCTCGCACTCGTGATCGGTCTTCTCGGCGCGATCTGGTCGGCATCCGGTTACGTCAGCGCCTTTTCGCAGGCGATGAACCAGATCTACGAGGTGGACGAAGGCCGACCGTTCTGGAAGCTGCGCCCCACCGTGCTCATCATCACGATCGTGCTCCTCGTCATCGCGGTTCTCATCGTTCTGCTGCTGATCGTGTCCGGTCCGATCGCCGAAGCGATCGGCGGTGCGATCGGACTCGGAGACGCGGCGCTGACCGTCTGGAACATCGCCAAGTGGCCGGTGATCGTGGCCCTCGCGATCCTCATGGTGGCGGTGCTGTACTACGGCACACCCAACGTGAAGCAGCCGAAGTTCAAGTGGATGACCCTCGGCGCTCTGATCGCGCTCATCATCATGGCCGTGGCCACCCTGCTGTTCTTCTTCTACGTCTCGAACTTCGGCAACTACCAGAAGACCTACGGCAGCATCGCCGGCGTCATCGTCATGCTGTTGTGGTTCTGGATCGTGAACCTGTCGCTGCTGTTCGGCGCCGAATTCGACGCTGAGATGGAGCGGGGTCGTCAGCTCCAGGGTGGCATCGAGGCCGAGGACTCCCTGCAACTGCCGCCGCGCGATACCAAGGCGAGCGAGAAGAAGCAGAAGCAGGAGCAGGAAGACATCGACAGCGGGCGCAAGCTGCGCGAAACCGCTGGTAACAGTACCGAGACGGACGAGTCGAACGAGACCGATGAGGGTGACGAGGATCACTCCGCCGGTCCCCAGACCGCGGAGGGTCGCAAGGCCGAGAGAATCCGGAACGCGGAGCGCCGTGAGGCGGAGAAGGAACGCGAGGAGCGCAAGAGCTGACCGAGCTCTCCTGACTCGCGAACGCTGATGCGCCCCGCCGGTTCGGTGGGGCGCACTTCGTTGCCCGCAATAATGGGATCATGCCCCTGGTTCCCGAATCACCCGACCCTCGTTTCGTTCTCGCGCGGGACAACATCCGCATCGCCACCTACGAATTCGGGGATCCGAACGGCCGACCGGTCGTGCTTGTGCACGGCTTCGCGTCGGCTGGTCTGCTCAACTGGCACCACTCGGGCTGGACGCGCGTGCTCAGCCGGGCCGGGTTCCGGGTGATCGCCATCGACCAGCGCGGGCACGGCGCCAGCAGCAAACCGCACTCGCCCGACGCGTACACGATGCCGCTGCTCGTCGATGACCTGCTCGACGTGCTCGACACCTTCCTGCTCGACGAGACGCTGTTCGTCGGCTACTCGCTCGGCGCCCGCGTCGGCTGGCAGGCCTGCCTGGACCTGCCCGGCCGGATCACCCACGCCGTCCTCGGCGGCATCCCCGATGGGGACCCGCTCACCCGGTTCCGGGTGGACGAAGCCCGGGCTTGCCTCGAGACGGGGAACGCACCGACCGACAAACTGACCGCTGCCTATGTGAAGATGGCCAGCGGCATCCGGGGCAACGATCTCGGCGCTCTCATTTCGCTGGTCGAGGGGATGCGCGGGGGCGCCCAGCCGGACCCGGCGAACCCGCCGCAGCAGCCGGTGCTGTTCGCGACGGGGACCGAGGATGCGATCCTCGAGAAGTCACGCACCCTCTCGGAGTTTGCCCCGAAGGGCACCTTCTACGAGATCCCCGGGCGCAACCACTTCAACGCGCCGACGTCGAAGGACTTCCGCAATGCGGCGCTGGAGTTCCTCGGCACCTGCTGACACCCGCGGGATCCTGCGGCCGATGGCGCGGTCAGGCAAGCACGATTCTGCTCTGCCGCGCAAGGGGTATCCGGTTAGCAGCTGATTCGGCTGGCCGGCTCTATGGTGAAACCATGTCACACTCATCTTCCGCCGGATCCGCGCGATCCGCCGCATCTCGCCTGCAGGACAACCCTGCATTTCAGCTCATGGCTCGGATCGGATTCGCGGTCAACGGGCTGCTTCACATCCTCATCGGCGGCATCGCACTCGGTGTCGCGTTCGGCTCAGGCGGCAGCGCCGATCAGGGCGGCGCGCTCGGCCATCTCGCGTCGAACCCCGCTGGGATGTTCATGCTCTGGGTCGTGACCATCGGGCTGTGGGCGCTTGGGTTGTTCCAGATCCTCGAGACGTTCCTGGTGCGGGGTTCGGACAAGGACGCGTGGATGAAGCGCGGCAAGGAGGGCGGCAAGGCGATCGCCTACCTCGCCGTCGGGTTCTCCGCGTTCAGCATCGCGCGCGGCGGATCGGCCGACAGCGCCGGCCAGACGCAGAGCTTCACCGCCCAGTTGCTGGCGACCCCCGGCGGCGTCTTCCTGGTCGCGGTTCTCGGCCTGGGCGTCATCGCCGTCGGCGTGTACTTCATCGTCAAGGGATACAAGAAGAAGTTCCTCGAAGACATCAACCTGCCGGCAGGCAAGACCGGACGCACCGTCACCACCCTCGGCCGGGTCGGCTACATCGCCAAGGGTGTCGCGATCGTCGTTGTCGGCATCCTCTTCTGCGTCGCCGCCTTCACCTCGAATGCCGCCGAGGCCACCGGTCTGGACGGCGCGCTCAAGGCCCTCGTCGAGTTGCCGCTCGGCAGGATCATCCTCTCGGTGGTCGCGCTCGGCCTCATCGCGTACGGTATCTACTGCTTCGCCCGGGCGAAGTACGCGCGGCTCTAGACCTCGTCGCGTCCTGACTCGGTCGATCGGTCACCGCTCCTTGGGACCGACCGGTAGCGGGAGTATGCTCCCAATCACCGGGAGGGGGAAGCATGACCGAGATCGAAGGCATCGACCCGAGCGCGACGCCGGTCGACACCATCTGCCTCGACTGTGAGGCCATCGACGGGTGGTGGGTGCACCTGCGTCGGTGCGCTTTCTGTGCACACATCGGATGCTGCGACAGCTCGCCCTCGAAACACGCGGCCGCGCACTTCGTTGAGACGGGGCATCCGGTGGTGCAGAGTTTCGAACCCGGCGAGGACTGGTTCTGGGACTACGGCCGAAAGTTGAGGTTCTTCGGGCCGAAGCTCGCGGAACCGCGCAGCCGCCCGCACCACCAGCCGTCGCCGGGGCCGACCGGGCGGGTGCCGGACAACTGGCGTGACCTGACGCACCCGCTCTGATGAAGGCGTACACGGCGGCCCAGATCCGTGCCGCCGAAGAACCGCTGCTCGCCGCTGGGGTACCGCTGATGGCCCGGGCCGCAGCCGCGCTGGCCCGCGAGATCCGCCTGCTCCTTCCCGCCGGTGGCGCCGGCACCGTGCTGCTGCTCGTCGGTCCAGGCAACAACGGCGGTGACGCCCTCTACGCCGGCGCCGAACTCGCCGCGCTCGGCAGCACGGTCAGCATCCTTCCCACCGCCGATCGGATGCACGACGGCGGCCGGGTCGCCGCCGTCGACGCCGGTGCGCGGATGCTGCCGGCCGACATCGACACGGATGCCGCGGCATCCGTCGCGCGGGATTCCGACGTGATCGTCGACGGCATCCTCGGCACCGGAACGAGCGCCAGCCCCGCGCTGCGCGGACGGGCCCGGGAGCTCGTCGCCGCGATCCTGCCCGTGCTGGCGGGGGAGAATCCGCCGATCGTGGTCGCCGTAGACCTCCCGAGCGGGGTGCATCCCGACGACGGATCGGTGCCAGACCCGACGGTGCTGCCGGCCGACGTCACTGTGGCGTTCGGCGCCTGCAAGACCGGGCTGCTGATCGCCCCTGCAGTCGACTACGTGGGCCGGCTGGTCGTGGTCGACATCGGCCTCGGGCCAGAACTGGACCGCGTCGCGGCGATAATGGAGGATGCTGCCGGTGAGCACTCGGCCACCCGGCGGCATCCGTTCGGAGAGTCCACGACATGACCGCACCTTTCTCCCGTTACGTCGCGCTCGGCGACAGCTTCACCGAGGGCGTCGGCGACGTGCTGCCCGACGGGCGCATCCGCGGCTGGGCGGATTTCGTGGCGCTGGGGCTGCAGGCATCCGCCGGTGAACCGATCGGCTACGCCAACCTCGCCATCCGCGGCCGCAAGCTCGGGCCGATCATCGCGGAGCAGCTCGAACCGGCCCTCGCCCTGAACCCGGACCTGCTCACCTTCAACGGCGGCGGCAACGACATCATGCGCCCGCGCGTCGCCATCGGCTGGGTCGTCGACGAGACCGTAAAACTCGTGCACCGGGCCCTCGAACAGCCGGGCCTTCACGTCGTCGTTCTCGCCGGCGCGAACCCCTCCCGGCACCTGCCGATGGGCGCTCTGATGCAGAAACGCGGCGACCAGCTGGCGGATGCCGTGCTCACCGCCCTGAAACCGACTCCGGTGACGCTCGTCGACAACTGGGCAGACGAGACGCTGGCCGACATCCGTTACTGGTCGGTCGACAAGCTGCACCTCAACGCTCTCGGCCACGCGCGGGTGGCCTCGAACGTGCTGACCGCGCTGGGAGTTGCGGTGCCGGAGGAATGGGGTGTCGAGGAAGTAGCGGCCGCCGGCTCCGGGTCGCGGTCCCGCAATACCTCCGCGTACTACCGTGAGTTCGTGCTGCCCTGGATCGGGCGCCGGGTCACCGGGCGGTCCTCCGGCGACGGGCGTGAGGCGAAGCGGCCGACGTTGCTGCCGGTGGACTGAGCGGGGCTTCTGCGGCGCACGGATTCACTCACTCCGGACCGGTTCACGCGGTGCGCCGGGTGTTTTTGTCCGCAGCGGGTGAATTCGCTGCACGGGGAGTATCGCCGCGATCGCGAGAAATCTCCGAGATTGCGAACAGCGGCTCAGGCGGTCTGCGCGCTCAGCACTCCGAGAACGGCCAGCGCGTAGGCATCCGGAGCCGTGGTCGCGTCGAAACGCTGCTTCTGCCCGCCGCGGTCGATTTCGACGACCCACATCTCGTCGACGTGGAGCAGGAAGCTGAACGTGGTGCCGAGAAGCTCGCGAAGCTGGTCTTCCCTGGGCAGCCACAGCGTCTTCTCCAGCGCCACCGAGTCGAGCGCCCATTCGGTGGTGCCGTTGAAGCCGAGGATCGTTCCGGTCTCGTAATCGTGCGGTTCGATGGTCATGTCGCTGACCGTGAACACTTCGCCCTCGAACTCTTTGGTGTCGAGGCAGAACTGGTCGCCCGACTCGGGAATCCAGCCGAGGCCGGCCTCGCGCAGCTGCTGCGCCAGCGTTACGGATGTCGTCGTGACCGTCATGCCTGAATCGTGGCACGCGTGGATGGGAATCATCCGCGAATCGCTGTGTTTGCCGGGGTGCAACCGGCGCAGAACCCCTGCAAACGTAGCGACTCGCGGGCCCTCACATCCGGAAGTCGTACCTTGCAGGCAGCGGCTCGGATGACGACACGGCGGCCTGGTACTCGGTCCACAACTCCTCGAGCAACGCGTCACCCTCACGCAGGTCGAGGATGACGAGGCCACGGTCGAGGATGCTCCGGCACCGACCCACGTCGCCGGTCGCCAGGGCGGCACGTGCCTCCGCGAGCAGCACCCGGCCGTCCTCGCGCTGAGAGCCCGGGAGTGATTCGATCAACGCAAGCGACTCGGCCGCACGCCCGTCGTGGTGCAGCACGGTGAGCAGTTCCCGGGTCAGCGGAAGCAGCTCGGGCGCCAGCTCGTGGGCGGAACGGTAAAACCCGACGGCATCAGCGGTGTTGCCGCGGTCCGCGGCCAGCGCGCCCAGGTTCCGCAGCGCCCAGGCGTTGCGGGTCTGGTCGACGGATGCCTGCCACAGCGCCCCGGCCTCGGCGAACGACCCCTGCGCCGCTGCGATCACCCCCAGGTGGAGGAGGGCGAGCCAGTCGGCCCGCTGCCGGAGCAGTGGAGCCCAGCGCGGGTCGATCTGGTACGAACGCGGCGGCTGAAGCGGATCACGCTCGGCCGCGGTTGCGGGCTCGCCCCGCAGGAGACGCAACCAGTAGTCCTCATCGGGGCCGACGGCATCCGTGGGGAACGGCGTGCGTTCCGGGTCGATCGGTTCCCGGCCCTCAAACCGGCGCAGTTCGTTCTCCACCGCACCCCAACCGGATCCGTCCGGGATCACCTCGACGAGCAGCTCACCGGACTGGTCCCGATCCTGAAGCGCTTCGAGCCGCGCGGGAAGGTCGCGGCCGGCCAGGTCGGTGGTGACGGCACCCGTCGCCGCAGCCCAGTCCTCCGACGAAGCGGCGGCGACGTCGAGCTGCAGCGCCCCGTAGGCCTCGACCCAGGACCACTTGGTTTCGGCAGGCATTCGCAGGTACTCCAGCTGGGTGCGCGCGAGCCCCGCCTGGATCTCGCAGTACGAGTCGGCGCCGGACACCCATTCCTGCCAGTGCCGCCCGCCCGGGTCCTGCCCCCAGACGAACAGTTTGCGGCCCTTGAGGTTCGCGGTCGACGCCTGCACGAGGCCGAAACCGGTGCCGTCCACGGCGGTGATCCACGGCATCCGGGCCCCTGCCGTGTCGAAGAAGTAGTCCACGGTCGCGAGCGTGCGAGCCGGCCAGCTGATGTCGACACCGTCCACGACCGGTACCCGGACGGTGCTGAGCACGCGTTCGTGCCCGTATTTCCACGCGGATGCCGCCGGGGCCAGCACGCGCGTCGACGAGGCCTGGGGAACAGCCATGTTCGACCACCAGTACATCGGCGTCGCATTCGGTGAGTCGTTGACGATGGTGCCGCGGATGAACAACTCGGTGGAGTCCTCCGGGAGCCACGCGTCAACGCGGAAGCTGACGTTGCGGATGCGCTCGTACTCGTAGAAGCGCAGCCCCACTTCCCCGTCGGGCCCGCTGAGCGCAGCGGTGTGCACCGGTGAGCTGGTGAACGGGGAGTGCCCGATCATGCCGATGTTCCACTCAACGCCGCCGGCGAACCAGGCGTTGCGGAGCGCGAGGTTGCGGAAGCGGATCGCCTCGTTCTGGTGCAGCAGCTCACGGCCGGTGGCCTGGTCGACCAGCGACCAGAGCCGGCCGCCGAGGCCGGGCAGGAACGTCGCGGTCAGATGCTCGTTCTCGAGCACGATCGTGGCATGTTCCCGCGGCTCCTCGCCAGCGAGGTAGCCGTCCTGGTCGAGGTAGGGCAGTGCGGTCTGCCCACGGCTCGCGCGTTCGTCGACCCCGTCCCCGTCGATGTTTTCGGCGTCCTCGAACCCCGACTGGGCGTGGATGTCGCCGCTGCCGAAGATATTCGGCAACGGGTTCGACGCCCCCCACACCGAGGTCGGGATCGTCAGCGTGCTCCGGCGAATTGACGTCAACGAGGATTCCTCTCATAGGTGGTCCGGCGGCATCCGGCCCCTTGAGAGTCTGGAGTCTGGGCCCCGAACAGTCCAGCGATCCACGAGGGCGATGAGGAAACGTCCAGATCAAAGCGGGTAAAATCGAGATGTAGCTTGACGGAGGAATCCTCGAAAGGAGAACAACAATGAGCCTCAACGACAACGGCATGTTCCAGGACCCGGCGATGCCTGCCGCACCCGGAAACGCTGCGACCGGTGCGATGCGGGAACTGGCCGTCTACCCCGACTACGAGGGCGCGCAACGAGCCGTCGACTATCTCTCCGACCAGAAGTTCCCCGTCGAGTACCTGCAGATCGTCGGTCACGGCGTGAAGACCGTCGAGATCGTGGCCGGCCGGATGACCAAGGGCCGCGCCGCCCTCGCCGGAGCCGCCAGCGGCGCCTGGTTCGGTGTGCTGATCGGCCTGCTCCTGGGTATCTTCACCCCTGGCGCGTTCTGGCTGAGCCTGATCCTCGTCGGTCTGCTCTTCGGTGCTCTCTGGGGCGCCGTGTTCGGTTTCGTCGGTCACTGGGCGACTCGCGGCAAGCGGGACTTCGCCTCGACCCGCACCCTGGTTGCGGACCGTTACGCCGTCATGGTCGACTCCGGCCGCCACCTCGAGGCGGAACGCCTGCTCGCCGACCTGCGCTGAATCGGCGACGCGTCTGAGCCAGGCCCGCTCAGGGCCAGGCCCGCTCAGGCGCGTTCCTCGAGCGGTACCGCTTCGCCGGTCAGCAGGGACTGACGAGCCGCCAGCGCCACCTCGAGGGCACGAACGGCGGATGCCGTCGGGCTGAAACCCGGATCGGTCGCGTTTCGTACACACTCCAGGAAATACTCGATCTGCCGTTCGTAGTGGTCGAGCGACGACAGGGTCGTGCTTTCGGTTCCGTCTGCGGTCGCGAGCCGGTACGCGTTGACGCCGGACGTCCTCCCCGACGCCGTCGGGGCATCCGCTGAGAATTCGTAGTCGAGGAGCCCCAAGGTGCCGACGAGGTTCAGCGACGTCGTGAACGGTGCCCCGGCGGGAACGCCGGCGAAGGTGAGCACCTGGCCGATCGCGCCCGAACGGTACTCGATCGTCGTCTCGATCGGGCCGAGCGGGTCGGTAGCGGTGCTCGCGACCGTGACCGGCGTGCCGAGGAACAGATTCATCTGGTCGAAGTCGTGGATGCCGACATCGACGACGACCCCGCCGGACTCGGCCTCGTCGTACCACCAGGCGGACTCCGGCCGGGTGATGAGCCGGCGGGCGCGGCCGGAAACGACCGATCCGATCCGCCCGGCGTCGACGTCCTCGCGCGCTCGACGGTAGCCTTCGAAGAAGCGGACGACGTGGGCGACCATGAAGGTCCGGTCGTTGGAGGATGCCGCCGCGGAGATCGCGAGGGCGTCGGCGATGGCCAGGGCGATCGGCTTCTCGAGGAGCACGTGCTTGCCGGCATTCAACGCACGGACGGCGATGTCACGGTGGGTCGTCGTCGGGGTGCAGACCGACACGACATCGACCTCGGGATCCGCGAGCACCGCGCCGAGGTCCGTGACCACGCGCGCCGCGGGTGCTTCCGCGAGGTTTCCGCCCGCTCGCCGGCTGCAGACGTAACGGATGCCGTCACCGAGTCCGAGCGCGGTCCATGCGGCAGCGTGGGTGCGCCCCATGTAGCCGGCGCCGACAATTGCGATGGTGGTCACGGGTTCCCTTCTGCCGCGGGAGTTCCGCCGCCGGGCGGCCGCGCACCTGCGCGCCGTCGCTCCCATTGTGACGGTTACGACGTTCTGCTGGGAAGGACGTGGTCAGCTCGGGTTTCGCGGCGCCCGGTGCCGCGGCGGCTGCCGCTTCTGGTGGGCGAATTCACCGCCGGCACGTCCACCGTATGGGCGGCCGTGGTCGGCGTATTCTTCGCGGAAGAAGGCCATCCGCCACGGACCCAGCTCGATCCGGGCACCGGTGCGGAGGATCTGGCCGTCGACCTTGCGGCCGCTCGACGTGGATGCCCCGGCCCGCCCGGTCGGGTAGAAGACGTACTCGTCGTCGCGGTCGTGAACGATCTCGGCGTGAGCGTCGAGCAACCCGTCGAGTCGCAGGTCGGAGTTTTCGCCCGAACCAATCCGGGTCACCGTCGGCAGCAGGTCGAACTCGCGCGGTCGTTGGCCGCGGTAGTTCTCCGATCCGACGACGAAGATCAACCGCGGCCGCCCGGATCCCGGGGTGTAATGGGTGGTCGTCGCCCGGCGGCGCACCCGGCGGTCGAAGGTCGGCGCCAGCGGAAACAGGGTGGACGGCGGCAGCTCGATGGCGGCCTCGGCTTCCGGATTCCGGCGCTTCGGTGTCAGCAGCGGCGCCAGAGCGCCCGGCGCGCCCAGCTCGATGTGCGGTGACCAGGTCACCATGCGCTGCGCGATCGTCGCGTGCACGGCACCGATCCGCGCGATCAGCCCGGCCGGGCCGGTGATCGCGACCGTCAGCCCGCGACCCGCGAGTTCAGCGGCGACGAAACGCAGGGTCGACAGCTTCGGCCGCCGCCCACCGAGGAACAGTTCCGGATCGCTCGTGTAGACCTCGACGTCGGTGCCGTTCGCGGTCACCGTGCCGTGCATCCGCGGGGCGTCGTCCTGCGCTCCCGGCTCGACGAGTGAGAACGACAGGTCGATGTCGAGAAAAGTCGACGCCATGTCAGGCGCCGGATGAGCCTGAGCCGGATGAGCCTGAGCCGGTAACCGAGCTGTCACTCGTGGTTATCCGGAGCGTGCCGTTGAATTTCCAGGTGGCGCGTGGGGCATCCGGTCCGATGTCCCGGGGAACTTCGACGGTCATGTCGATGAAGTTGTAGTCGATGACAGCACTTCGGCCAGTCAGGTATGACCACATCTCCTGGCCGAGATCCGTCCAATCACGGATGCTCCGCTGATTCGACGCGCCCCCGGTGCCGACGGTGTCAGCGTTGTCGCTCATGAGAAACCCACCTTCTGGCCGCTCCGTTGCGGCCGCATCCGTTCACCCTAGAACGGGATGCCACGCCTCACTGCCGATTCTCGAGAAATACTCAGGTAAGGGGCTGCTACCGGTAGAAGTAGCCGATCCGCTCGCCGTCGACCTCGCTCACCGCAATGTCGAGGTCGTAGATCGAGTGGAGCACCGAAGACTGCATCACCGAATCCGACGGGCCGTGCAGCACCACCTTGCCGTCGCGCATGGCGACGATCTCGTCGGAGTACACGGAGGCGAAGTTGATGTCGTGCATCACGAGCACGATCCGCTTGCCGGTGTCATCGGCCGCGGTGCGCAACAGCTTCATGATCTCGACGGCGTGGCGCAGGTCGAGGTTGTTGAGCGGCTCGTCGAGCAGCACGTAGTCGGTGTCCTGGGCGAGGACCATCGCGATGAACGCCCGCTGCCGCTGCCCGCCGGAGAGCTCGTCGAGGAAGCGGTCGACGAACGGGCCGAGGTCGAGGTAGCCGATGGCCTTCTCGATCGCGTCGCGGTCGACCGACGTCAGTCGGCCCTTGGAGTACGGGTACCGGCCGAACGACACGAGATCCTGCACGGTGAGCCGCGCGGCGAGGTGGTTGTCCTGCCGCAGCACGGCGACCTTGGTGGCGAGCACCGACCCGGCCGTGGACGTCACGTCGAGCCCGTCGATCGCGATCGAACCGCCGTCGAGGGGCAGAAGCCGCGCAATCATCGACAGCAGGGTCGATTTACCCGCACCGTTCGGCCCGATGATCGACGTCACCCCGCAGCCGCCGAGCTCGAGCGACACCTCGTCGACGACCGCCTGCCTGCCGTACCGTTTGGTCACCTGCGTGATCGAGATCATCGCACTCCTCTTATCACCAGCAGAACAATGAACAGGATCCCGCCGGCGAACTCGATCACGACGCGCAGCGCCGTGTCGAGCGCGAACACGTGCTCCAAGATGAACTGCCCGCCGACGAGGCAGATCACGCCGAGCAGCACCGTCGCCGGCAGCACGAGCAGATGCCGGGACGAGCCGAGCAGCGCATAGGCGAGGTTCGACACGATGAGCCCGAAGAAGGTGATCGGGCCGACGAGGGCGGTCGACACCGAGACCAGCACGGCGATGAGCACGAGCATGATCGTGACGACCTGACGGTGGTTCAGGCCGAGCCCGATCGCGTGGCTTTCGCCGAGCCCGATCACGTCGAAGACCCGCAGCATCCGCATCCCGACCAGGCAGACGACCAGCACCGCAACCGCCGACATCAGCATCAGCTCTTCGTCGACGGTGTTGAAACTGGCGAAGAAGGCATCCTGGAGCACCGCGAACGACGCCGGGTCGAGCATCCGCTGCATCATCGACGACAGGCTGCGGAACAGGGTGCCGAAGACGATGCCGACGAGCACGAGCAGGTAGATGCTGCGTTTCGCGCCGGCGAAGATCCAGCGGAACAGCAGCGTCGAGAACGTCACCATCACTGCCACTTCGACCACCCATTTCACCTGTTCGTCGGCCGTGGCGAGGGCGCTGGCGCCGAAGCCGAAGACGACGAGGGTCTGAATCAGCAGGTAGAGCGAGTCGAAGCCCATGATCGACGGGGTGAGGATGCGGTTGTCGGTGATGGTCTGGAACAGCACCGTCGACACCCCGATCGCGAAGGCGACGAGCACCATGGCGTAGACCTTGCGGGCCCGGAACGGTACGGCGAAATCCCAGCTGCCGACGATGCCGACGGTGAGGAAGATGACGACGGATGCCGCGGCGAGCACCGCGAGGATCGCCAGTCGCACGCCGGGGCGCCGGGTGTGCGCGAGAACCGAGCTCGTGCGGCTCGGGGTGAGAGTGTCAGTGGGCACGCGCGGGCCTCCGCAGCAGAAGGTAGAGGAACAGCACTGAGCCGATCACGCCGACGACGATGCCGAGCGGGATCTCGTAGGGGAACCGGATCACCCGGCCGAGGATGTCGCAGGCGAGCACGAAGCCGGCGCCGAGCACGGCAACCCACGGGATCGACCGGCGCACGTTGTCGCCCATCGCGATGCTGACGATGTTGGGCACGATCAGGCCGAGGAACGGGATGATGCCGGCGGTGACCACGACGATCGCGGTGACGACGGAAACGATGGTGAGCCCCAACGCGAGCACGCGGCCGTAGCGCAGGCCCAGGTTGGTGGTGAACTCCTGGCCGAGACCGACGACGGTGAACCGGTCGGCGGCGATCCACGCGATCACCGTCATGGCCAGGGCGAGCCAGAGCAGTTCGTAGCGGCCACGGAGAATGCCGGAGAAGTCACCGGTCAGCCAGGTGCCGAGGGTCTGCAGCAGGTCCAGCCGGTAGGCGAAGAAGGTGGTGACCGCGCCGATGACGCCGCCGAGCATGATGCCGACGAGCGGCACGAGCACGATCGAGCGAACGGGGATGCGGCGGAGGATCAGGAGGAAGAGGCCGGTTCCGGCGAGGGCGAAGATGGCGGCGACGACCATTTTGGCGAACAGCGGCAGTGTCGGCGCGAAGACCGTGACGACGAGCAGGCCGAGCGCGGCGGATTCGGCGGTTCCGGTGGTCGACGGTTCGACGAACTTGTTGCGCACGAGCATCTGCATGATCAGGCCGACGATCGACATGGCGACGCCGGTGAGCACGAGCGCGAGGGTGCGGGGGAGCCGGCTGATCACGAGCAGTTGCGCCGCCTTGCCGTCCGGGCCGCCCTCGAGGAGGCTCAGCGGTGACACGTCGCTCACGCCGATGAAGGTGCTCAGCACGGCGAGCAGCGCGACGACGATCCCCGCGCCGATCAGCAGGACAGCCGATCGGCGCGGGGATTTCGGCGTCACAGAAGCGCCCCGCGGAGGGCGGGGCGCTTTCGTGGCGGTTACAGCAGAGATTACTTCAAGCCGTCCGTGACCTGGTCGAGCATCTGGTGAACGGCGCTGAGGCCGCTCATGACGACGTAGAACGGGACGCTGTCGAGGTAGAGCACCTGGTCGTTCTGCCAGGCGGTGGTTCCGGCGATCACCTCGTTGTCGAGGACCTGCCGGGCGGTCGAACCGCTTTCGCCGACCGCGGCGTCACGGTCGATGACGAAGAGCCAGTCCGGGTTGGCTTCGAGGATGAACTCGGCAGACACCGGGTCGCCGTGGGTTGCCGCCTCGACGTCATCGATCGCGGTGGCGAGGCCGAGCTCGTCGTGCAGCCAGCCGAAGCGTGATCCGCTGCCGTATGCGGTGATCTCACCGGCGTTGGTCATGAGAATCAGGCCGGTGCCGGCATCCGTTGCCAGTTCCCTGGCCTTGGCGAGTTTGCTGTCGATCTCGTCGAGCGCCTTCGCGGCTTCGTCCTGCTTCTCGAAGATCTCGGAGAGGGTCTCGACGTTGGCGCGGAAGCTGGGCAGGTAGTTCTCCCAGTCGAGGCTGAGGTCGATCGTCGGTGCGATCTTGCTGAGCTCTTCGGCGGCCGCCGCCGACCGGTTGGCGACGATGATGAGGTCGGGTTCGGCCGCGTTCACCGCCTCGTAGTCGGGTTCGAACAGGGTGCCAGCGTTGAGGTATTCCTCGCCGGCGTACTCGCTGAGGTATTCCGGAACGTTCTCCTGCGGCAGTCCGGCAACAGTCACGCCGAGGCTGTCGAGGGTGTCGAGCGACGCCATGTCGAAGGTGATGACGTTCTCCGGGTTCACCGGAACTTCGGTGGTTCCCTGTGCGTGTTCGACCTCGACCTCGGTGGCTGCGGACGCCTTCGGAGCGGATTCCGCCGGGGTCTGCGCGCAGCCGGACACGGTAAGCGCGCCGGCCAAGGCCAGAACGCCGAGAGGGAGCAGGCGAGAGCGGGCAGGGGTCATCGGAGAACTCCAATTCAGGGGAAGGGGCGGGCCCCGAGGGGCCGTCGACTCGGCACAGCGGTCGAAGGTTAGGCTAACCTAAGAGCAAACCGTTTGTCGAACTCCGGAGTTTCATGCCTTTCACCCTCGCCCGTTCCTCGCGAGACCTCGTTTTCCGCACCGCCCAGCTCACGCGGCGCGACTGGCTGACCCCCAGTTACGCGCGCCTGCGGTTCGAAGGCGCCGAGTTGCGAGGCTTCGGGTCGCTCGGTTCAGACGACCACATCCGCGTCTTCTTCCCCGACCCGGATGCCACGCCGAGCGACGTTCCCGCCGAACCGCGTTCGGGAGTCAGCCGGGAATACACGCCATTCCTCTGGGACGCGGACGCGGGCATCCTCGACCTCGAATTCGTCGTGCACGGGGACACCGGAGTGGCCGGCCCGTGGGCTGCGGCGGCGGAGATCGGTTCGACCGTCGGGATCGGCGGACCGCGGGGCTCACTCGTGCTCGACGGCGCCCCGGACAGCTGGTTCCTCGCGGGCGATGAGACCGCCCTGCCCGCCATCAAACGGTTCATCGCGCTGATGAATCCGGATGCCGTCGGCCAGGTGATCGTGGAAGTAGCGGATGCCGCCTTCGAACAGGACCTCGACGCCCCCGCCGGCGTGCGGGTGCGCTGGGTGCACCGTGGCCCCGCGCCGGAGAGCTCGATCCTCGGTTCGGCACTGGACAGCCTGACTCCTGGGGATCGGCCGGTCGGCGACGTGTTCGCGTTCGTCGCTGCTGAGCAGTCGATCGTGAAACCCGGCCGGGCGCTGCTTCTCGGCCGCTGGAACCTCGACTCAGCGACGACGATCGTCAAGGGCTACTGGAAGCGCGGTGAGGCGGAATACCACGCCCCGCACTAGCCGCCTTCCCAACGACCTGTTCGCCGGCTCAATCTGCGCAAATGGCTCTGAGCGGCGGCACCGAGGTGCTTGTGCGCAGACTGAACGGATGCCGCCCGCCCTCTTTCCGCTCGCCTCGTACCCCGAAGGGTGCGATCAACGGGGTCACTCAGCTCAGAGGGTAATCGTCAGCAGAGAAGCTGGACTCGCCAGCGAACGTCGGGTCGTAATCGAGACCGAACTCGTCATACCCGCGGTCCTCCGGTCCAGTAGTCATCGGTCCAGTGTACGAGCAGGTGGGGCACCTGTCTGTACCCCAACGAGGGCGAGGCTCAGTCGGCCGACGCCCAGCGCGACCGTTTCCCGGCATCCGCCACCGCGAAATCCGCCGCGGCGCTCTCCACCGCAGACAGCGGCTCCGGTTCCTCGAGCAGCCCGCGGATGTCGTCGGCGGTCAGGGCGGAGCTGAACACGGCGTCGTCGTCCATCACCGCGTTGAACAGTTTCGCCTTCTGAGCCTTCAGCGCCATCACTTTCTCTTCGATGGTGCCGTTGGCGACCATCCGGTAGACCATAACGTTCTTGGTCTGACCGATCCGGTGGGTGCGGTCGACCGCCTGCGCTTCGGTCGCCGGGTTCCACCACGGGTCGAGCAGGAACACGTAGTCCGCTTCGGTGAGGTTGAGTCCGAAGCCACCGGCCTTGAGGCTGATGAGGAAGATCGGGGCGTCGCCGTCCTTGAAGCGGCGGATGACATCCGCCCGTCGCGTCGTTGAACCGTCGAGGTAGGCGTATGGGATCCCGGCGGCGTCGAGGCGTGCGGCGGCCTTGCCGAGGAACGACGTGAACTGGCTGAAGATCAGCGCCCGGTGGCCTTCGGCGAGCACGTCCTCGAGTTGTTCGAACAGGGCGTCGAGCTTCGACGACGGCACGTTGCCGTATGACTCGTCGACGAGTGACGCGTCGAGGCTGAGCATCCGCAGCAGGGTGAGCGAGCGGAAGACGATGAACCGGTTCTTGTCCATGTCGTCGAGCAGGCCGAGCAGTTTCTGGCGTTCCCGCTGCAGGAACGTGTCGTAGAGCTTCTTGTGCTTGGGGTTCAGATCGATGGTGAGCACCTGCTCCTGCTTCGCGGGCAGGTCGGTGGCGACGAGTTCCTTGGTGCGGCGCATCATCAACGGGCGGATGCGACGCCGCAAGCGGGTGAGAAGCTCGGGCCGGTCGCCGGCCTCGATCGGTTTCGCGTACTCGTCGAGGAACTTGCGTGCGGAGGGGAACAGGCCGGGGGCGACGATCGCGAACAGCGACCACAGCTCGAGCAGGTTGTTCTCCATCGGGGTGCCGGTGATGGCGAGTTTGAACGGCGCCTTGAGGTCGCGGACCGACTGGTGCACCTTCGCCGTGCGGTTCTTCACGAACTGGGCTTCGTCGAGGATCAGCCCGGCCCACTCGTGCTCGTTGTAGGCGTCGAAATCGAGCCGGAACAGCGTGTACGAGGTGATCACGACATCCGCGTCTGTGACGTCGACGACCGGACCGCTCTTCGCCCGGGTGGCGGTGATCGCGCGGACATCGAGGTCGGGGGCGAAACGCTGGGCTTCGATCTGCCAGTTCGAGACGACGGATGTCGGTGCGACGACGAGGAACGGACGTCTCTTCTCCGGCTCGGTCGCCTCTTTCGCGTGGCTCATCAGCGCGAGGGTCTGCAGCGTCTTGCCGAGGCCCATGTCGTCGGCGAGGATACCGCCGAGCTGGTGTTTCCAGAGGAAGGCGAGCCAGGCGAAACCGTCGAGCTGGTACGGGCGGAGGGTCGCCTGGATGCCGGCGGGCAGCGGAGTCTGCTCGACGGTGGTGAGTTCGCGCAGCCCGGTCACCGCGGCCTGCCAGGAGGCGGCCTGCTCGGATTCGTCTGCGAGGTCCTCGAGGTCCTCCCAGAGGCTCGACTGGTACCGGCTGATCCGCATGCCGGTGTCCCATTCGGCGAGGGAGCGAGCCTCCTCGATCAGCTCGTGCAACTGTTCGAATGCGGGCTGCTGAAGTGAGAGGTAGCTGTTGTCGACCAGCAGCAGCTTGGTCTGCCCCTTCGACAACGCCTTGAACAGCGGACCGAACGGAATCTGCTGCCCGTCGATGGTCACGATGACGCCGAGGTCGAACCAGTCCCGCTGGTCGGTTTCGACGGTGGTGACTTTGAGCTTCGGCGGCTCGGTGAGTTCCCGGTAATCGGGGCGCGTTCCGGTGATGTCGACGCGGACGCCGTCCACCGCTTCGATCCCCGGCAGGATCTTGTCGGTGAATTCCGCGGCGTCGAGCCCGACCAGGGTCTGCGATTCGAGCGCCGTGATCGCGCGCGCCCGCTCCGCGATGGCGTGCTCCAGCTGTAGGTCGCGAAGGCCGGAGTCGTGCGCTGTCGCGTAGAGCGGCATCCGGGTCTTCTCGGCGCCCTCGGTGTACTCCCACTCCCAGGAGAGCGCGAGGGTGTGCTTGGCCGAGAAGATCGCGGTGAGCACGAGCACCGGCGGTACCGTCGGCGGGAACTCGACGGTGGCATCCGTCGATGTGATCGGGATGGTGTGCCGCAGCCGCGGGTAGAACTCGGTGAGGAACTCGTCGATGTCGGCGGCGGGGACGATCACGCTGCTGGAGCGGCCGACGAGGCGCTTCTGTTCGTCGGTGAGTCGCTTGGGCGTCGGAGCGAGGGTGAACCGGGCGACCGGTTCCAGGGAGTACGCGTACACGCCGTGGTCGCCGAGGAGCCCAGCGGACTCGCTCGGGTGCCGGATGCCGTCGATGGTGAGGGTGGCGTCGAGGCGCAGGTCAGGGTCGGCGGTGGCGTCGAGGCTGACCGACGCGTCCCCGCCGATCGTGACGACGGCATCCTTGCGGCTGCCGACGAGTTCGATGCCGAGCGAGGTCGCTTCGGCGAGGAGGTTCCAGAGCAGCGGGCTGTTGAAATCGTCAAGGTAGAGCCAGTCAAGGTCCTGGCCGACGGTGTAGACGTTGCGGGCGGCCCGGTGCAGGGCGGCGAACTGGCTGAACCAGCGGTGCTGGGCGGGGTCGAGGCCGAGCCGGTTGACCTGGTAGCTGAAGGTGTTCCAGCCGACGTTCGTGCGCACCCAGTTGCCCTTGTCGTTCCGGATCACCGGGCGAACGCCGAGCCGGTATTCGCCGATGTCAGAGGCTGTTTTCGCGGTGCGGGCGGTTGGGCCGTTCCAGCGGTGCTTGGTGCGTGGGGTCTGCTCACGGAGTTCGAACTGCAGGCCCATCGGCGTCGGCTCGGTTCCGGATGCCGCAGGCTGGCCGGTCAGGGCGCCGACGGCGGATTTCCAGGCGGGCTGCGACGGGTCGCCGGGTGCGTCTGCGGTCGGACCGTTCGCCGGCCGGGACGTGCTCGGCCAGGTCGTCTCACCCTCGTACCACTCGTCTGCCTCACGCACCTGGCGATCGAGCCAGGCGCGATCGTGCGCGCTGGCATCCGTCAGTCCGGACGGCGGCAGGGCGATGCTCTTAACCGCGAGGGCGTTGCTGGCGAGGAGGGCCGCGGCGACGTGCTTGCAGTCGAGGTGGACCGGGCAGGTGCAACTGGATGAGGTGGGCCGGCTGAAGTCCTTGCGTGCAGGGGCCAGACTCACCTGGCAGCGGTACGGGCGCGGGGATGTTCCGTGAACCTCGGCGGTGAGGCTCCTTGATTCGTCATCCCAGTCGATGGCCGTGACCGCGCCGGTCCGGGCGTACGCGGTGGCTCGATTGAACGCGGCGTTGCCGACAAGGCGGATGATGTCGGTGACATCCACCAGGGGAGCGGCGGCAGGCGACATCCTTCTATGTTCTCACGCGGCGGCTGACAGTCGGGCCCGAATCGCGATTCGGGCCCGCTCTCCCCGAGGGAAAGGACTTCGGGGAGAGCGGGCCTTCGGGAACCGGGTCAGTCTGCGGGGCCGCCCGATGCGGTGTCGCCGGTGTCGGTGTTGGTGCCCGATCCGTCAGGGATGCCCTCGGCCGGCTGTCCTGGGCGGTCCTCGGTCTCGTCGTGGTGGGAACGGTCGCGCGGCTTCGGGTGTTCGGTCTGCTCGTTGTCAGTCATGGGCCCACCGTACGCGGCCCTGAGGCGTCCGCGATAGAGCGCGGCGGCATCCGGGCGGATGTGCTAAATGGGTTCAGTGGGCAGGGCCGCCGGATGCGGTGTCGTCGTCGGAGTCCGGGTGACCGTCGGATCCCGACCCATCGGGGATGCCGTCGGCCGGCTGACCGCGCCGCTTCGCCAGGGGCGTTTCGGTCGGTTCGGCGACGGCGTTGTCGCTTCTGTTCATGCTTCAACGGTACGCCGAGTGCGGCTTCGTCGGAAGGGGTGTTTCGCGCCCTCCTCCCTTCTTTCAGGCATCGGGTCACCCCGCTGTCGGTGGCTGCGGCTACTCTCGGAATTGCCCGACCATTGGAGGTCCATTGTTCTTCCTCGACGACCCCGTTTCCACCGGTTCGCTGGTGACCACCGCCTCGCTCGTGACGAGCGCAAGCGATCTCACCACCGCTTCCACATGCGAATTCGCGTTCCTGCGCAAGCTGGACGCGAAGCTGGGGCGCGTCGAGCGGGTCGACGAGGTCGTCGATGCGATGCTCGCCCGCACTGGGCGGCTCGGCGATGAGCACGAGGCCCGCGTTCTCGAGGCGTACCGGGCGCAGTTCGGGTCGGGCGTCGCCGAGATCGAGCGCCCCGAAGAGTTGACCCGCGAGACCCTGGCGGAGGCGGTTGCGGCGACCAGGCGCGCATTCGACACCGGGGCAGACGTCGTCTTCCAGGCCACGTTCTTCGACGGGGGCTTCGTGGGTTTCGCTGACTTCATCGTGCGGCAACCGGACGGCCGCTATCTGGTGCAGGACACGAAGCTCGCCCGCTCGGCGAAGGTGACGGCGCTTCTCCAGCTGGCCGCGTACGTGCAGCAGTTGCGCCAGCTCGGCGCCCGGCCGGCCGACACCGTGCAGCTGCTGCTCGGCAACGGCATGACGAGCGAACACCGGGTGAGCGACATCCTGCCCGTATACCTCAAGCGAGAGCAGCGCCTGCAGCGGATCATCGCCGAACGGCTCGACGACCCCAATGACGCCGCCGTCGAATGGCGTGATCCGCGTTACGCGATCTGCGGTCGCTGCGAAACCTGCGAAGCGGAGATCCAGGCCTCCCGCGATGTGCTCCTCGTCGGCGGCCTGCGGGTCACCCAGCGCACCCGGCTGGCCCGGACGGGCATCACAACGATCGAGGAGCTTGCTGACTCGACCTCCGACGTCGAGGGCATCGGTGGAACCACCCTCGCCGGGCTGCGCCTGCAGGCGAAGTTGCAGCTCGAGGGCCCGACATCGCCGGAGGACCACACGCCGCCGCCGGTTCGTGTGTTCCATGCGGAGGCCCTAGCCGCGCTGCCCGAACCCGACCCTGGCGATATCTTCTTCGACTTCGAGGGCGACCCGCTCTACACCGAGGGCGACGCACGCTCGTGGGGGCTCGACTACCTCTTCGGCCTCGTCGACGTTTCCGAAACCTTCACCGCGTTCTGGGCACATTCCTTCGCCGAGGAGCGCGTCGCCCTGCGCACGTTCCTCGACTTCGTGGCCGAGCGGCGGCGCACATTCCCGAACCTGCATATCTATCACTACGCGTCGTATGAGCGCACACACCTGTCGTCGATCGCCGCCAGGCACGGCGAGGGCGAAGACGAAGTCGACCAGCTGCTGCGCGACAACGTGTTCGTCGACCTGTACCCGATGGTCAAAAAGAGTGTTCGGGTGGGGTCCCGCTCCTACTCGATCAAGAAACTCGAGCCGCTGTACATGGGGAACGAACTGCGGACGGGAGACGTTACCAACGCCGCCGCGTCGATCACCGAGTACGCGGATGCCCGGGAACTCATAGCGAACGGCGACGAAGCGGCCGGCCAGCACAAGCTCGACGAGATCGCCGACTACAACCGGTACGACTGCGTGTCGACGCTGCGCCTGCGGGACTGGCTGCTCGAACGGGGCCGTGAGAACGGCATCCTGCCCGGCACGCTGCACGAGGCGAAGGACTCGGTTCCCGAGATCGAGCCGTCACCGCTTCGCTACGCCCTGCTCGCGCTGGCCGGCGACCGACTCGCAGCCGGCCGCTCAGTGGACCAGACGGCCGCCGCCTTCGCTGCCGCAGCACTCGACTACCACCAGCGTGAGCAGAAGAGCTTCTGGTGGGGTCACTTCGCCCGGCTGATCCAGGACGTCGAGACCTGGGCGGACACCCGCGACGTGCTCGTGGTCGACGACGACGACGGCGCGCGGGTCGAACGGCCGTGGTTCCGCGAAGGCAAGCAACGCACCGACCGGCGCTGGGTGCGCCTCACCGGCAGGTGGGGCCCGGGTTCGAGCGTCAAACCCGGCGAGCAAGCCGGCCCGTACGTGCTGTACGAGCACCCAGGACCGTTCGAAGCGACGATCGGCGACCCGGGCTCGCGGCCCAGCCGCACCGTGCGGGTTCTTGAGGTCGACGACCGGGGAGCCCTGGTCGAGGAGACCCTGCAGGCAGGCGCCGAGCCGTTCGACACGCTGCCGATCGCGCTCACCCCCGCCGCCCCGCCTCCTGCCGGGCAGCAGAAACCGGCGATCGAGGAATGGGCGCAAGCGATCGTCGACGCCGCCCCTGAGTGGCCGAAAGACCCGGTGATCGACATTCTCCGCCGCACGCCGCCGCGCACCCTGTCCGGGGCGCTCGCCCCGGTCGCCGGCGACCGTATCGGCGCGGTGATCGCCAGCATCCTCGACCTGGACTCGTCCTACCTCGCGGTTCAGGGCCCGCCAGGAACCGGCAAGACCTACCTGGGCGCTCACGTCATCACCGCGCTCGTCCGCGAGCACGGCTGGCGAATCGGCGTCGTCGCCCAGTCCCACGCCGTCGTCGAGAATCTGCTCGGTGCCGTCGTCAAAGCCGGGCTCCCCCCGGCTCTCGTGGCCAAGGTTCAGAAGAACGGCGATACCGCCGAAGTCCCTTTCACCGCGCTGGACGCCAACGGCCAGCTGCTGTTCGCAGCCGAGAACGACGCCACCGGCTACGTGCTCGGCGGCACCGCCTGGGACTTCAGCAACAAGGCGCGGTTCCCGCGGCACTCGCTGGACCTGCTCGTCATCGATGAGGCCGGGCAGTACTCCCTCGCCTTCACCATCGCCGCGAGCGTCGCCGCCCGCAATCTGCTGTTGCTCGGCGATCCGCAGCAGTTGCCTCAGGTCAGCCAGGGCCTGCATCCCGAGCCGATCGACACCTCGGCGCTCGGCTGGGTCAGCGACGGCCACGACGTGCTGCCGGCTGAGCTCGGTTACTTCCTCGCCGAGAGCCGGCGGATGCATCCCGCGGTCACCGATCCCGTCTCCCGGCTGTCCTACGAGGGCGAGTTGCACGCCCACGAGGTCACCTCCACCCGTTTCCTGGCCGGGATCGAACCGGGGCTGCACATCGAACCCGTCGAGCACGCCGGCAACGCCGTGTCGTCGATCGAGGAAGCGAACCGTGTCGTCGAGCTGGTGCGGTCAGCGATGGGCCGCGCCTGGACCGACCCGACCGAGTCCCGTGCCGACGACCCGCTCGACCAGGACGACGTCATCGTCGTATCGCCGTACAACGCCCAGGTGGCGCTGGTCCGTGACGCTCTGGTCGCTGCCGGGCTGGACCGGGTGCGGGTGGGAACCGTCGACAAATTCCAGGGGCAGGAAGCAGCGATCGCGATCGTGACGCTTGCGGCATCCGCCCCGACCGAGGTGCCGAGGGGGATGGGGTTCCTCATCCTCAAGAACCGGCTCAACGTGGCGATCTCGCGGGCGAAGTGGGCCGCGTACCTCGTGTATTCGCCGGCGCTGACCGACTACCTGCCGGCAACGGCGCAGGGCATCACCGAGCTGAGTGCGTTCATCACCCTCGTGGAACCGCAGCAGCAGTCGTAGCCGGTCGGGCGGGTGGTGCGGCTTCGTGCTGACTGCGCGCCCACTCGGAGGTGCCGCTCGGTCACGCGGGTCAATCGGCTCTGCGCGGGTGCCCTTTCGCTGCTTGCCAGGATGGTCGTGAGACATCTGGTGAGGGTGTGGGGAAAGCGAAGTAGAACATGAGCGAGATGATGATTGTCGGCCGGACCGCGAGTGGGAGCCGGTCGTATCCGTTGTCGTTCC
>NZ_JBKJWH010000100.1:0-2956 GCF_046716805.1 Mycetocola sp. | reverse complement strand
CTTCTACAGGTACCTGCCGCCGCGCCCGCTCGAAGAGATCGACGCCGACCTCAACAAGCTTGTGCGAGAGATCACAGAGCTGCTGAACGAGGTTGAGGCGTGACGCTCGAGCCGTATCCCGCCTACGTGGAATCCGGTGTCGACGGTATTCCTTCGATCCCAGCCGGATGGACGGTGAAGCCGATCAAGTCGATAGCGGAAGCCGTGGCTGGAGGAACACCCGACACTGATAATCAGGACTTCTGGACTGAGACCGAGTCTGGGATTGCGTGGGTCGCCATTTCTGACATGAGCTCGACCAGCTCAGTCATCTCAACCAAGAAGGCGGTCTCTGACGCGGGTATGGCAGCAGCGCGCCTCTACGCAGGCGAACCTGGAACTGTGCTTTTCGCGATGTATGCGAGCGTTGGCGAAGTATCCCAGTTGGGCATTCGAGCGACCTGGAATCAAGCTCTCTTGGGTTTGATGCCTATGCGAGGGCTATCAACGTCAAGGTTTCTCTTCTATGCGCTGAAGAACGCGAAGGAGCAGCTTCCATACCTGTACCGCAGCAATACCCAGAACAATCTCAATGCCCAGCAGGTCGCGAACATGCGTCTGGCGGTTCCTGAGATCGAAGCGCAACAGGAGATTACAGATTTCTTGGACGTGCACACGGCGAAGCTCGACCTGTTGATCGGGAAGCAGGAGCGGTTGATCGAGACGCTGGCGGAGCGGCGGCGGGCCGTCATCAGCCACGCCGTCACCAAGGGTCTCAACCCCTCCGTTCCGCTCAAGGAAGCGGGCGTGAACTGGCTTGGCGAGGTTCCTGTGACTTGGCGGGTTCGGCCTCTCTGGTCGCTGTTCGAACGAATCAAAGACGTCGGCCACCCTGATGAAACGATGCTTTCAGTGTTCCGAAACTACGGCGTTGTGGCGAAGGATGACCACGCCAACCTGAACAAGACGGCAGAGAATCGCAACATCTATCAGTTGGTTGCGCCGGGATGGCTTGTAACTAACCGTATGAAGGCTTGGCAGGGATCCGTTGGAGTTTCAGAGCTGCGCGGCATTGTGTCTGGCCACTATTTGTGCTTTCGGCCACGGCACAGCGAAGTGTCGAGGTTTCTCAACTATCTGTTTCGCTCCGCTCCCTACGCGGATGGATACGCAACTCTGTCTCGTGGCGTGCGAATCGGGCAAGCGGAGATCGACAACGATCACTACCGAGTGCTACCAGTCTTGCTTCCGTCTACCGATGAGCAGAGTGAGATCGTGCGATTCCTCGACCGCGAAACGGCCCAGATCGACGCACTGTCGGCGAAAGCCCGCGAGATGATCGACGTGCTCAAGGAACGACGGCAGGCGCTCATCAGCGCCGCTGTGACGGGGAAGATCGATGTAAGGGGGCTGTCCTGATGGGCAAGCACAACGAGTACTGGTTCGAAGACGAACTCGCCGCGCACCTTCAGGCGAATGGGTGGGAGTACTCGAAGGACGACACCGGCTACGACCGGGAGCTCGCCCTCTTCCCGGCCGACGTGTTCGCCTGGCTGGAGGCAACCCAACCTGACGCGCTCGCCCAGAAGGTGAAGGCATCCGCCCTTCCCGCGGCGCAGGGGAAGTCCCGGGAGCAGGTGCTTACTGTGTTGGCCCAGACGCTCGGCCGTCCGTTCGCGCAGGGCGGCGGCACGCTCAACGTGCTCCGACATGGCTTCAAGGATGTGGCGACGCAGTTCGACATGTGTCAGTTCAAGCCGGCACAGAGCCTGAACCCGGCGACGCTGGGGCGGTATAGCAAGGTGCAGTTGCGAGTGATGCGGCAGGTGCACTATTCGACGTCGAACCAGAAGTCAATCGATCTGGTGTTCTTCACGAACGGGCTGCCGGTGGCGACGATGGAGGTCAAGACCGACTTCACACAATCGGTGCAGGACGCGATCATCCAGTACAAGAAGGACCGCACCCCGAAAGACCCGATAACCAAGAAGACCGAGCCGCTGCTCGGCTTCGGTACCCGTGCGCTCGTGCATTTCGCGGTGTCGAACTCCGAGGTGTGGATGACGACCCGGCTCGACGGCGACAAGACCCACTTCCTGCCGTTCAACATGGGCAACGACGGTGGCAAGGGCAACCCGGCGAACCCGAACGGATCGCCCGCGTCATACCTGTGGGAGCGAGTGCTGCAACGGGACGCGTGGCTGGAGATCATCGGCAAGTTCCTGCATTCCTCAACCACCAAGAAGACCGACCCGGTCACCGGAGAGGTCACCGTCTCGCAGTCGCTGCTGTTCCCGCGGTTCCACCAGTGGGAGTCAGTCACCAAGCTCGTCAAGACCGCCCGCACCGAGGGCCCGGGAAACCGCTACCTGATCCAGCACAGCGCCGGGTCGGGAAAGACGAACTCGATCGCCTGGACCGCGCACCAGCTGAGCTCGCTGCACACGGATGCGGGGGCGAAGGTGTTTGACTCGGTCATCGTGGTCACCGACCGCACCGTGCTCGATGACCAGTTGCAGGATGCGATCTACCAGATCGATCACAAGTCCGGGGTCGTGGTGCCGATCACGCGCGGCGGTGCGGACTCGAAGTCGGCCGCGCTCACCAAGGCGCTGACGGATCGGGCGCAGATCATCATCGTCCCGATCCAGACGTTTCCGCACGCGCTGAAGGCGATCCGCACTTCCGGCGCTTTGGTCGGTCGGAGTTTCGCGATCATCGCCGACGAGGCGCACTCGTCGCAGACCGGCAACACGTCGGCGAAGCTCAAGCACGTGCTGTCGCCGGAGGAGTTGGCGTTGTTGGAGGACGGCGGCGAGATCGACATTGAGGCGTTGCTCGCCGCGGAGATGGCGGAGAAGGCCGACACGAAGAACATCAGCTTCTTCGCCTACACCGCCACTCCGAAGGGCAAGACCCTCGAACTGTTCGGTCGGAAGAATGCGGATGATCTGCCGGAGCCATTCCACGTGTACAC
>NZ_JBKJWH010000099.1:0-2605 GCF_046716805.1 Mycetocola sp. | reverse complement strand
TTTCCACGTCCGGGCACCTGCCAGACGACGTCGTGCGCGAGGATTGCGCGAACCTGATCCATCGTTCCGTGCTCAATAATCTCGAAGATCTCGCGGCACCGAGTTGCGTTCGGATGCTCAGCCATCTTCGCCTCCCTGGTTCAGGGGCAAAGGGTATCATGCGCTCGGCTGCGCAGGTAAAAAATCAGGTTGGGGTCACGCGTAAGCCTATTGGCCTTCATGAGGAGCCCAGCGCGAGAACGGGGCCGCCTGCGCCGATGACCAGGGCGAAGACGATCAGCCAATTCTTGTGTGCGCGTCGTGTTCTCATGACAGCTACTCGTACCTGAGCGCGGTGATTGGGTTCTGTCGCGCTGCGCGCCGAGCTGGGATAGTTCCGGCGAGGAAGGCGATGCCCATCACCAGGAGCACGACTGCGAGCATGGGGACGGGTGCGAAGATGAGCACTTCGAGCCCTTCGAGGTCGGCAATCACCGTTTCGGCGAGAATCACGTTCGCGACGGCGCCGACGCCCATCGCACCGAGTGCCCCGATCACGCTGCCGAGGAACCCGATGAATACCGCCTCAACGCTGAACAGCGTGTAAATCTGTCCGCCGCCCATCCCCATTGCTTTCATGAGCCCGATCTCGCGAGTTCGCTCCTGCACACTCATCAGCAGCGTGTTGATGATGCCGAACCCGGCCGCGATAAGCGCGACCACGGCGAAGGCGTTCAGCACACCGATGATGCCGCCGATGACGACCTGAAAGATGCCGATCTGGTCGGCAGGCGTCAAAGCGTTGTAGCCGAGTTCTGCCAGATCCGCTTTCAGCGCGCTGAGCGCTTCTTCGCCAATGCCCGGATCGAATCGCGCAGTGGCGACGAAGAAGCCGACCTCGGTATCAGTGGGACTGCCGATGGCTTGTGCCTCCCGCAACGCGTCGGAGAACGTCTGGTTGAGTCCAACCCCACTCTCGAACAGCGTCTCGTTCTGCACTCCCGAGACCGTCGCTCCAAGTTCGTGGATCTCACCGCTCTGGTCGGCGATGCCAATGCTCACGGGCTGCCCGACGGCCGATTCCGCGTCCGAAAAGCCGAGGCTTTCGAGGTAGGCGCTTGTGAGTAGAACTTGATTGCCGGCTTCAGGCATCGGGGAGCCTGCGGCCAGATCGGGAGTGATCATCTGGATGTTGGCGTTGATGGTGAGTTCATACTTGCCGGTGCTGTCGTGCTCGATATACAGCGGATTGACATGAAGGATCGGATGAACCTCCAGCACGCCATCCACGCCGGCGATTGTCTCCACGTCCGCGGCTGTCAGGATTCCGCTCGCGAACTCCGACCCGTCGCCCTCGAACCGGCCGCCGACCACTGCCGATTCCGGATCGTATGGCGCCGGCCCTGACTGTGCACCAGGCGTCGAATCTGAAGCCTTCATGATCGACAGGGCGTCAGCGGCCGCAAACGACGCGATCTGGTTGTCGATGTAGGTGGAGATGCCGGTGCCGATGGCGCTGGTGAGGGTGAGGGTGAAGGCGCCGATGAAGATGGCGGTGACCGTGAGGGCGGTGCGGGTTTTGCTGCGGAAGGTGTTGCCGATGGCAGCACGGGTGATGTCGAGGGGGTTCATGCTGCTACTCCTGGGGCGTCGAGGGAGGGTACTTCGGCTCCGTCGCGGATGAATAGTTGCCGGTCGCAGCGGGCGGCCAGGTCGGGGTCGTGGGTCACGATCACCAGGGTGATGCCCTGGTCTCTGTTCAGGGTGAAGAGGATGTTCTCGACCAGGGCGCCGGTGACGGTGTCGAGGTTTCCGGTGGGTTCGTCGGCGAAGATGACCTTCGGGTTGTTCACGAGAGCGCGAGCGATGACGACCCGTTGTTTTTGTCCCCCGGAGAGGGTGACCGCCTTGTTTTTGGCCTTGTCTGGCATCTCCAGTTGTTCGAGGGCTGCCATGCCGCGGCTTTTGCGTTCCCTGGCACCAACACCGGCGATCTTCAACGGGAGAACCACGTTGTCGAGCACTGTGGCGTTGGGGGTGAGGAAGAACTGTTGGAACACGAATCCGAAGTCCTGATTGCGTAACCGGTTCAGCTGGCGCACCGACAACTCTTCGGCATTGGTGTTGCCGACCATCAGGGTGCCGTCATCCGGTTCATCTAATAGGGCGAGCAGGTGCATCAGGGTCGACTTGCCCGACCCGCTCTTACCGACGATCGCGATCGACTCCCCGGCATGCACCGAGAGGGACACACCAGCCAACGCATCGAAGCGTGAGGTGCCCTTGCCGTAGGACTTACGGATGTCGTGGGCTGCGAGCACGGGTGTGCTCAGAGTTGTTGCGGTGGTGTTCACTGGTGCTGCTCCTTGGTGTTGTTCTGGTTGGGGACGGTGATGGTGATCTTTCCCCTGGGGTGCTCCTCCACGAAGTAGCGGATCCCCTCAGGCGTCTCAGCGAGCGGGTAGCTGCGGTCGATTGGCGGCGTGATGGTGCCGGCGTCGATGAGTTCGCAAAGCACCTCGAGGTCGGCGCCGCTCGCGACTGCGGCGAGGGGCCGAAGATTTTGGGTCACGAACACGCCCAGCAGCATCCCTGCGAGCATGCGTCGGATCGGACCGAGCACGCG
>NZ_JBKJWH010000098.1:0-19329 GCF_046716805.1 Mycetocola sp. | reverse complement strand
CCAGCCGGTCGCACACACTGAGTGCGACTTCGCGGACCTGCTCTGACCTCTTCGCCATGCCCCCAGTCTACCAAAACGCGACCGACATTAGAAGGTGTGTTCGAAATCTGTGGATAAGTCGCTGAGTCCGGAACGATGCCATTCCCGCGATAATAGGGCCATGTTCTCCGACCTTCCTGCACTCGCCCTGAACGACGGCCACACCATCCCGCAACTGGGGCTCGGGCTCTACAAAGTGCCGGAGGGTTCCGTCGTGGATGTCGTCACCACCGCGATCGACGCCGGCTACCGTCACCTCGACACGGCCGCCCTGTACGCCAACGAGCGCGGTGTGGGGGAGGGCATCCGACGGTCGGGCATCGACCGGGACGAGCTCTTCGTCACCACGAAGGTCTGGAACTCGGACCACGGCTTCGACAGCACCATGCGGGCGTTCGAGCTCAGCATGGACCTGCTCGGGCTCGATGTGCTCGATCTGTATCTCATCCACTGGCCGGCACCGACGCAGGACCGGTACGTCGAGACCTGGCGTGCGCTCGAGCGGCTCCAGACCGAAGGGCGGGTGACCTCGATCGGGGTCAGCAACTTCCACCCGCACCACCTGGATCGGCTCTTCGCCGAAACCGGCATCGTGCCTGCCGTCAACCAGATCGAGCTGCACCCGTGGCTGCCGCAACGGGAGGCCCGTGCGTTCCATGATTCGAACGGCATCGTGACGGAGGCCTGGTCGCCGTTGGCCCGCGGCGGCATTCTCAACAACCCCACCCTCGACCTGATCGCGGAGAAGCACGGTGTCAGCCCGGCACGAGTGGTGATCCGCTGGCACCTTCAGCTGGGCAACGTCGTCATTCCCAAGTCGATGACACCGTCGCGCATCGCTGAAAACATCGATGTCTTCGGCTTCGAACTCGACGACGTCGATCTGGCCGGGATCGCCACCCTCGCCTCTGGAGAGCGCACCGGGCGCGACCCGGACGACCTCGACTGAGGGCGACCTCGACTGAGAGGTCTAGTCGAGAGCAGCCCGAACCTGGGGCAGCACCTCGGCGGCGAACAACTCGATCGAACGCATCACGAGGGCGTGCGGCACACCAGACCAGTCCATCTGGAGGCAGTGGCGGTCGTAGCCGAGATGGCCGTGCAGCGCGACGATCTTGTCGGCCACCTCATTCGGGCTTCCGGCGAAGATCGCTCCGCGCCGGGCCGTCTGCGTGTCGTAGCCGAGCCGACTCGGAGCCGTGAACCCGCGTTCGGCCGCGATCTTCGTCATCGACGCCTTCCAGTACGGAAAAAGCGTGTCCTTCGCCTCCTGGCTCGTCGGCGCAACGAAGCCCGGCCCTGAGACGGCTACTTTCAGGGCGGATGCCTCGTGCCCGGCCTTGTGGGCAGACTCCCGGTACAGCGCTGCCAGCGGCGCGAACTGCTCCGGATAGCCCCCGATGACCGCATAGTTGATCGGCAGACCGAGGTAACCGGCGCGCATCGACGACTCAGGGTTGCCCCCGGTGGCGATCCAGATGTCGAGCTTGTCGTGATGCGGGCGCGGCAGGATGAGCGCGTCGTCGAGGGCCGGGCGGAACCGTCCGCGCCAGGTGACTCGCTCGTTCGCGTTAAGCTCGAGCAGCAGACCCAGCTTCTCTTCGTACAGGTCGTCGTAGTCGGCGAGGCTTGCCCCGAACAACGGGAACGACTCGATGAACGAACCACGACCGGCTGCGAGCTCGACCCGACCGCCGCTCAGCAGGTCGATGGTTGCGAATTGCTGGAAGACCCGCACCGGGTCCTCGGTCGACAGAACCGTCACCGCGCTGGAAAGACGGATGCTTTTCGTCACAGCCGCCGCTGCTGCCAGAACGGTCGCCGGGGAGCTGATCGAATACTCCGGGCGGTGGTGTTCGCCGATACCGAACCAGTCCAGTCCTGCCTCGTCGGCGAGGCGGATCCGTTCGATTGTCTCCCTGAGCTGCTGCTCCGGCGACACCAGCATGCCCGTCGACGGGTCGGTCGGGATGTCACCGAAGCTGTAGACCCCGAGCTGAAAGGTCATGAGCGCGCCTTCAGGCGTCCGCGTCTGGCCGATCGAAGATAACCGCCTTTCTCCAGGCCGGCCTCGATCTCGAACCGGTTCCGCAGCGGATTGGTGCCCGCCGCGAGGTAGAGCAGGGGGAACAGCATGCCGTACCGCTGCCACTGACGTTTGTGCACGGCTTCGTGCTCGAGCACGTCGTCGGAGACGTTCGTCCGGGTGAGGTAACAACCGCCGACACACGAACCGCCTCGACCGAACGTCCAACTCGGCATCCCCGTGAACACCCACAGCCCGTTACGCCGTTGCACCCGCCCGGTCGACCAGATCGATCCCCAGATCAGGCCGATGAGGTTGGCGTAGAGGTAGCCGAGGCGGCTGAGCGGAGAGTCGAAGAGCATCCGCTTCATCGATCGTTCCGAGGCTGGCGCGCGATGTCGGTCATGCTCCGAGGCTACCGGGCCGGTCGAGTCGCCGGCATTCTCAGCGTGCGAGCGCGCCGAGGATTCTCAGGATGGTGCCGAGGTCATCGACGGCATGAGTCGCACTAGCCGGGGCGAAACCGGTGATGCCTGCTCCGGCGAGTTCGAACTCGGCCCGGACGGCGCCGATCAGTTCGACGAGCGTCGCGGCCGGGAGCCCGAACGGTTCGGCCCAGTCGGTGCCGGCGATGTCGGCGGGGTCGAGCACGTCGAGGTCGACGTGCACATAGACCCGTTTGGCCCCGGATGCCGTCACCGCGTCGACCAGGGCGGCCGGCGTCGCGTCCTCAACGGACAACGTGCGGATCGGCGAGCTGTCGAGACGGGCCTGTTCGCCGGGGTCGATGTCTCGGGCGCCGATGATCACGAGGCGTTCGGGTGCGAGCGGGGTCTTCGGCGACAGTTCCGGAATGCCTTCGCCGATCAGCGCACGCAGCACCATGCCGTCGAACGATCCGGAGGGGGAGTCCTCAGGAGTGTTCAGGTCGGGGTGGGCGTCGAACCAGAGAACGCACGTGTCGTCGCTCGCCGAGAGAACGGAGTCGACGGCAGCGAGTTCAACGGAGCATCCGCCGCCGACGGTGATGACCGGAGCGATCGCCGCGCGAAGAGCGGCATCCTGGCGTTCCCGGATGATGCGAAGCGACGACAGGCGGTTCACTCCGGTCTCGAGTGACTCGCCGGCCTCGGCGGGTACATCGACGAGGGAGGTGGCGGAGGAGGGGAGGTCCCCGCGGATCGCCTCAGCCCCGTCGATGAGGCGCATCGCGCGAGAGGAACCGGAACCCTGCCATGCGGGCACAACCACGAAAGTCGCCATTGTCTTAGTATCCCGGTTTTCGCGTGCGGGGCGCGAGGTCGGCTCGCCATTCGCGCGAGTATTGCTGCCTGTTGCAGCGCGCATGGCATCACGGGGCCCGAGCAAGGCAGAATGGTTCCTTGACACCGAACCAGCGGAAGGGGCAGGCATGACCGAACACGCCGGCGATCGCCGCCTCCTCATGGTCGAAGTAACCGCCCAGCGCGAGCACTCTCCGGCCTATGACGCCTACGTGCGCACCATGATCGACCGGGCGGCCGCTGATGCCCGCGCTTCCGGCTGGGATGTGTCCCAGGTCTCAGCCGCCGACCTCGGCGTCGACGGGCTGCTGCACGCAGCCGAGAACGCGGATGCCGTTGTCATCATGGGCGGCGAAGACATCGACCCGCAGTTCTACGACGGTGCGCGCGGGTACGAGGGCGAAGGTCACCACTTCGAGGTGGCGGATGCCGCCCAGATCTCCCTGGTCCGGCTGGCGGTCTCTCGTCGCCTCCCGGTCCTCGGCATCTGCCGGGGCCATCAGATCATCAACGTCGCCCTCGGCGGCTCCCTTCTGCAGCACGTCGAAGACGCCGGGCACCGGAACATCGACCTGCCCGTCGAGTACGCGCTCGTCGAACACCCCGTCCGGCTCGAGCCGGGCAGCAACCTCGGCGAGCGGTTCGGTCGCGACCACATCGTTGTGCAGAGCGCGCATCACCAGGTCGTCGACCGGCTCGGTTCAGGCCTTCGTGCTGTCGGCTGGGCCCACGACGGTCACATCGAAGCGATCGAGCACGACACTCTTCCGATCACGGGCGTGCAGTGGCACCCCGAGGCGCTGCTCGCCCCGGTCGGGCAGCTGCGTGTGCTGCTCGACGGCCTCGCCGCTCAGTCGGGTGCCGTCCTCGAGCGCGCGTGATCGGCATTGGGTGCGCCATCCGTCCTGGTCGCTGAGCGTTCACAGGCGGGTGCTAAGGTCGCCTCGACAGCGCCTAGGGTTCCGGGACGAACATCGTCCGTCTGGTTCGAGCGGCGCCACGGCTCACCGCCATCGGCGGGTCGTCATCTCAAGGGATAGAAGCCTGGAGGACCTCGTCGTGCGCCCTCGCGCCGACGGAAGGGTCCGCCGTGTCTGTTTTCGCTCTCCTGCTCGTTCTCTCCGCCGCTGTGTGCCATGCGACATGGAACGTCCTCGCCCACGGGGTGAGCCGGGTCGGCCTGCCTTTCCTGTGGTGGGGAGCCGTCGCAAGCACGGTGATCTGGGCGCCGCTCATTCCGCTGACTGGCGGGTTGGGTAACGGCGGTGCGGATGCTCTTGGCGGCTTCGTCGCTGGTGCCGGAGTATCCGGGGTCCTCCATGTGATCTACATGCTCGTGCTGCAGCAGGGCTATGCCCGTGGCCGGCTCTCGACCGTCTACGCCACCGCCCGCGGGACCGGCCCGGCGTTGAGCGCGCTGCTGGCCGTCCTTCTGCTCGGGGAGCGGATTGCGCCGCCTGCGGTCGTCGGCGTCGCCATCATCGTCCTCGGAGTCGTCGCAACCGGGTTGATCGATCGCCGGTCACCGACACGGCATGCGCCGCGCCGTCGGCTCGATCCGAGCATCGTCTTCGGTGTGCTGACCGGGGTCGCCATCGCCACATACACAATCTGGGACGCACACGCCCTCCGCACCTGGGGGCTGGCGCCTGTGGCTTTCATGGTGGGCTGCACGCTTGTTGAGATCGTGCTCTACGCCCCCTGGGTCGTCCAGCGGCGGAGCGAGCTCGCGTCAGTGGCCAGGGCGCATTGGCCGCGGATCCTCGCCTTCGGCGTCTTCTCGCCGCTGTCGTACATCCTCATCCTCACCGCCGTCACGATGGCACCGGTTGCCCTCGTCGCGCCCATCCGCGAGGTCAGCGTCGTGCTGGTTTCGCTCTTCGGCGCGATGGTCCTGCGGGAGGGTGCGGCAGTCCGCCGGGTCGCCGCATCCGTTGTCGTCGTCGGCGGAGTCGTGCTGCTGGCGCTGTGAACGGGCTATAGCTGAGGGCCCGGCGAAGGTTGGGAAGCGGACCTCAGCTCCCGAGGGGCCGGATGAAGCGATCACCGTCCAGGCGTCGACCCGATGCAGAGACGGTGAACCGGACGATGTCGCTCCGATACCTGTCGTCTGAGGTTTCGAAGGTGCGGCCCGCGGCGTCCCGCGTGATGCGGTGCAGTCGCAGAATGGGGGTGCCTTCATCGACTCCGAGCAGCGATGCGTCGGTCGGGTCGGCAGCGATGGCATCGATCTCATGGTCGACATCGGCGTAGGTCCAGCCTCGGGAAGCGAGGAATTCGGTGATCGAGACGGTGTCGAGGTCGACGTCGAAGAGATGACGGCCGGCCGGCTCGATATAGGTCAGACGCTCGAGCATGGTCGGCCTGCCGTCGAGGGTGCGAAGTCGAAGCACGTCGACAACGTACTCGCCTTCCGGGATTCCGAGGAGTCCGGACGTGGCAGCGTCGGATCGGCGAAGGCTCACCTGCTGGGTGAGCGCCCCGGGATTCGCGCCCATCTGCGTCGCCCACTTCGTGAACGGAATCGAGACGTCGACCGGCTGGTGGGCCTTCCGTTTGATCACCCGGCTGGGCCGGCCGCGTGTCGTCTCGATCAGTCCCTCGTTGCGGAGCGCAGCAAGGGCATTGCGGATCGGACCTCGGGAGGTATTCCACTGCGCCGCCAGTTCGCCCTCCGTCGGAACCTCGTCCCCGGGCGCAAGCCGTCCACTGAGAATCGACTCGCGCAGGTCATCGGCAATTCGCGTGTACATAACGTCGGTCACATAGGAACCCTACTCGCCCTCGGGATGCCGCATAAGCAGGCCACGGACAACACTCACGAGTTCATCGAGACGGAACATAGGTGAACAAGTAATGAACACCAGCTAGATAGGTATACATGTCGCGAAATGGTCTGTCAGGCTTCTTTCATTCCCCCAGCCCTCCCCCGAAAGGCAATCATGAAGTCCCGCGCATCCCTCTCCCTCACGGCCGTCGCCGTCGCCGGCGCCCTCGCGCTCGCCGGTTGTTCCGGCAACGCCTCCCTTGAATCGGATGCCGCCGCGGCATCCGGATTCGCTGTCGACGAGAACACCCTCGTCTTCGGCGTCGTCCCGGACTCTGTCGACACCGAGACCAACTACCAGCCGCTCATGGACTACATCGCCCAGGAGACGGGCAAGACCGTCGAGTACCACGAGTCGACCGACTACGCCGTGCTCATCGAGGCTGCGATCGCCGGTCAGATCGACGTCGCCTCGCTCGCCGGGTTCTCCTACGTGACCGCTCTGAACAACGGCGCAAAGCTGACCCCGATCTCGTCGATCATCGAAGCCGAGGGCCAGGAGCCGGGTTACTACTCCCAGGCCATCGTCCCGATCGGTAGCGACATCACCGAGATCGCCGACCTGAAGGGCAAGAAGGTCTGCTTCGTCGACCCGTCCTCCACCTCCGGATACCTTTTCCCCTCGTACAACCTCCTCGAGGCCGGCATCGACCCCACGACGGACGTCACGCCGGTCTTCGCGGGCAAGCACGACGTCAGCGTGCAGAAGGTCGCTGAAGGGGTCGAGTGCGAGGCCGGCTTCGCTGAAGACAGTGAGGTCGAGAAGTCTGACCAGGTGAAGGTCATCGGGGAGACGATGGTGCCCGGCGCACCCATCGTCGAATCGGACACACTTCCCGACGACATGAAAAAGCAGCTCCGCGACCTTCTCTCCGAGGTCACGATCGACGACATCATCGCTGCAGGCATCGATGGCGCCGACTCCGACGGCTTCCGAAGCGTCTTTTACGCCACCGCGCCTGTCGACGACGCGTACTACGACCAGATCCGCGACCTCTGCAAAGCCACCAAGGCCACGCAGTGCCAGGGCTGACCCTGCTTCCCTGACCCCCGACCCACCTGGAGAATCCGATGACATCACCTTCCACCGCGACCGAGACCGTGGTCGAGCTCACCGAACTCACGAAGCACTTCGGTGCGACGACCGCGCTCGACGGCGTGTCGCTCACGGTCCGCCGCGGCGAGATCGTGGTGCTCCTCGGACTCTCCGGGTCGGGCAAGTCGACCCTCCTCCGCCATCTCGACGCCCTCGAGAATCCCACGACCGGATCGGTGAATGTTCTGGGCGAGGACGTGCCGGCGCTCACCGGCCGGCGGCTGCGCTCGCTGCGCAGCCGGGTCGGTTTCATTTTCCAGCAGTTCGAGCTGGTGCCTTCGCTGTCGGTGCTCGAGAACGTGCTGACCGGTGCGCTCGCCGAACTCCGCGGCCCTCGGCTCGGCCTGTGGAGCTACCCGAAGTCGAAGAAGCTGCGAGCCCTGCAGCACCTTGACCGGGTGGGGCTCCTCCAGCACGCCTATCAGCGTGCGGACACCCTCTCGGGTGGCCAGCAACAGCGCGTGGCGATCGCCCGCGCCCTGATGCAGAACCCGAGCATCCTGCTCGCCGACGAGCCTGTCGCATCGCTCGACCCGGAGTCGAGCGACCAGGTGATGGCGCTCATCCGCGAGATCGCGTCAGAGCAGGGACTCACCGTCGTCTGCAGTTTGCACCAGGTCGACCTCGCCATCGCCTGGGCTGATCGCATCGTGGGTCTCCGCCACGGTGCCGTCGTGCTCGACACCCCTGCCGCCGGTCTTTCCAAGGCAGAGGTCATGGAGATCTACGGGCGCGTCGCAACGACCACGAGCGAACTCGAAGCCCTTCACACTGAGCTGTTGTCAGGGACGGCCGCGCTGTGACCGCGACCCTGACGCCGCGGGCGTCGTCGCTCGCCGCGATTGGAAGCGTCGCGGATCGCGCCCCCCGCCCGCGCCGCTCACCGGAGCGCATCGCCGCCGTCCTGACTTTGGGCGCCCTCGTCGCGATCATGGTCGGCGCCTTGGCCGAGATCGACATCTCCCTGCCAGGGATGGTCCAGAGCTGGTTCAACGCGGAGCGGTTCTTTGTCCGGGTCGGAGCAATCACGCTCCCCGAACCGGCGGAGCTCGTCGCGCTGATCGCGCAAACGCTCGGTCTCGTCCTCGTCGGAACGCTCCTCGCCGCGGTGCTGTCTGTCCCGCTTGCCTACCTGGCGGCATCCAACACGACTCCCGGGCACGCCTGGCGAGGTGTCGCGCGGTTCCTCGGCGTCCTCGCGCGGGCCGTACCCGACGTCATCCTCGCCATGGTCTTTGTGCTCATGTTCTCCCTCGGCTCCCTCCCGGGCATCCTGGCGATCGGCATCCATTCGGTCGGCATGATCTCGAAGATGTTCGCCGATGCCATCGAGCAGATCGACGAAGGCCCGCGGCTTGCCATTCGCGCGGCGGGCGGCACCCGGTTCCAGCAGTTCGCCTCCGGGGTGCTGCCACAGGTGCTGCCATCCTGGGTCGCCACCGTCCTCCATCGCAACGACATCAACCTGCGCGGATCCGTCATCCTCGGCTACGTCGGCGTCGCCGGACTCGGGCTCGAGATGTCGCACGCGTTCAAATCCCTCGACTACGGCCGCGGACTCGGCATCGCTCTTGTCATTTTCGTGCTCTGCGTCGCGATGGAGATCGTCTCCAGCGGAATCCGGTCGGCCATGCTCGGCACCAGGAACACCGCGTCCGGACCATTCGACCGGATGCTGCGCCGCCTGCACCCACGCCGGGCCGCGCCTGCCCAGGTGACCATCGCCTCAGCGGCGTCGACCCCACAGGCAGCGCTCCGCCGGCCCTGGACTCCAACGCGACTGCGCAACGCTCTCGCCGGCGTTCTTGCCGTGGCCGTGATCGTCGCGTCCGTCGCCGTGAGCGACATCCGCTGGTCAGATTTTGGAACGTTCTGGGCCAGGATCCCCGCGGTCGCCGTGCAGTTCTGGCCGCCGTCGTTCGGCAACTACGACGTCGCGATCATGGTCGAGGCCATGCGCGAGACGATCGTGATTGCGCTCGCGGCCGCCCTGCTCACCGTCGTCGCCTCGATCGTCGTCGGTTCGCTCGCCGCCCGGAATGTCGCTCCGACCCGGGGCGCCCGCGGTGGGTTCCGTCTCTTCCTCGTCGCCGTGCGCGGCATCCCCGAGCTGATCCTCGCGATCGTGCTCATCGTGATCACCGGTCTCGGCACCCAGGCCGGCACGATCGCGCTCGCGGTCGGCGGGATCGGGCTGCTCGGCAAACTCATCGCCGACTCACTCGAGGAGGTCGACAGCGGACCGGAACGCGCACTCACCGCCACCGGCGCGACCAGGCTCCAGATCTACGCGGGCGCCACGCTTCCGCAGTCCGCCCGCGCGATCCTCGGCCATTCGTTCTATCTCCTCGACACCAACATCCGGGCGGCGACGCTGCTCGGGATCGTCGGTGGAGGCGGCATCGGCTACTACCTGCTGAACGCCGGGCAGGGCTCGAACTACGCGATGGTGACCGCCATCGTGCTGATGATCCTCGTGACCGTGCTGGTCGTCGAGGGACTCGCGATGTGGATGCGGCGGGTGTTCCGTTGAGCGGGCGTTTCGACGTGGTCGTCGTCGGTTCGGGTATCGTCGGCCTCGGGGCGGCCTACGCCGCGGTTCGGCGGGGGCTCCGGGTCGTCGTGGTCGACCGCACCACAGAGCCCGTCGGCGCCACCATCCGCAACTTCGGGCACCTGTGCTTCACACCGCAAACCGGCGATGCGCTCCGCTACGGGCTCGCTGCTCGCGAGCTGTGGCTCCGCCTCGCGCGGGACGCCGGGTTCTGGCTCCGACCGTCCGGGACCCATGTCGTCGCCAGGCACCCGGACGAGTTGGCCCTGCTCGAGGCGGCGGCAGCTCGCCCGGCGTCAGGGTTCGGGGACCAGCCGGAGATTCGCGTGGTCGACGCCGACGAAATGGCCGGGATGACCCCGGTGCTCCGGGCAGGCCTCGCCGGAGGGGCCGTCCTGCCGTACGACCTGCAAACAAACCCCCGGAGCGCCGCGACGGCGATCGCCGGTCACCTTGCGTCGCTCGGGGTCGAATTCCGGATGCGAACCTCCGTCGGGAGGGTTCACACCGGCACGGTCGACACGAGCCGAGGTGCTATCAGCGCCGACACCGTCGTGGTCGCCGTCAACCACGACGTCGACCAGCTTTTTCCCGCCCTCGCCGAATCCCGCGGGGTCGTCCGATGCTCACTGGACATGCTGCGGGCCGACATTCCGCTCGCCCGGCCGTTGGCCGCTCCACTTCTGACCGGGTGGTCCCTCATCCGTTATCGCGCGTTCTCGACCCTGCCGGAAGCAACGGCGGTGCGAGAACGATTGCACTCACAGCGACCGGATCTCGCCGCCATCGATCTCAACCAGATGTACACGCAGCTGCCTGACGGAAGCGTCCTGGTCGGCGACTCGCACCAGCGAGCCGTCACCGCTTCACCATTCCAGCAGGAGGCCACCGCCGACGCGCTCCTCGACGAGACCGAGCGGTTGTTCGGATCGCCGGCTCGGGTACTCGAACGCTGGCAAGGCGTTTACGCGAGTGCCCCGGACGAATTCCTGCTCGCCGAACCCGAACCAGGAGTCCTCGCTCTTACCGTGACAACGGGGATCGGGATGACGACGGGCCTGGGGTTCGCCGAAACCACCCTCGCCGAACGTTTCGGCGGGCTTGCCGGCCGGGGCGGCCGCGCCTCCACACCAACCACCCTCTCAACGAAAGGCAGAGCATAATGCTGCACACCACACCCCCCGCCGAATCGAGCGCCGGAGCCGCCCTCGGCATCGAACTCGTCGTGCTCGATATGGCCGGCACCACCGTCAGCGACGACGGCGTTGTCGAGACGGCCTTCCAACGGGCCGCTGAACGTACCGGAGTTGCCGCACACCTCCCGTGGGCTGATGCGCTCGACTACGTGCGCAGGACCATGGGGATGTCGAAGATCGACGTTTTCACCCACCTCGCAGACGGAAACCGGGAGGCAGCCGCTCGCGCCACCGCAGCCTTCGAAACCGCGTACGGCGAGCTCATCGCCGATGGGGGCGTCACCGAGATTCCAGGGGCCGAGACGGTCATCCGGGAGCTTCAGGCCGGCGGGGTGCAGGTGGCTCTGACCACCGGGTTCGCGCCCGTCACCCGCGACGCGATTCTGGGGGCGCTCGGCTGGCTCGACCTCGTCGACATCGCCTTGTCGCCCATCGACGCCGGCCGCGGTCGCCCAGCTCCCGACCTTGTCCTCGCCGCTGCTCTACGGGCGCGCGTCAGTGCGATGAGCGCCGTTGCCGTGCTCGGTGATACCGCAAGCGACGTGCGTTCCGGCCGTTCCGCCGGCGCGGGACTGGTCGTCGGGGTCCTCAGCGGAGCCCACGACCGCTTTCTGCTCGAGGAAGCCGGCGCTGACGCCGTTCTCGAGGACGTCACCGCCCTGCCGATGCTGCTGACCGGCCGGGTCGACGCTCGATGACGCTCGTGGGCGACGCCGACGTCGGAACCGTGGCCTCGCTTCGCATCCCGCTTTCACCGTCCGCTTCCGCGATGGTGTGGCTCGCCCCGGACCGGCCCCACGAGAAGGCAGCCTTCGTCAGTGTCACCCTTGAGCCGCTCGAGGTTCTCGTCGAGATCGAGTTAGCCACGATCTGCGGGTCCGACGTTCACACGGCGCGCGGCGCGCGGTCGGCGCCCGCCCCGCTGGTCCTCGGACATGAGCAGCTGGGCCGAGTGGTCGCCCTCGGTAGCGGCACCCCGGCGACGGTCGACGGGACGCCTCTCGTCATCGGCGACCGGGTCGTCTGGTCCATCGCCGCGAGCTGTGGCGAGTGCGATCGGTGTCTGTCTGGCCTGGCTCAGAAGTGCCGTTCGCTCAGGAAGTACGGGCACGAGAAGGTGACGACCGCGTGGGCGCTCTCGGGCGGGTTCGCTACGCACATGCACTTGCTGGCCGGCACGCCGATCGTCCGGGTTCCCGAAACCATCCCGGCCGAGGTGCTCGCTCCGGTAACCTGCGGTACGGCGACAGCCCGAGCCGCTCTGGAGGCGGCATCCCGGCTCACCCGGCTCGACGGCGCTGCCGTGCTCATCAGCGGCGCAGGGCTCATCGGGCTCACCGCGACCGCCATGGCCGTGGACCGGGGCGCCCGGGTCGTCGTCGCCGATCCAGACCCGGGGCGGCGAGCCCTCGCTCGTCGATTCGGGGCGACTGCGAGCTATGACCCGGCCGCCGACCCTGCCGGGATCGGCTCGCTGCTGGCCGACAGCGGAATCCCTGACGGATTCGACGTTGTGGTGGAGGCATCCGGAGCGCGTGCCGCTGTCGTCGGAGCCTTTACGTCCGCGGCAGTCGGCGGCGTGATCATCCTCGTCGGCAGCGTCTTTCCGACGGAACCGGTGCCGATCGACCCTGAACAGATCGTCCGGCGCCTGCTGACGGTACGGGGGGTGCACAACTACACAGCGGATCACCTCACTGCTGCCGTGGACTACATCGCCCAGCGCTGGACGTCATGGCCGTTCGGGGAACTGGTCGGTGAAACTGTCAGCCTCGATCAGCTCGATGACGGCATCCGCCGTTCGGGCGGAGGCGGAGCGGTTCGCGTCGCGGTCGATCCGCGGCGCTGACCCGGGTCGAAGCCGCACACGGTGCGACGCGAGGGAAGGATGCCGCGCCTGCGGCAGGTCCTTCCCTCGCGCCTCGGTTCCTGAGCAGGTCGCGTAGTGACCGCGTCGAAGGGCTTCCGCCTCCCCAGCTGGACCCTCCGCCGAGCTCAGCAGTGCGAGGCCGTCAGAACCCGGTCGTTACTGGTTGGGTGTGTACGGCGCGCTCTGCGTCGCCTCGACCGCGGGCTGAGTCTGCCCGCCTGAGACGGGGGAGGGGCCGCCGGACTTCATCGCGGCGAGGCGTGCCTCGACCTCGGTGAGTTCACCGATGTCCTCGAGCGACTCGAACTGCGCGTCGAGGCTCGATGCAGCGAGCTCCTGCTGGCCACGCACCTTGGCTTCCTCGCGACGGATCTTGTCCTCGAAGCGGCTGACCTCGCTCGTCGGGTCCATGATGTCGATGCTTTTGACGGCGTCCGCGACTTTGCGCTGGGCTTCGGCGGTCTTGGAGCGCGCGATGAGTTCGCTGCGCTTCGACTTGAGCTGCTCCAGCTTCTGCTTCATGGCGTTGAGGCCGTTCTTCAGCTGGTCGACGACCTGCGTCTGCGCGGCGATCTGCGGCTCGGCCATCTTCGCCTCGTTCTCCGAGGTGATCTGGCGCTGCAGTGCAACCTTCGCGAGGTTGTCGAACTTGTCGGCGTCGGAGGCGCTGCCCGATGAACGGTACTCGTCGGCCTTGCGGCTCGCGGCGAGGGCCTTGTTGCCCCAATCGCTCGCTGCGCGCACGTCTTCTGCGTGGTCCTCCTCGAGGAGGCGCAGGTTGCCGATCGTCTCGGCGATGGCGCTTTCGGCCTCAGCGATGCTGTTGGTGTAGTCACGCACCATCTGGTCCAGCATCAGCTGGGGGTCTTCGGCCTGGTCGATGAGTGCGTTGATGTTCGCTTTGGCCAGTTGGGCGATGCGCCCGAAGATCGATTGCTTGGTCATGGGATTCTTCCTCTCGATCGGTATCTGTGTACTCTTTCGGCCGTCAGAAACGGCCGCCACCCCGTCGGGAGCGTGTGCCGCCCCCGCCGAAACTTCCTGCGCTGCGGCCGCCCCGGGAGCCCCCGCCGAACCCGCCCCCACCGAACCCGTCGCCGGAACGACCACCGCCGCCGAGAACCGAATTGATGATGATGCCGCCGAGGATGGCACCCATCATCCCGTTTCCCGACGGCTGGCCGCCGCCCAGCATCCCGCCACCCATGGGGACGCCGAACCCACCGGACTGCATGCCGAATCCGGAGACATCGGCCTGCGCGGATTCGATCGCTGCCTGGGCGAGCTGGCTGGCGGTCTGCGCGTAGGTCAGCGCTGGCACCGGGTCGGATGTCGCCAGTTGCTGCGCCTGCACCAGCTTGCGTCCCGCTTCGGCAAGCCGGGTGCGGGCGTCGGCACCCACCGCTCCGCGGCGAGCCGTGATGTAGTCCTCAGCCGCTGAGACCTGTGCCCCTGCAGCCGAGAGAGCGTGGCCGAGCTGGGACTGCGCCCGCTGGAACTGCGCCTGCGCGTCCCGCACCTGTTGCAGGATCCCGTCGATCGAGGTGTTAGCGGCCTGAAGTTGTCGAAGGAGGTCGAGCGGGTTGTGCACACCGGTCCGGCGCCGCTCCACCTCAGCCACCGCCGCCTCGGTCGCGGTGATCACGTTCACGAGCGACCCGTCCGGGTCCGGCTGAGACTTCGCGAGCTGGAGGTCACTGCGCAGATCGCCCACGGCATCCGCAATCGACCGCTGGGCGGCGTCGAGATCCGCTCCGAGTTTGTCGATCGCGTCGAGAAGCAGGGATGCCTGGTCGATGGCCTCCTCTGAGGCGCGGATGTCGACGGCCGCTTCACCGAGGTCGCCTGAGGCGACGTCCTCGTCGGCGGCAGCGAGGTTCTCACTCGCGAACGCCAGCCGTTCATCGGCCTGCTCGATGTTGTCGGAGACGGTGCTCAGCGCGGCGGCGTCATACCGGGCCGAAAGGGACTGCAGCAACGCCGACGCCGTCGAGAGGCGCTGCGTCACCTGCTGGTGCTCGGAGCGGAGCCCGGCGACGGCGGCCGGTGCATTCTTCTCCAGTTGGCGCAACTCATCGAAGGCTTCGGCCTCCTGGTCGAGTGCCGTGTTCGCGTCCAGGCAGAGGCGGATGATTTCCGCGTTCCAGGCGCGCACCTGCTGCTCGGTGTCCGGTTCGGCGTCGGCGAGGCGTTGCCTGATGGTGAAAGCTGTGGAGAGATCCTCCTTGGCTGTGGCGATCGCTGAGCGGAATTCGGTGACGGTTGCCTCACCGTACTGGGCGACCGCGAACCCGAGTTCTTCCTCGCTCGTCTTCACGGCGTCGTCCGTCTCGACGAGGGCACTTCCTGCCTGCAGCTCCAGGTCGACCGTCGGAACGTCGGCGAGTTCGGCCGGCTCCCCGGCTCGCACATCGATGGCAGCCTTTTTCTTCCTGCGGCTGCGCATCGTGGAGGCGATCACGATGATCCCGATGACGACGATCGCGCCGATGACGAGCCACACCACCGAATTCGCGACACCGCCGTCCCCACCAGGGGAGGAGGAAACGTCGTCGCCGGCGATGGCATTGCCGAGACCGGATGCCGCAGCCACGGCCGCGCCGGCCCAGTCCTCATCGCTCAAGCGCGGCTGGACCAGTTGCCGTTCGATGTCGCCGAGCTGTTCGTTGCTGACCGGCCCGTCGGTCGCGCCCGAGAGATAATACGTGCGCTGCTCGGTAGCCACCGCGAGCAGGTATTGGGAGGGGCCGAGACCGTTCGCCTCGGCCGTCGTGTTCGTCCACTCGGCCGCGTCGCTCGGGTTGGTGAACTCGTCGACGTAAACCACCCACAGGTCGGCGCCGGAATCGGCGTTGAGGGTGTCGATGGCTGCTTCGATCTCAGCGGCGTCTGACCCGCCCAGCACGCCCACCTCGTCAAGGACACGGCCCGACCCGAGCTGGACCGGGTCCGTGGCGGATGCAGCGGCAGGGGTGCCAAGCACAAGAGCGGCCGTCACAGCCGTCAGAGCCCAGAGTGAGCGTGCCCGCATCTGCTCGCCTTCTGTCGTCAATGGAGAACACCTGTGAGTCTAAGGTTGCCGGGTGAACGCGTCCAGACAGTCCGTGTGAGCCTCCCGGGGTCGCCGCGTGGCATCCTCCTGTGCCATCGATTCGGGTCTAACCTTGCCCGAGTGAGCAACGACCGTTACGGATCCGACGTGCTGGCGACGAACTGGCGCGCAAGCAAGACGCCCCCTCCGCTCGAGCAGGAGGCCATAACCGACCTGGTCGTCGAAGAGGCTTCGACCGGATGGTGCGGAGCCGTCACCGGGATCGAGGGCAAGACCGTCCAGCTCGAGGATCGACACGGCAAACGCCGGGTGTTCCCCCTCGGCGCCGGGTTCCTGATCGACGGGAAAGCGGTGATTCTCGTCGCGCCGAAGAAGAAGGCGGCCGGTCAGACCCGCACCGCCTCCGGGTCCTTCGCTGTCGCCGATTCGCGCGCCCGCGTTGCGCTTCCCTCCCGCATCTACGTCGAGGGCAGGCACGACGCCGAACTCGTCGAGAAGGTCTGGGGCGACGACCTCCGCGTCGAGGGTGTCGTCGTCGAGTACCTCGGCGGCATCGACGACCTCGCCGCGATCATCTCCGACTTCGCTCCGACCCCGAAACGTAAAGTGGGCGTGCTCGTCGACCATCTGGTTCCCGGGTCGAAGGAGTTCAGGATCGCGGATGCCGTGATGCGCGGCAACCACGGCGGGAACGTGCTCGTGGTGGGGCACCCGTACATCGACGTCTGGCAGTCGGTGAAGCCCGCGCGGGTCGGCCTGAAAGCCTGGCCGGACATTCCGCGGTCGATCGAATGGAAGCGGGGAATCTGCGCCGCCCTCGGGCTGCCGAACGAGAGCCAGGCCGACATCGCGAGAGCCTGGCAGGCCATCCTCGGCCGGGTGCGCAGTTACTCGGATCTCGAACCGGCATTCCTCGGTCGCGTCGAAGAGCTCATCGACTTCGTCACCGCTCCGTAGACCGCTACGTCAGTTTGCGGCCCTCGGCGATCATCCCGGCGACCCCGGTCGTTCGCCGTGCGTGATGAAACAAGTGTGCCCTCGGCAGGATTCGAACCTGCGACCTGCGGTACCGGAAACCGACGCTCTATCCCCTGAGCTACGAAGGCGTGCTCCACAAAACTATCAGAATTCTGCGCCCGCGAATCCCTCCTGCCTGAGCAGCGGGGGTGGCACCCCGGATGCCGTTTACGGCAGGTGCGCGATCGCAGCCTCAGCCAGCTGCTCGGCGTCGCCCGGCTCGACGAAGTCGACCGCGCGCAGGGTCACCCAGTACGAGCCCGTGAAGATCTGGGCTTCGCCCTCGTTGCCGACCACCGTGAAGTAACCCTCGACAGGGGGAGCGGCATAGGTGGGAACCTGCTTGCTCTCGGTGACCGCACGGTTCTTGAGGTCGGTCAGGTCCTTCTCGCTGAGCTTCGCGACGCCCACCTCGATGGTGGTGTTGCTCGAGTTGTTGGCCCACTGGCAGGTGAGACCCTTCATCGCGGCGATCTCGCTCGCTGTGCTGGCCGCCTTCGGTGTGGCCTCGGCGACGAAACTGATGTTGGGGTTGAAGGCGTACATGTCGGCAGGCGTGATCAGCGCGTCACAACCGATGTCAACCGGTTCGCTCACAACCGCTGTTGCCGTCGACGCAGGGGTCGGCGTTTCGCTCGCCGTTTCCGCTGGGCCCGTCTCCGCGGGAGCGGGAGTCCCTGACGAGGACGCCGTCGGGGCAGGCGTGCAACCGGCCAGGAGGAGTGAGCCGAGAACTGCTGCGGTGACGGCGAGCGGGCGGAATGCGCTGGTGCGCGCGAACGTGGAAGCCATATCCATCTCTCTGTGGGGGATGCTCCGACCATAACAACTGTCACGGGCGCGATCGTGCATGCGCCGCGCGAGGCGGATCAACGGCTCCGGATAGAATCGCTTGTGTGACTCCAGACGACCTTGCCGCTGCCCTGTTCGAACTCGTCGTGCCGCTCGCGGAGAACCGCCGACCGGGAGCCGGGGCAGAGATCAGCCGCGACGACGTCGTCCTCGAACGTCCGCGCAACCGCGACCATGGCGACTGGGCCTCGAACGTCGCCATGCGGATCGCCAAGCGGATCGGAGCCAACCCCCAGGAGGTTGCCGCTGAGCTCGCCGAGGGGATCGCCGCCGTTCCCGGCGTCGCGACCGCTGAGGTCGCCGGTCCCGGGTTCCTCAATGTCCGCCTCGACGCCGCGGCGACCGGCGCCCTGGCGAAGGTGATCGTCGAAGCCGGCGACGCGTACGGCCACAACGCCTCACTCGCCGGTCAGTCGATCAACCTGGAATTCGTCTCAGCGAACCCGACCGGCCCGCTTCACATCGGACACACCCGCTGGGCCGCCCTCGGCGACTCGATCGCCCGCGTGCTGAGTGCATCCGGTGCGAGGATCGCGAGCGAGTATTACATCAACGACGCCGGCAGCCAGATGGACACGTTCGGCGCCTCGATCCTCGCTGCCATCAAGGGTGAGGAGACCCCGGAGGGCGGCTACCCCGGCGCCTATATCGCCGAGCTCGGCCGCCAGGTGCTCGAAATCGAGCCGAACCTCCTCGACCTGCCAGACGGGGAGGCCCTCGCCACCGCCCGTGAGCTCGCCTACAAGCTGCAGCTCGTCGAGATCGAGAAGTCGCTGTCGAGCTTCAACGTGCACTTCGACGTCTGGTTCTCGGAACGGGAACTCCATGCCAAGGACCCGGCCACCGGCCGGAGCGCCATCGACAAGGCAGTCGACCGCCTTCGCGAGCAGGGACACGTCTTCGACGAGGACGACGCTGTGTGGGTGCGCACCACCGACTTCGGTGACGACAAGGACCGCGTCATCCGCCGCGGAAACAACATCTACACCTACTTCGCCGCGGATGCCGCCTACTACCTGTCGAAGTCCGACCGGGGATTCGCGCACAAGATCTACCTGCTCGGCGCCGACCACCACGGTTACGTGCACAGGCTCAAGGCGCTCGCCGGCGCAGCCGGTGACAACCCGGACACGGACATCGAGATCCTCATCGGACAGCTGGTCAGCGTCAACGGGGCCAAGCTTTCGAAGCGTGCAGGCAACATCATCGAGCTCGACGATCTCCAGGCCTGGCTCGGCACCGACGCGTTGCGTTACTCGCTCGGGCGCTACCCGGCGGATTCCCCGCTGACTCTCGATCCAGAGCAGCTTCGCAAGCGGAGCAACGACAACCCGGTCTTCTACGTGCAGTACGCCCACGCGCGAACGCATTCGGTTGCCCGCAACGCCGAGGTCGCCGGGGTCGACCGGAGCGCCTTCGTCCCCGAGCTCCTCGAGCACGAAACCGAATCCGCGCTGCTCGGTGCCCTGCAGGAGTTCCCGCGCATCGTTGCCCAGGCCGCTGAACTGCGCGAGCCG
>NZ_JBKJWH010000097.1:0-2744 GCF_046716805.1 Mycetocola sp. | reverse complement strand
AGGCTGAGCAGCGGGATCTGCCAGGCCCAGCCGCGCTCGGGGTCGGCGTAGAAGTGGAACTCGTCCATCACGACCTCATCGACCTCGGTGTCTTCCCCGTTGCGGAGGGCGAGGTTGGCGAGGATCTCCGCCGTGCAACAGATGATCGGCGCGTCGGCGTTGACCGACGAGTCCCCGGTCATCATGCCGACGTTCTCAGCCCCGAAAACGTCGACCAGCGCGAAGAACTTCTCGCTGACGAGTGCCTTGATCGGTGCGGTGTAGAAACTGCGTTTGCCGGCGACGAGCGCGGCATAGTGTGCCCCGACCGCAACGAGGGACTTCCCGGTGCCGGTCGGGGTGCTGAGCACGAGGTTCTGCCCCGACACGATCTCCATGATCGCTTCGTCCTGCGCCGGATACATTCGGATGCCGGTGGCCGTGACCCAGTCCGAGAACGCGTCGTAGACGGCATCCGGTTCCACGGTGTCGCCGGTTCGCTCGCGGAGGGCATTCGGGTCGAGCTTCGGCTGGGCTGTCATGGTCCTTCGATCATGCCACTCCCGGCTGGCCGAGCCCGCCGAGATCACCCGGTGCGGACGAGAACATCCGGTGCGCCGGGTGTTTCCGACCGGAACGAGTGACCTGGGTCAGCGCTGCACCGTCGGGTCAGGAAAGGCCGTCTCGATCGTCAGCGAGTTTTTGCGGTGCACCCGCATCCAGATGAAGAAGCCGACGAGAGTGAAGCCGCCGTAGAACAGGTACAGCACAGCGGAGGCGTAGTACCCGGCGCTGATGAGCAGGGGTACACCGACGATGTCGACGGCGATCCAGATGAGCCAGAATTCGACCCAGCCCTTCGCCATGCCGTAGGTGGCGAGGAGCGAGCCCATGAAGATCCAGGCGTCTGCCCACACCGGTTCGAACGAGCCGAGCGCGCGGAAGATCGGGACGAGAACCGCGGTTCCGCCGAACAGCCCGAGGATCAGGAACAGCCGCTCCTTGTTCGACGCCCAGTGTGGTGTCACCGCTGTGTGCTCACTCGAGTTGCGGCTCTGCCGCCACTGCACCCAACCGTAGATCGACACGATAATGAACATGACCTGACGTCCGGCCTGACCGAGCAGGTTCACCGGATTCGGGGTGCCGAAGACCGCGCCGAGGAACACCGTGAACAGCAGCACGTTACCGATGATGCCGACCGGCCATGCCCACACCTTGCGGCGCATCCCGCCGACCGCGCTGGCCATGCCGAAAGCGTTCCCGATCACCTCACGCCAGAGGATCGTCTGATCGCCGATCACCAGTTGCGCGTCGAACAGCCACTCGATCGGGTTCATGCTGCCATCCTTCCACTGCGACACCCAGCGTTGGCGCATATGTCCTCCGGTAGAATTGCGTGAATGACCGCCGCCACATCCGAACCCGCTTTCCTCGGCGACGGGATCGACCCCACCGAACTTGAGACCACCCTCCGCGTCCTCGCCTCGATGAACACCCTCGACGAGGAACACCCGGACTACGTCACCGTCCGCCGGGCGACCGCCGCGATGTTCAAGGCCGTGAAACGCACCCGACGTCGCGAGCTCCGGGACGTCGTCGCCAATGCAGACAAGGCGGTCATCGCGGCCACCGCCACCGGGGCATCCGATCGGATCGACGACGAGACGCGCGGCATCCCGCTCGCGACGACGGTCGAGGCGCCGACCGCCGGTGAACTGCTGAAGCCGCGCAACTGCTACATCTGCAAGCAGCCGTACACGCTCGTCGACGCGTTCTACCACCAGCTCTGCCCGGATTGTGCCCGGTTCAGCCACACCAAGCGGAACGCCCGCACCGATCTCACCGGCAAGCGGGCTCTCCTCACCGGCGGCCGCGCGAAGATCGGCATGTACATCGCCCTCCGGCTGTTGCGTGACGGTGCGCACACGACGATCACGACGCGGTTCCCGCGAGATGCCGTGCGCCGCTTCGCGTCCCTCCCCGACTCTGCGGACTGGTTGCACCGGCTCCGCGTCGTCGGCATCGACCTGCGCGACCCCGCCCAGGTGATCGGCCTCGCCGACTCGGTCGCCGCACAGGGCCCGCTCGATATCCTCATCAACAACGCCGCACAGACCGTGCGCCGCTCCCCCGGTTCGTACTCACTGCTGGCGGATGCCGAACTGCAGCCGCTGCCGGACGGTCCGCTCCCTGAAATGGAGACCTTCGGGCACACCGCCGACCAGCACCCCGAGGCGCTGGCGGCATCGGTGGCGGCGCATCCACTGCTCTCCGTCGCATCCCTTGCCGGGACGGTCGCCCAGTCGGGTGCTCCGGCCCTCACCGCGGCGGACCTGGCGAACCTGGCCATGGCGCCCGGCTCGTCGTCGCTCGCGAAGCACGCCGACGGCACCGCCATCGACGCGGGCGGTCTCGTGCCCGACCTGCAGACCACAAACAGCTGGGTGCAGAACGTCGAGCACGTCGACCCGCTCGAGATGCTCGAAGTGCAGCTCTGCAACACGACGGCGCCGTTCCTGCTGATCAGCCGGCTCCGCCCGTCGATGGCCGCGTCCCCGGCTCGCCGTAAATACGTCGTCAACGTGTCGGCGATGGAGGGCCAGTTCTCGCGCCGGTACAAGGGCCCGGGCCATCCGCACACCAATATGGCGAAGGCCGCGCTGAACATGCTCACCCGCACCAGCGCCGCCGAGATGCTCGAGCAGGACGGCATTCTCATGACCGCGGTGGACACGGGCTGGATCACCGACGAGCGGCCACAT
>NZ_JBKJWH010000096.1:0-3924 GCF_046716805.1 Mycetocola sp. | reverse complement strand
GACCTGGGTTGGTTCCCCAGGTCACGAACGGGTCCAGAGTGTCGGCGTCCAGGAATACCTCGGCGTCGAAGACTGCGCCCTCGTCGGTGGGAAGCGTGTTCCAGTACTCGACCGCTGCGTCCCAGTCTGCGCCCTCCGGGGCGTGGGGGCGACCCTTGAGGTAGGCGTAGGTCGTCTCATCCGGTGCCACCATGCCCGCACGCGCGCCGGCTTCGATCGACATGTTGCAGATCGTCATCCGGCCCTCCATGGAGAGAGCTCGGATCGCCGAGCCACGGTACTCGAGCACGTACCCCTGACCTCCGCCTGTGCCGATCTTCGCGATCACGGCAAGGATGACGTCCTTCGCAGTGACGCCCGGGCGCAGTGTTCCTTCGACGTTGATCGCCATCGTCTTGAACTGCTTGAGCGGCAGGGTCTGCGTGGCGAGCACGTGCTCGACCTCGCTCGTGCCGATGCCGAATGCCATCGCCCCGAACGCTCCGTGCGTCGAGGTGTGCGAGTCACCGCAGACAACGGTGATGCCCGGCATGGTCAATCCCAGTTGCGGGCCGACGACATGGACGATGCCCTGCTCGATGTCCCCGAGCGAATGCAATCGAACCCCGAACTCGACGGCGTTCTTACGCAACGTCTCGATCTGCGTACGGCTGGTGAGGTCCGCGATGGGCTTGTCGATGGCCAGGGTCGGCGTGTTGTGGTCCTCGGTCGCGATCGTCAGGTCCGGACGGCGGACGGGCCGTCCGGCGAGCCGGAGTCCGTCGAACGCCTGCGGGCTGGTGACCTCGTGGACGAGGTGCAGGTCGATGTAGATGAGGTCGGGTGTGCCGTCCTCACCCTTGGCGACGAGGTGGTCTTCCCAGATCTTCTCCGCCAGGGTCCGCGGCTGCGGTGCCGGGGCGGCGTGCTTGGGATGGCCGGAATGCGTGCCGGTTGACGGCACAGCCTCTTCGGCTGGAACGGTGTTCTGCTTCATCAGTTTCCTCGCAAGAAAGGGTGGATCAGGCAGGACAAACCCCGCGACGGGGAGGCCTGGATGTTAGGCCCCGTCGCGGCAACTAAGAAGCAGCCTGAACAGCACGTGCCCAGAATATCACCCGCGCGCGCGGCGCCTCGCGATCCTCCGACATAGAGGGCGAAACGGAACCGACCATTGTCGGTGGTTGGTGGTTCACTGGGATCATGAACAGACCGGTCAGACACCCGATCCTCGCCCCTCGAGTGCGTTCGGGATCATGCCCGCCGTTGCTCGTTTCGGTAGCCGCTCCGATCTCAGTGGTTGGTGGTGGACTGGGCTTATGAATCTCCCGGTCAGCGCTCTCGCCCCGGCCCTCGAGGCGCCGGACGAAGACGCTGTCCTGGACGAGGTTCTGGCGCAGCTCGCCACCGCTATCGAGGTCTTCGACCTGGATCACCTGGACCGGTTCCCGGCGAACACCGTGCTGTCGGTGCTTTCCAAAACCGCGGCGCTCAACCGCGGCCTGGAGGCCATCCTCACCGCAGCAAGCAATCAGGTCGCCGTCCGCTCCGACCCGGTGCTCGGCAGCGAAGGCCTCGCAGCCCGGTTGAACTACGCCCGGCCCTCGCTGCTGATCGAGCAGGTCGCCGGCGTCTCCGCGGCGACCGCATCGAAATGGGTCCGGGTCGGCGCCCGCACCAGCCCCCGAGTGAAGGTCGGCCAACCATTGCCCCCGTTGTTCCCGCACGTCGCCGCCGCCCTGCGGTCCGGGTCGATCGGTGTAGAAACCGCCGAAGCGATCACTAAGGAGCTCTCCGCCGCCGCACCCCGCGCCGAGGTCGAACACCTCGACGCGGCCGAGCAGATCCTGGTCGGCCAGGCCACCGGCGCTTCCGACAGCCACGGGGTGCCGGTACCACCCGACCTGGTCGGGTTGCAGGCCCGACAGTGGCGGGACCGGCTGGACGAGAACGGTATCGAACCTCGGGCCGAGAAAGCATTCCACGACAGGGACTTCTGGATCTCCCGCACAGTCCGGAACGGGGTGATGAAATTCGGCGGCCAGGTCACCCCCGACGTCGGCGGCAAACTGCACGCCCTGTTCGACGCGATCCTCAACCCGCGAACCGACCCCCGCTACCTCCCCACCGACGCCCCCGACACCGTCCGCAGCACCGGAGACGCTACCCTGGACCTCCCCGACCACACCGCAAGTTCCGACACCGGGTCGCCGAGCCGGGCGGCGGACGGTACCGGCAGCGATCCGGCGCCGGTCGGCCGGTTGCGGGAGACCCGCACCCCCGGACAGCAACGCGCCGACGTGTTCGCCGCGATGATCGACTCCCTCGCCCGCTCGAGCGACGCCCCCACCGTCTCCGGAGCCTCCCCCACCGTCGTCGTCCGGGTAACGGCCGACGTCCTCAGCACCAAACGAGGCACCGGCGAGATCGTCGGAGTGCCCGAACCGATCCCTTACTCCGCCGTCCAGCAGACCCTCTGCGACAGCAGCATCATCCCCGCTTACCTCAGACCCGACGGCGGCCTACTCGCCCTCGGCAACGAGAAACGCGGCTTTGGCCGCGAACAACGCCTCGGAATGATCGCCCGCGACGGACCCACCTGCATCATCGACGACTGCCAGATCCCCGCCTCCGGCTGCGAAGCCCACCACATCATCGAATACCAGGACGGCGGACCCACCCACGTCGACAACGGCGTCAATCGCTAGTACGTCCCCGTTGGGTCTCCCAATAGGGTGCTGAGATGCCGAACCAGCTTGTTGACATCCTCGAAATAATTGGTGATGGTCCCGATCGTTATTCCCGTGTCCTGACCGTGGGCGATGAGATTTCGCACGCTCGCAACGCTGGCAAGTGATTCCAATTCCTCGGGTCGCGCTGCCTTCAATTCTGCCCACCAAGTTGGATCCATGGCTTCGACAATTCGCTGGAGTTTCACCGTGTCGAGACCCCATACGAGCTTCAGCTGGCCGGCGACATATCGATGTACTCGTTCCGAGCTCTGTACGCGTGCGTACTCTGAGACAAGCTCCTTTACTGACTGTTCGGCGAATCCTGCAACGAGCACACACAAGTACTTGGCGTAGTGAGCCAAGAGTTCACTTGTGAGCCCTTGGCCGTCGATGCCAGCGAATACGGCTTTGAGCCTCTTGTAGCGTCGATCGACCTCCGCCAACCCGCGCATTAGACCACCGCTGCGAACGCAACCGTTGCCTTGGTGAGGCGCGATGTAACCGTTTCTTCCGCTGCAGTGGAGCTAGTTGTGGCAGTTCGATAGTCCTGATCATTGAGGAGAGCCTCGTAGATATCGGCCAACGTCGACGGATCAGAAATCGGGCCGGTCGCGAGTCTTCTCATAAGTCCAACGGAGATCGAATCGACAACTGCGGCGTTCACCGGTCGCACTGGCCGGAAGACCCGGGCTCCCACATGATCATTCAGGTGCGTCATCGTCTCGATGAATAGTTGCCCCAACGCAGTTGATGGGCTGAGAGCAATATCTTGATTGAGTCCGAGATAGTTGTTCAGATAGCCCTTAAGTGGGCGGGAATACTCGATTGTGCCCTCGAACATTGCAAGGATCCGGAGAATCATCTCCTGATCTTTCAGCCGCGGCGACTTGGCACCGTAGAGTGCTCTCCAAGCCGCATTTTCATTGAGTTCGCTCAGCCCTTGCAGAAAAGCCCCAGGATAGAGCGCAACTCGAATCTCCTGGGGTTGAAGAGGACTTCCGCCAGTGTTTAGCCGCTCGAAAATGGAATAGACCGCATTCTGGGAGCCGGCGGGAGAGTCTTGTTTCAGAACAGTTGCATGGATGATGCTGTCATCCAGGCGTCTTCGATCTTCGGGATCGAGTTCTGCATATGACAGGGTTGAAAATGGCTTTTGTACCTGGCGGAGTTTGTAGCGTTGGTCACCCCAATAGCCCGAGTAGTAATACTGGAG
>NZ_JBKJWH010000095.1:0-9807 GCF_046716805.1 Mycetocola sp. | reverse complement strand
TTTTTTTTCTGCCCTTGGGGCGGGGGGGGGGGGGGGGGGGGGTGGGCCGGGCGGTCCGGGGCCCAACCACCTCCTGTCCCGGAGTCGGGCTCAGGTTACTCCGCGAGGAGGTCTTCGAGCGGGTTCGCGAACTCCTCGAACGGCTGGGGGAAGGCCCCGATGGCGTCGGCCGCTACATCGGGGGTCACGAGCGCCGTCGGTGACTCGACGGATTCGGGCAGCTTTTCACCCGCAGCTGCAACTTCGCAGGCCTGGACGCCGAGAGATCCGATCGCAAATGGGTACTGGGCGACGGTGGCGCTGAGCCCGCCCGCTTCGACGGATTCGAGGGCATCCTTGTTGCCGTCGACGCTGACGACGACGATTTCACCGGTGCGGCCGGCGTTCTCGATCGCCTTCACGATGCCGAGGCCCATGTCGTCGTTCGCGGCAAAGAATGCCTTGACGTTCGGGTTCGCAGCGATGATGTCGGTGGCGGCGGTCAGGGCGACCTCTCGCTTCCAGTCGGCAGCGCTCTCCTGAATCACGGTCAGCTTGCCTTCAACGGCGGCTTTGAAGCCGTCGACCCGGGCGGCGCTCGTCACATCGCCGGCGATACCGCCGATGATCGCGACTTCGGAGTCGGGTTCGATCTGGTCGGCGATGAAGTCGCCGGCTTTGCCGCCGGCGGCCTTGTTGTCGGTGCCGATGTAGGTCGCGACGTCGATGTTCGCGGTTTTGGCGGCATCCGCGTCGATGGGGCTGTCGATGTTGACGATCGTCTTGCCTGACGTCGATACCTGGGTGAGCGCCTGGATCAGGTTTGAGCCGCTGATCGGGTTGACGATGTAGCAGCCGAAGTCCTGCCCGGCGAGGGCCGTGAGCTTGTCGGCCTGACCGGTGGTGTCGCCGATGTCGGCGGCCGCCTGGATGGTCACGTCGCCGGAGGCATCCTTGATGCCGTCTTCCATCGCCTGGAAGAACGGGTTATCGAGGCCCTTGATGACGGCGGCGATCTTGGTGGAGCCCGCGCCGTCGCCGGTGGAGCCCCCTCCGGTCGCACCGGAAGCGCAACTGGTCAGAGCAAGGGAGAGTACGCCGAGGGGGAGAACGACGCGCATGGTCCGGGCCCACGGGGTTGTTTTGTTGAACATCTTCGTCCTTGAGGATCGAGGGCACCACTGCGTGCCGGTGAGAAGAAACTACGTCAACTTTTGTATTTACGCAATACAAAAGTCCAGAATCTTTCTACCTTTGCTATATTTAAAGTGTCCTCATCCCTTCACGCAGCGCAATGGAGCACCTGTGATACTCACTGAAAGCGGATCGCACATCAGCGACGTGCTCGACCTGTTTCGCACGCACGGCGAACTGAGCCGCACCGAGGTCATCGACATTTCCGGGCTGTCCAGGTCGACGGTGAACCAGCGGCTCTCCTCCCTTCTGGCCGGTGGGCTGATCACGGCGGTGAAGGGCGGGGAGTCCACCGGCGGGCGGCCCTCGAGCCGGTTCGCCCTCAACACGGAACGCGCCATCTTTCTCACCGCCGACATCGGGGCATCCGGGTTCACCGTCGCCGTGTGCGATCTGAGCGGCGCGGCTCTGCGCCACACCAAGCACGTCGTGAACGTGTGGGAGGGACCCGAACGGGTGCTCAGCGACGTGTATGCGGCGTTCGAGGACCTGCGCGGCGACGAGGACATTTGGGGGATCGGCGTCGGTGTTCCTGGACCGGTGGAATTCGCTGCCGGCCGGGTGGTGAATCCGCCGATCATGACCGGATGGGACCGGTTCGACATCGCCGGCTGGTTCACATCCCGTTATGACGTCGCCGTCATCGTCGAGAACGACGCGAACGCGCGAGCGGTGGTCGAGTCGCGGCAGCACCACAGCGACAACCTCATCAGCCTCAAGCTCGGTACCGGCATCGGCTCTGGGCTTGTGTTCAACGGGCAGATCATCCGTGGCAACGAAGGAGCCGCGGGGGACATCGGTCACACCCGCGCTGCCATCGCCACCGACGTCTCCGCCCTCCAGTGCCGGTGCGGCAACATCGGCTGTGTCGAGGCGTACGCAGGAGGGTGGGCTCTCGTCCGGGACCTCGAGGCCGAGGGCCTGGCCGTGTCGAGCGTTGCCGACGTCGTCGATCTTGTTCAACGGGGCGACATCCGAGCCGTTCGACTGGTTCGTCAGGCCGGGCGGGTTCTCGGTGAAGCGGTGGCCGAACTGGTGAGCATCCTCAACCCGGGCACCATCGTCGTGTCCGGTCTGCTCGCCGAGTGTGACGAGGTGCTCCTCGCCGGCGTTCGGGAACGCGTGTACCAGCGGGCGCTTCCGCTTGCCACGAGGAACCTGACCATCACGAGGTCCGTGCTCGGAGAGCTGGCCGGCGTTGCCGGACTCGCGCTGATCACCGCGGACCAGATCTTCCATGCCGCGACGATCGACCGCCTGCTGACTCCAGCCGTCGTGTCTGTGTGAATGTTCGGGCGGCTGCGGTTGTCACGAAGGCTGGCTGCTGACGCCGAGCGTCGCATCCGTCTGAGTCTTAGACCGTTGCTGCAGCTTTCAGTTGCGGAATCAGGTTCTCAATGAACCGGGCCGTGTCTTCCCAGTCGTCGACGGCTTCACAGCGCACACCGAGGGCCTTGACCGGGTAGTCGTTGCCGTTCTTGTCGAGGCGGTCCCCGACGAAGAGCATGTCGTCGAGCGGGATGCCGGTGAGCTCGGCCAGCTTCTTCATGCCGTACGCCTTGTCGATGCCCTTGCGGGCGATGTCCACGGAGGTGGAGCCGCCGGAGCGGACCTCGAGGTCCGGGATGTCGGCGGCGACAGCCTCACGGAGCGTGTTCTTCTTCGCACCGGTGGGGTCCCACGCCTGCTTCGCCGGAACCGGCGCCGCCTGGCCGAGAGCCGAGAAGGTGATCTGTGAGCCGCGGTCCTCGAGGATCGGGCCCCAGGTGTCGGACTCCCAGAAGCCGAGCTCCCTGGCGCGGGTCTCGACGGCGGCCAGAGCGCGGGTCTTCTCGTGGTCGGTGAGGTTCTCGGCGTAGATCTGCTCCCACGCCTCGTCCTCGAACCGGAAGTATTGGGTGCCGCAGGTGGGCATCAGGTGCAGGCGCTCGAGGTGCGCCGAGCCGGCCTGAGGCAGGTTGTCGATCGCCTGCATTTTGAACTGGGCGAACTGGCCGCCGGAGATGATGCACACGGGCACGACCTCGAGGAGGTCGGCGAGGATCTGCGACATGTGCGGGTCCATCGGGGACTTCGAGGGTGCGAGTGTGTCATCGAGGTCGAATGCGACCAGGCGGGTTTCAGACATGAGTCCATTCTTGCCTACCCGTTGCTGAGGCGTTGACGAATGCCGGGTCCGGGGGTGGCGGGGATCCGGGGATCAGGCCGAGCGAACCGACCAGGACGTCATTCTCATCGCGAACCAGGGCATAGCAATACCAGGCCGGACCTTCTGGTCCGACGAACTCGAAGCGTGCATCGAAACCGCCGGCGAACGGAGCATCCCGGGCGACGACGATGCTGCAGCTGCGGTCGGCCGTTTGCGTGGCCGTCGATGCGGTCACGAGGATGCCGGGGAGGACGAGCCCGAGAATCCCGAGAACGATGAGGATGCGTGCGGGCCGCAGTATCCGCTGCGAGGCGAGGGGCCGGCCGTCGTTCGGCTCGTAGCCATCGAGTTCGGGGTGGTAGTCGCTCACAGGATCATTATTTCACCTGTGGCTGGGTGGCGCCCCTCGGCGTCGCCCTACTCAGCCTCGGTGCCGCGGCAGGTAGCGCGTCGAGGCGAAGCTGCGTGCGACGATTGCTCTCAGATCCTCCAGGGTGCCGTCGATCAGAAGCGCGGCTCGCGCCTGTACGAGCACGTTGCCCAGCGCTGTGGCTTCCACTGGACCCGCAAGCACCGGCAGCCCGAGGCGGTCCGCGGTCAACTGGCAAGCAGCGTATTCTGCGATGAATCCGTAGCGGAGCGGGTCCTGCCGATACAGCCGTCGCACGCGCAGCTCGAGCATCTGGCGCTTTATTCGACCTGCTCGTCTACTCGAATGGGGATGAAGAGCGATCCGCCTCTGCAGAAAGGGCGAGGCGGCCGACGTCAGCAAGGATTTGGGCGCGCGATGCAATCGACGAGGTGTTGCCCGCTGTCTGCACGGCTCGGGTTCCTGCGCTGACCGCCAGCCGGCAGGCCTCTCGTACAGAAACTCTCTGGGCAATCGCCGCAGCGAATACCCCGCAGAATGAATCACCCGCACCGGTCGTATCGATCACCCTGACTCGTTCAGCAGTGACGATGTATGGCGTGACGTGGCGTTCGTACACGCGCACACCGCCGGCGCCGACGGTTACAAGCACGGTCCCTACCCTGCGGCACAGCCGCCCGCCCGCCTCATCCAGATTTTCTGAGCCACTGAGCTGTCGGGCTTCGCCCTCGTTGACAATGAGGTAATTGACGCTCGAAAAGACGTCATCCGGGATCGCGCGCGCGGGTGCTGCGTTGAGAACGACGGTGACGCCCGCCGCGCGCGCAGTCCTAATCGCCTCGAACGCCGCCGTGGTGCCGTTTTCCAGCTGTATCAAAAGCACGGATGCCGATTGGATAGCGGCGACGTCGCTGGAACTCAGTGCATCGACGGAGGCATTCGCGCCAGGAACAACGACGATGGAGTTCTCGCCGGAGGCGTCGACCGACACATATGCACGGCCGGTAGGTTCACGCACGGTTCGCAAGAGCGACAAGTCGACCCCTGCCTCCGAGAGCCCTGCTCGCACGTCGCGCGCCGCGTCGTCGTCGCCGACGGCTCCGATAAGCATGCAGTGACTGCCGAAGCGCGCTGCGGCAAGTGCCTGGGCATGGCCCTTACCGCCCAGAAATTCGACGCTTCCGGTGGCCAGAATGGTTTCTCCGGGGAGGGGGAGTTTGTCCATCGCGAGAACGGTATCGGCGTTGATGCTTCCGACGACGACCACCGTGCCGCCCGGTGGGATCTTTCCGGGGATCGTCGATTCCAGCTCAGCTGGCTCTGAGCGTTCGTTCACACCGGGGGTTGCCACATGCACGCCGTCCAGCATAGAGGAAGCGGGCCTGACCCCCGCGAGGGAGACCAGGCCCGCCTGCCGCTCTTCGGTCAGCGCAAAAACGCCGCAGCGACTCCCGAATCGACGGTGACGTGCATGCCTGTCGTCTTGCGCAGTTCTCCTGCGGTCAGGGCGACGACGGCATTGGCGACGTCCTCGGGGAAGACTTCCTCCCCGAGCAGGGTACGGCCTGCGTAATATTCGCCGAGTTTCTCCTCCGGGACTCCGTAGGTCGCCGCGCGCTGTGCCCCCCAGCCATTGGCGAACAAGCCGGAGCCCTGGACAATGCCGTCGGGATTGATGCCGTTAACGCGGATGCCATGAGCGCCCAACTCGGCCGCCAGCAGCCGAACCTGGTGCGCCTGGTCGGCCTTGGACGCCGAGTAGGCCACGTTGGTCGGTCCGGCGAAGACGGAGTTCTTCGAGGCGATATAAATGATGTCTCCGCCCATGTCCTGGGCGATCATGGCCTTGGCTGATTCTCGCGAGACGAGGAACGAGCCGCGTGCCATGACGTTGTGCAGCAGATCCCATTCCTTGACGGATGTTTCGACGAGACTGCGTGAGATCGAAAGGCCGGCATTGTTGACGATCAGGTCGACGCCTCCAAACGCCAGTACGGCCTGATGGACCGCTTCTTCGATGCTTTCTTCGTCCGTGACATCTGCGGTCACCGCGATCGCGACATCCGTATTTCCTATTGATGCCGCGACGCTTTCTGCCTTAGCGGTGTCAACGTCGCTCACAACGACGCAGGCGCCCTCCGCCGCGAGGCGCTCGACGATTGCCTTGCCGATTCCGCTGCCCGCGCCGGTTACGAGCGCAACACGCGTCGCGAGCGGCCGCGGCTTCGGAGCCCGCGCGAGCTTGGCTTCTTCGAGCGCCCAGTATTCGATTCGGAACTTCTCAGACTCGGGGACGGGTTCGTACGCCGAGAGGCCCTCAGCGCCGCGCATCGCGGCGATGGCATTGACGAAGTACTCGCCCGCGACTCGGGCAGTGTGCTTGTCCTTGCCGAAGCTGAACATCCCGACACCCGGAAGAAGTACGATACGCGGGTCAGCGCCGCGAATCGCGGGGGAATCGGCCGTGGCGTTGCGGTCATAATAGGCGCGATATTCGTCACGGTAGCTGGGGTGCTGTGCGCGCACCGCGCTCAGGGCTTCCTCGACCGAAGCCGTGGTGGCGATGTCGACGAACATCGGGGTGACCTTGGTGCGCAGATAATGATCAGGGCAGCTCGTTCCCCGGGCCGACAGTTCTGCGGCGTTGGCGCTGGAAAGGAACTCCAGGACCTCGTCCGAGTCGATGAAGTGGCCGACCATCCTCTCATCCGTCGACGCCAGGCCGCGAAGCGTTGGGAACACCGCTGCGGCTCGGGCTCGACGCGCCTCAACGGCGAGGGGCCGGCGATCTTCGATGACCGCACCGAACGGTTCTGCGCGGCTGTGCTCAGCAATGTAGTCCTCGGCGGTGCGGATAATCCACATCGAGTTGGCTTCGCATTCCACGCTCGTGTCACCCCACGCTGAGATGCCGTGCCCGCCGAGAATGGCACCGACGGCATCGGGGTGGGCCTCCTTCATCGCTGCAATGTCGAGACCGAGTTGAAAACCGGGGCGCCGCCACGGGACCCAGAGCACTTTGGTCCCGAAGATAACGTCGGTGAGCGCTTCACCATCGACGGAGTTCGCTATGGCGATGCCGGCATCCGGGTGCAGATGGTCGACGTGATTGGCGTCGACCAGCGCATGCATTGATGTGTCGATCGATGGGGCTGCTCCGCCGGTCCCGTGTAAGCAGTAGGTGAAGCGATCCACAATCTCGTCTTCGAACTCGACGCCCCGGTAGACGTTCTTGAGCTCGTGTACCCGGTCGAGGCGGAGAACGGCAAGTCCCGCTGGCTGCAGTGTTCCGAGGTCCCCACCAGAGCCCTTCACCCAGACGAGGTCGACGTCCTTACCGCTGGCTGGGTCGACGACAGTGCCTTTGGCCGAGGTGTTGCCTCCGCCGTAGTTGGTATTTCGAGAGTCGGTGCCGATGCGATTACTGCGCGCGACGAGATCGAGGACGGGCTGGGGGGTGGCCATTGCTGAGAATTCTCCTGATAGTAGGGTGCTGGGACGTTCGGGAAGGGTCCTAGGCCTGAAGTCGAGCGGCGCTTCGTACCTGTGCGTCGATGAATCCGCGGGCGTGGCGGGCCAGGTCGACGTTGTCCGACCACAGGTTGCGCCAAATGGCGAGGGTGTAGCTGAGACCGGGGTCGACGACCGCCGAGGAGAAGCTCTCGAAGGTGATGGGTCCGGTGTACCCGATGTGGGCCATACCGCGGAACAGTCCGTGAAAGTCGACGGTTCCGGTGCCGAGGTAGCCCCGATGGCCCTCACCAATGTGCACGTAACCGAGCCGGTCACCACAGGTGAGCACGGCCTGGAACATGTCGTTCTCTTCGATGTTCATGTGGTAGCTGTCGAGGTGCACGAAAAGGTTGTCGGATCCGACCTCCTGGATGTAGTCCATCGCCTGGGCGGCCGTGTTCAGGAGGTTGGATTCGTAGCGGTTCACGATCTCCAAACCGATGGGGATGCCTGCCTTGGCGCCATTCTCGCTGAGCACACGCACCGCTTCGATCGAGTTGGCGCGCCCACGGGCCGTGACCGGAGCCGAGTATTTGTTCAACGCCCCGAACACCACGCCACCGAGGTAGACGAGTCCGAGATCAGTGGCCACTGACAGGGCATCCGACAACACTCGGCGGCCCGCAGCAACAACATCGGGGTCGTCGCTCGAGACGTCGGTGTCGGGAGCGAGTCCGAGACTGGCACTTGCCTTCATCCCGTATTCGTCGAGCAGCCGTCGAGTTCTCTCGACGTCCATCGACAACGGATCCATCATGAGAAGCTCGATGACGTCGTAGCCAGCCGCTGCTGATTGTTCAATGGCGAAGCGCGCTTCGTTCTCCGACCAGGAGCCAGCCCATACAAGGCCGTGCACACCGATGGGGTTCGGGTAGCGGTCAGACATGTGTGTTTCCCTTCAGCACCGCGCGATCGCGGATGTTCATCAATGTCTTCATGACGCCCGAGAGTGCACCGTCTCTGCGGCCGAAGGCATCGTGCACGAGAATGAACTCCTGATAGAGCTCGTTGTAGAGGGCTGCGGCGTGTGGATCAGGGACGTACGTCTTCTCCTGGAAATGCACAAGAACGTCCTGGGCATGTTCGATCGTGTCGAACTCCCCGGCCGCGACGCTTGCGACAATCCCCGCTCCCAGCGCGCTGCCCTGGCTCGTTCGTGCCAGGGTGATCTCACGGCCGAAGACGTCGGCGTAGCACTGCATCATCCAGGGAGCATGGGTAGGGAGGCCTCCGCCCGCGACGATCGTCGTGAGAGGCGAGCCGGAGTCTTCGATGGTCTGGATGATGGCCCGCGCTCCAAAAGCTGTGGCTTCGACAAGGGCGCGGAACAGGTGGTGCGGTTCGGTGTGCAAGGTGAGACCGAGAACGACTCCGGTGAGCCGTTGGTCGACGAGGACAGACCGGTTGCCGTTGAACCAGTCCAGGGCGAGAAGGCCGTGCTCGCCTGGCGCCAGGGCTGCGGCGTCATCGCCCAGCCGGCCAAGCGAGATCGGGGTTCCGTTGGAACTGAGCAGATCGCCCAACCAGTTGAATACATCGCCGACGGCAGACTGGCCTGATTCGACCGAAATCTTGCCGGGGATGATGGCATCCGGAACGACCCCGCACATGCCGGGTATGAAAGGCGTACCGGTTGCGGGCATGTCGATGACCGTCACGTCGCAGGTTGACGTGCCCATGACCTTCACGAACGTGCCGACCCTGACGCCGGCGGCGACGCCGGCAGCGTGCGCGTCAAAGCTACCGACCGCAACAGGAGTGCCTTCGGTAAGGCCGGTAAGCGCCGCCCACTCGGCAGTGACTGTTCCTGCGAGATCCGTCGTGGGTTGGGCTGTGTCGTACAGGCGGTTCCGCAGGTCCGCGAGTTGCGGGTCGAGCGAGGAGAGGAAGTCGGCGTCCGGGAGTCCTCCCCATACCGGTGAATACAATGCCTTGTGGCCTGCGGCGGTGACGCTTCTGCTGAGGACTAAGGGGTCAGCAGTCCCGGTTAGCTGGCCGACCAGGTAGTCACAGAGCTCGACCCAGGAGTGAGCTGCCGCGAAGACATCGGGTTCTGTTCGAGCGCAGTGCCAGATCTTGGCCCAGAACCATTCAGCCGAATACGTGCCCCCGACGGACTTGAGGTATTCGGGGCGTGTGCGTGACGCCGTATCGGTGAGGGCGGCCGCCTCAGCGTGGGCGGTGTGGTCCTTCCAGAGCCAGGCTTTTGCGGCGAGCCGGTCAGCGAACTCCGGAAGGAGGCTTAGGGCGGTTCCGGATGCGTCAACGGGGAGCGGAGTGGAACCCGTGGTGGCGATGCCGATCGTCACGACATCGTTCGCGGTGAAGCACGGAAGCGTGCGCATCGCGATTTGGAGAGAGCCACGGATCGTTGCGGCCAGGCCCTCGAGGTAATCGGAGACTTCTTGTCGTGCAAGGTTAGGGTCGGTCGGCGATGTGAGAACTCCGGCGACCCCGGTTGGAAATGCAAAAACTGATTCCGCGGACTCGGAGCCGTCCGCGAGATCAATGAGCAGGCTGCGGCAAGAGCTGGTGCCGTAGTCGATTCCCAGCGCGTAGCGCGGCATGTGTTTCCAATCCTGTAAGTGAGGAGGGGTCGTGG
>NZ_JBKJWH010000094.1:0-33101 GCF_046716805.1 Mycetocola sp. | reverse complement strand
GATCATCGGGCTCGGATCGGATGCCGGAACCGACAGCCTGCGGAACGCGGCCGGGTCAGCCGTGCGCCAACTTGCCGGCGCGGGCACCGTCGCGTTCGCCTTCCCCACCGCTTCCGCCGGCGACGTCGAGGCGATTCTCGAGGGGGCCGCCCTCGGTGGATACACCTTCACCGCCTACCGAAACACGTCACTGGACTCGGCGAAACCCGGTGTCACGGCCGTCACGGTCCACGTTGAGGGGGCTGTCGGCGAGGCGGGCTCGTTCGACGCCGCTGTCGAGCGGGCCGGCGTCGTCGCCGACGCGGTCGCGCAGGTGAAGGACCTCGTCAACACTCCCCCGGGCGACCTGTACCCTGCCACACTCGCCCAGGCAGCGGCCGACGCCGTGTCGGAGCTCCCGATCGACGTGACCACCTGGGACGAGGACGCACTCGCCGCCGACGGATTCGGAGGCATCCTCGGCGTCGGGCAGGGCTCCAGCCGTGGGCCCCGGCTCGTCAAGCTCGCCTACTCGCCTCCTGGTGCCACGAAACACCTCGCTCTCGTCGGCAAGGGCATCACCTTCGACACCGGTGGGCTGTCTTTGAAGCCCGCCGCATCGATGGTGGGGATGAAATACGACATGACCGGAGCGGCATCCGTTCTCGGTGTGATCGTCGCGGCCGCACGGCTCGAACTGCCTGTCCGGCTGACCGCCTGGCTGTGCATCGCCGAGAACATGCCGTCCGGAACAGCGATCCGCCCGAACGACGTGCTTCGCATGAAGGGTGGCCGCACCGTCGAAGTCACCAACACCGACGCCGAAGGCCGGCTCGTCCTGGCAGACGGCATCGTCGCCGCAAGCGAGGAACACCCGGATGCCATCATCGACATCGCCACCCTCACCGGAGCTGCAGTTGTGGCTCTCGGCAAACGCTTCACCGGCGTGATGGGAGACGAAGGCTTCACGGCCGACGTCCTCGCGTCGGCACGATCCGTCGGCGAACCGATGTGGCCGATGCCGTTCCCGGCGGAGACCCGCGCGCTGCTCCGTTCGGATGTCGCGGACCTCGCCAACGCGAAGGTCGGGAACACCGCAGGGGGGATGCTCGTCGCCGGCGTTTTCCTCAAGGAGTTCATCGGGGCCCAAAGCGACGCGGACGACGCCCCGGCCATCCCGTGGGCGCACCTGGACATCGCCGGCCCGGCCAACAACCCTGACTCGCCCTTTGGTTTCACCGCTGGCGGGCCCAGCGGTGTGGGGGTTCGCACCCTCCTCAGGGTGGCCGAAGAGTTTGGTCGCCCGTAGTAAGGTCGTATGGGCTAGTCAGCCCCCAATCGTCGCCAACTCGACCCCGTGTCGGCGACTCAAGCACGAACCCAGATGCACAAGGGAGAAGCTCAGTGTCGGAGCAGAATTTTGACATCGTCGTTCTCGGTGGTGGAAGTGGCGGATACGCAGCAGCATTGCGCGCATCCGAACTCGGTTTCACCGTCGGACTGGTAGAGAAGGACAAGCTCGGTGGCACCTGCCTCCACCGTGGTTGCATCCCAACGAAGGCGCTCCTGCACTCGGCCGAAGTCGCCGATGTCGCACGGGACTCTTCGAAATACGGAGTGAACGCAACATTCGAAAGCATCGACATCGCTGGGGTGACCTCCTACCGTGAGGGCATCGTCGCCAAGAAGTACAAGGGTCTCGCTGGCCTGATCAAAGCTCGCGGGATCACCGTCATCGAGGGTGAAGGCCGACTGACCTCCCCGACGACCGTGCAGGTCGGTGACCAGACGGTCACCGGCAAGAACGTGATCCTCGCCACGGGCTCCTACAGCCGCTCACTTCCCGGCCTCGACATCGGCGGCCGTGTCATCACAAGCGAGCAGGCGCTCCAGCTCGACTTCGTCCCGCAGAAGGTCGCCGTCCTCGGCGGCGGTGTGATCGGCGTCGAATTCGCCAGCGTCTGGAAGTCCTTCGGCTCCGACGTCACCATCATCGAGGCTCTCCCCCACCTCGTCCCGAATGAGGACGAAGCGATGAGCAAGGGCCTCGAGCGTGCGTTCCGCAAGCGCGGGATCAACTACTCGCTCGGCGTGCGTTTCCAGGGCGTCACCCAGGACGAAAACGGCGTCGTCATCACGCTTGAGGACGGCAAAACGATCGAAGCTGAACTGCTTCTCGTCGCCGTTGGCCGCGGACCTTCGACGGCGAACCTTGGCTACGAAGAGGTCGGCGTCACCATGGATCGCGGATTCGTGATCACCAACGACCGCCTCGAGACGAACATCCCCGGTCTGTACGCCGTCGGCGACATCGTCCCCGGCCTGCAGCTCGCCCACCGCGGTTTCCAGCAGGGCATCTTCGCCGTCGAGGAGATCGCCGGTCTCAAGCCGGTTCTCATTCCGGACGTCAACATTCCCAAGGTGACCTACTGCGACCCCGAGGTCGCGTCCGTCGGTCTGACCGAGGCCAAGGCGGCTGAAGAATACGGCGCAGACAGGATCACCTCGTACGAGTTCAACCTCGCCGGAAACGGTAAGAGCGAGATCATCGGCACCACTGGAAACGTGAAGGTCATCCGTGTCAACGATGGACCCGTCATCGGCGTGCACATGATCGGTGCCCGTGTCGGCGAATTGATCACTGAGGGCCAGCTTGCCGTGAACTGGGAAGCGTACCCGGAGGACCTCGCTCCCCTGATCCACGCCCACCCCACGCAAAGCGAAGCACTCGGCGAGGCGTTCCTCCACTTGGCCGGCAAGCCGCTTCACGCACTGTAGGTCGCGCCCACCCGGGTGCGATCAATCTAAGCTACATAACTAAGAACTGGTTTCAAAGGAGACAAGGTCATGGCAGAATCCGTAAGCCTTCCGGCGCTCGGTGAGAGTGTCACCGAGGGCACGGTCACCCGCTGGCTGAAGAACGTTGGAGATCGGGTCGAGGTCGACGAGCCGTTGCTCGAGGTATCGACCGACAAGGTCGACACCGAGATCCCTTCCCCCATCGCCGGCGTGATCGAAGAGATCCTCGTGCAAGAGGACGAAACGGTCGAGGTCGGCACGGCGCTCGTGAAGATCGGTGACGGCTCTTCCTCCGGCGGTGACGCCCCCGCCGAGGAAGCTCCTGCCGAGGAGCCCGCACCGGCTGAGGAAGCTGCCCAGGCACAGGAAGAGGAAGCTCCGGTCGTCGAGCCCTCCACCGAGGTCTCCGAGGAAGCCGCGTCAGCCGCCGAGTCAGCTCCTGCTGACGCACCGGCCCCGCCTGCACCGGCAACGCCGGAGCCTGCTCCTGCTGCATCCGCGCCTGCGCCCGCCCCGGCGCCGTCCGCACCCGCCGCTCCTGCTCCGGCTCCCGCCGCTCCGGCTCCGGCTCCCGCCGCACCGGCCGCCGCTCCGGCTCCGACCGGTGAATCGCTGGGCGGAAGCGGCTACGTCACCCCTCTCGTTCGGCGCCTCGCCAACCAGCAGGGTGTCGACCTCTCCAGCATCACCGGCACCGGTGTCGGTGGACGCATCCGCAAGGAAGACGTCCTTCAGGCCGGCTCGACGGCATCCGCTTCGAACGCCCCGGCAAAGGCCGCACCGCTTGAGGTCTCGCCGTTGCGCGGAACCACCCAGCCGATGTCGCGACTGCGCAAGGTCGTTGCAGAACGCGCCGTCATCTCGATGCAGTCGTCGGCCCAGCTGACGAGCGTCGTCGAGGTCGACGTCACCAACATCGCAACGCTCCGCGACCGGGTGAAGAACGACTTCCAGTCGAAGACGGGGAACAAGCTTTCGTTCCTTCCGTTCTTCGCTCTGGCAGCGGCTGAGGCCCTCAAAGCCTTCCCGGTTGTCAACGCAACCATCGATGGCGACACGATCGTCTACCCCGAGCACGAGAACATGAGCATCGCGGTCGACACCGAGCGTGGGCTGCTGACCCCGGTCGTCCGGGATGCGAGCGAACTGAACCTCGCTGAACTGGCCGCTCAGATCGCTGACCTGGCCGAGCGCACCCGCGACAACAAGCTCAAGCCGGACGAGCTCTCGGGCGGAACGTTCACGCTGACCAACACCGGTTCACGTGGCGCGCTGTTCGACACCCCTGTCGTGTTCCTGCCCCAGGTTGCGATCCTCGGAACGGGAATCGTCACCAAGCGTCCGGTCGTCGTGAAGGCTGCCGGTCAGGAAGCCATCGCTATCCGTTCGATGGTCTACCTCGCGCTCTCCTACGACCACAGGATCGTCGACGGGGCTGACGCCTCCCGGTTCCTCGTCGCAGTGAAGAACCGGCTTGAGGACGGAAACTTCGAGGCCGACCTCGGAATCTAATCCGGTTCGAACAGATCGCGCAGACGCCAGCCGGTGTCCGTCCTCACTGCGAGGATGAACACCGGCTGGCGTCTGTCGTTTGCGGGCGACGCGCGCACGAGCACAACGTCGCCGTAGGCCTGCACGAGTTGCACCTCGTGGTCCGCGCCGTCGAGCAGCCGCACGGACGGCCGGGTCTTGCCGAACGCATGCTTGTCCGCCTCCGCGAGAGCAGACCGAGGCTCCGCATAGCGGGACACACACTCCGTTGACCCTTCGTCCGCGCAGCGGGACCGCAATCGGAAGAGCGCCAGCGTTGCCGCTACGGGATCCTCCGCCGTGACGGCCTCGCCCATGTCCTTATCCTCGCCCTCGATGCGCGGGGCGCTCTCCGCCTGGCCGGCGCTTGCCGGCGGCTCGGCTGCTGGCACCGGCCGAACGGGTTGAGAAGACGGTATCCCGTCGGGAAACGAGCCAGCCGGCACGGGCATCCGGTCAGGGATGGCGGCAAGTCCGAGGAGGAGAGTGACCACGAGCAGCACAATCCCCAGGCAGAGCGCGAGTGCCCGTCCGCGGGACACGCGCTGAATCCAGGCGCCGAGGCCGCTTCGTCCCACGGCGGACGCTGCCCGGGCCAGGGCGGGGAGTACGGCGGTCGCGCCACCGGGCGCCGTGGCGGAGCGCGCGGCAGCTCTCAGCGCACCGGTTGGGCCTCTGCCGCTCACACCGGCCGTCTGCCGGTCGGGGGCGAGGACGACGGGCAGCGCAGGCGCCAGGGCGAAGATCCGGCACTCCATTTGACCGAGAAAGGAGCCGGAAGCGGAGCTGTCACGAAGCTGAGTTTCGATCCAGTCGGAGATCCCGAAGAACCCCGGCCGGGCCGTCTCATCGACGACGTCCGCCACAGCGGCGATCAGGTTCCCAAACGCTCGATAGTCAGCAAGTACACCCGGTGGCATGCGGTCGTCGTACGGGTTCTCCTCCCACGCGTCCCGCAGCGCGTCGAGGCCACCGAGAACCGGCCGACCGTCCGGGCAGAACAACACTGCGGCAGGGGTCACGCCACCGTGGCACAGTCCCGCACGGTGGATCGCGGCAAGGCCGGTCACCAGCGGCGCCAGAACGGTGACCGCCTCCCCCGGCGCAAGGCGCACACGCGACGAGAGCAGAGTGGCGAGGGTCCAGTCCGTTCGTTCATAGGCCAGGATGATGTGTCCGCCCGCGTCGGTCGCCAGGTCGATCAATGCCAGGACGTGCGGTGACGAAATACGGCTGTGCGCGTCGATGCGCCGGTTCAGTGCCTCCGTCGTCCGCTGGACGGTCAGGCACACTGTCTCCTCGTCGCCGGGTGCACGCGCCAGCCAGCTGCGAAATCCAACGGCATCGGCGACCTGGCGGAGAAGGCGATACCCCGCCACGACGACGCCCGGTTGCAGACCGCTCTCGTCGGGCACCGGTGCGGTGAAAGGAACATCGGGCATGACGGGATGCTCGCACGGCGCCCCCGTCCTCGGCCCCGGCGCGACGCCAGCCGGGGAGAGGCTGCCGGACGGAGCCGGATGTGAGGGAGCGTGCCCGTCCCAGGGGCCAGAAAGCGGACCGCCGGGCATCCGCAATGCCGGTATCCTTGTTCTCATGGCACGCAAAGAAAAACCCGTCAAGGCGGCGAAGGAACCCGGCCGTTTGAAGCAAATGGGGCAGGTCTTCCAGATGACCCGCCGCTACGACAAGAGCGTCGTATGGTGGATGCTTCTCGGCTTCGTCGGCAGCATCGCGGTTGCCGTCGCGGCAGCCCTCATCTTCTCGCCCGGGAGCATCCTCGCCCTTGTGCTGTGGATCATCGCCGGTCTCCTCGCCGGAGTCCTCCTTGCGATGATCATCCTCGGCCGCCGAGCCGAGCGTGCCGCTTACGGTCAGATCGCCGGGCAGCCGGGCGCCGTCGGCGCTGTGTTCCGCAGCTCACTCCCCCGCGGCTGGCAGGGCAGCGAAATGCCGATCAACGCGAACGCGAAGACCCAGGACGCCGTCTACCGAGCTGTCGGACGCGGCGGCGTCGTACTCGTCGGAGAAGGCCCCCGGTCGCGCGCTGGTCGGCTCGTCGACGATGAGAAGCGCAAGATCAACCGTGTTGTGCCGAACGTGCCGGTGACCGTGTTCTTCGTCGGTCCCGACGAAGACTCGGTGCCGCTCTACAAGCTCACCAAGTCGTTCCGCTCGGTGAAGAAGACTCTGACCAAGCCCGAGGCACTCGCGGTCGTCAACCGACTGGCGTCGCTCAGTGCCGGCTCGTTGCCGATCCCGAAGGGTGTCGACCCGTTCAAGGTTCGCCCCCAGCGGGCGCGCTGACCCATCTCACACACAACCCGCCCGGGCCATGGCCCGGGCGGGTTGTCGCTTTTCGGCAGGAGCATCGCGGGGCGGCTGGGAATTCCGCCGGATGCGTCACACCCGGATCAGCACGGTCCCGGCGAGCTTGTCGTGGAACCCGCGCTGGTCCGAGTCCCAGATGAGCGCGGGCAGGATGACGACCAGCAGGAGGGTGCGGACGACCGGGCGCCACAGGCCGATGTAGCCGCCGGTCAGCGGAACGACACGCAGCCCGACCAGACGGTGTCCGACGCTGCCGCCCGTTGTGGCGACGAAGATCACCTGAAGGATGGCGAAGGCGGCGCTGTTGGCCCAGCCGTTGCCGATCCCGACCGAGTTCGGGAAGAAAACGGCGACGATGAGCATGGCGGACGCCCAGTCGATCGCGAGGGCGGCTAGTCGCCGACCCACCCTGCCGACACTCCGCGGACCGTGCTCAGGGAGACCGAGTCGTTCCCCTGGGTAATGGCTGGGGGCGGTATCGCCGAAATCGGCGGTGGGCTTTCGAACACTCGACACACACCGATCCTACGCGCCGGGCGCCGGTGTAACATGCCAGAAACATGGGTGTGACCGTGGGGTAACTCGGTGTCATTACCCTCAACAGAGGTTGCACACTGCATCCTTCTCGGTATCAAACTTTATTGGAGTTCTCCATATGTTCAGCGATTCATCCGAGGTGCTTAAGTTCATCAAGGACACCGACGTCAAATTCGTCGACGTCCGTTTCACCGATCTCCCCGGTGTGCAGCAGCACTTCAACATCCCGGCATCGACCGTCGACGAAGAATTCTTCACCGTCGGCCAGCTGTTCGACGGCTCGTCCATCCGGGGATTCGCGAGCATTCACGAGTCAGACATGCAGTTGATCCCCGACGTGACCACGGCGTACATCGACGTGTTCCGCAAGGAACGCACCCTCGTCATGATCTTCGATATCTACAACCCGCGGAACGGCGAGATCTACGCCAAGGACCCGCGCCAGGTTGCGAAAAAGGCTGAGAAGTACCTCGCCTCAACAGGCATCGCCGACACAGCGTTCTTCGCCCCCGAGGCCGAGTTCTACATCTTCGACGACGTGCGCTACGAAATCAACCAGCACTCCAGCTCCTACTCGGTCGACTCCAGCGAAGGTGCCTGGAACTCAGGCAAGGACGAGAGAATCAACGGAACGGGCGGCAACCTCGCCAACAAGACCCCGTACAAGGGCGGCTACTTCCCGGTCAGCCCGGTCGACCAGCACGCAGACCTCCGCGACGACATCTGCATCAAGCTCGCCGATGCCGGTCTCATCCTCGAGCGCAGCCACCACGAGGTGGGTACCGCAGGCCAGGGCGAGATCAACTACCGCTTCGACACGATGACGCACTCAGCTGACGACATCCTCAAGTTCAAGTACATCGTCAAGAACACCGCTCACCAGTGGGGCAAGACTGCGACGTTCATGCCGAAGCCGCTCTTCGGTGACAACGGTTCGGGCATGCACGTGCACCAGTCGCTGTGGAACGGCGGAACGCCGTTGTTCTACGATGAGGCCGGCTACGGAGGACTCTCCGACCTCGCCCGCTGGTACATCGGCGGCCTGCTCAAGCACGCCCCGGCGGTGCTTGCCTTCACGAACCCGACGATCAACAGCTACCGCCGCCTCGTCCCCGGCTTCGAAGCTCCCGTGAACCTGGTCTACTCGGCTGGTAACCGGTCGGCGTCGATCCGCATCCCGATCACGGGATCGAACCCGAAGGCGAAGCGTATCGAGTTCCGCGCGCCGGACGCCTCCGGCAACCCGTACCTCGGCTTCGCCGCACAGCTCATGGCTGGCCTCGACGGAATCAAGAACCGTATCGAGCCTCACGAGCCGGTCGACAAGGACCTCTACGAGCTGCCCCCGGAGGAAGCTAAGAGCATCCCCCAGGTGCCGTCGTCGCTCGAGGGCGCTCTCCAGGCGCTCGAAGCTGACCACGAGTTCCTGCTGCAGGGCAACGTGTTCACCCGTGAACTCATCGAGACCTGGATCGATTACAAGCGCGAGCACGAGATCAAGCCGCTCGCCCAGCGTCCGCACCCGTTCGAGTTCGAGCTCTACTACGGGGTGTAGTCCGTCCTGAGTGGAACTGTCAGAAACCCGCCCGCTCCGTGTTCTGCACGGGGCGGGCAGGGATCCGGCATAGGGGCTCGCCAAGCTCGCCGACCCGGTTCTGAAAGGCCGCCCGCGCAGCCCGACGTCACCGTGTCGTCGGCTCCGGCCGGGCCGGGCCGCCGTAGAACTGCTTCTCGAATACGCTGCGTGCTCGCCGGGTGACCTGAAGGTAGTCCTCCTCCAGCTGGGCGGCCGAGCCCGGCGGATACTCGAGCACCCGCGCGATGCCGTCGAGCTGCATGCGGTCGCTCGGCAGAACATCGGTGGTCTTGTTGAGCCACAGGGTCATCGCGGACCGCAGTCGTGAGGCGAAGATCCATGCGGCCCGGAGCCGGTCGGCGGTCTCATCCGGCACGAGCCCGTTCTCCACGGCGACGGCCAGAGCCTCAAGCGTGCTCGTGGTCCGCAGCCCTGGAATCGTCGCTCCGTGTTGCAGTTGAAGGAGCTGGACGAACCACTCCACGTCGCTGAGCGACCCTCGGCCGAGCTTGACGTGGCGTGTTGGATCCGCGCCCTGCGGCAGCCGCTCGTTCTCCACGCGCGCCTTGATCCGTTTGACCTCACGCACGGCGCTCTCGGCGATGTCGGCCGGGTAACGGATGCCATCGGCAAGCGTCTGGAAGTCTCGCTGGAGAGCCTCGTCCCCGGCGACGCCGCGAGCCCGCAGAAGTGCTTGCGCCTCCCAGGTGAGGGACCATCGGGAGTAGTACGCCCGATACGACTCCAGGGAACGGGACACGGGGCCGTTCTTCCCCTCAGGCCGAAGGCCGACATCGAGGTCGAGGGGCAACCGGTGGTCCTCGCTCAGCCGGTTCAGTTCCGAGATGATGCGGTTGGCGGCCAGGTGGGTCTGCTCGTTCGGCAGGGCGGTCGCCCGGTAGACGTACATGATGTCGGCGTCCGAGCCGAATCCCAGTTCGGATCCCCCGTACCTGCCCATACCGATGACGGCAAACTCGAGGGACTCTTCGCCGAGCCCATCGGCGCGGCGAATGATCCGGAGGAGCCCGGCGATCGTTGCCGTCGTGACATCCGTGAGTCCACGGGCTAGTTCGCTGATCGGAAGGGTGCCGGTCACGGAACCGAGGGCGAGCCTGAGGATCTCCCGTCGCCGGAGCCGTCGGATCGCCTTCGCGGCCGGGGCATCGGAATCGTGACGACCGAGGATCGCGGTGATCTCGTCCTCGAGTGTTGCCAGCGACCGGGGCCGCAATTCCGGGGCCTGCTCGAGCCAGGCCGCGGCTTCAGGGATCTGGTCGAGGAGCTCGCCGATGAAACGCGATCCGCTCAGCACGTGGGTGAGCTTCTCTGCGACGCCGGATGAGTCGCGGAGCATGCGAAGGAACCAGTGGGTGGTGCCGAGCGATTCGCTGAGCCGGCGGAAGGCGAGCAGACCGTAGTCGGGGTCCGCGCCGTCGGCGAGCCAGCGCAGCATCACCGGCAGAAGGTTCCTCTGGATGATTGCACGGCGCGAAACGCCGGCGGTCAGCGCAGCGATGTGGGTCAGTGCACCCTGTGGGTCGCGGAATCCGATGGCGGCGAGGCGGGCGCCCGCTTGCTCCGGGCTCAGCAGGACCTCCTCCTCTGGCAGCGAGGCCACCGCGGAGAGCAACGGCCGGTAGAAGAGACGTTCGTGGAGGCCGCGGACCTCGTGCTTGGTGCGCTCCCAGAGAGCGACAAGGGCTTCTCCGGTCGACGCGAACGTCGACGACCGCGCCAGAACCCGGAGGGCGTCCGGATCCCGTGGCATGAGGTGGGTGCGGCGGAGGCGGTGCAGCTGCAGCCGGTGCTCGAGGACACGAAGCAGGCGGTAGTCGGCTGCGAACTCCCCCGCCTCTTCCCGGCCGATGAAGCCGTGCTCGGACAGCGCTGTGAGAGCGGCGATCGTGCCGCGTTCACGCACACCGGGTTCAGCCGCGCCATGCACGAGCTGCAGCAACTGCACGGTGAATTCGACGTCGCGGAGCCCGCCCGGTCCGAGCTTGAGCTGGTAATGCACCTCGTCGGTCGGGATGTTCTCGGTGACGCGCTCCCGCATCCGCTGCACGGACTGGACGAAGTTCTCCCGGCCGGCGCTGGACCAGACAAGCGGTGAAATTGCGTCGACATAGCGTTGCCCGAGGTCCAGGTCGCCGGCGAACGCGCGGGCCTTCAGCAGGGCCTGGAACTCCCAGCTTTTCGCCCACCGGTCGTAATAGGCCAGGTGCGATTCCAGGGTGCGGACGAGGGCTCCCTGTTTGCCCTCGGGTCGAAGATTGGGATCCACCTCCCACAGCTCGGGTTCGATGTCGGGCTGGCTGATACCCCGCATGCTGAGAACAGCGATCCGCGTGGCGATGTCGACGGCGCGAGCGTTGCTCAGTCCGTGGTCCTCGTCGCCCTCGGCGACGAAGATGACGTCCACGTCACTGACGTAGTTGAGTTCCCCTGCACCGGCCTTGCCCATGCCGATGACCGAGAACCGGGTGCGGCCTACCTCATCGGCCTCGAACCGCCCGGGTCCTGAGGTTGCGGTGGCCAGCTGGGTTCTCGCCACCGCGATCGACGCCTCGACAGCCGCTGCCGCGGCATCCGACAGGGCCGAAGCCACGCCGTCGAAGACGTCTCGCGGGTCCTCCGCTGCGAGGTCATGGGCGGCGATGCGCGCCAGCCACCGACGGTACCGAACGCGCAGCCGGGTGTAGCCCTCGTCCTCGCCGTACGCGGCGAATCCGTCGGTTGCACCGACGGATTCCAGCAGGCTCTCCACGAGTTCGTTTCGCGTGGGGAGGCTGCCGTCCCAGGCGTTAAACGCCGACAGTTCGGCCGGGTGCCGTGAGAAGAAGTCGGCAAGCCCGACGGAAGCTCCGAGAACCCGGATGAGCGGAATCCGGTGTTCCGCTTCGGCCAGCGCTGCGGCCACCGCGTCCGGATGGGAACGCGCCAGGCCGAGAAGGCCGTGGAGTGCCTCATCGGGATCGGCGGCTTTCGCGAACGCCGGAAGCACCTCGTCCAGGTCGAGAGGGACCGCCTCGATGAGTTCGTCGAGTTGGGCACGGACCCCGCTCAGCGCGGCGAAACCGAGCCGGGCAAGTTCGGTGAGAGTGGCCTGGTCCCGTCGCATCCGAGTTCGATCTACAGGATCTCGATGTTCTTCGAAAGCTCGAACGGGGTGACCTGTGCGCGGTACTCCTGCCACTCCTGGCGCTTGTTCAACAGCACATAGTTGAAGACCTGCTCGCCGAGCGTCTCAGCGACGAGCTCGGATTCCTCCATGAGCTGGATGGCGTAGTCGAGGCTGGCGGGAAGTGCGGCGTAGCCGAGCGCACGGCGTTCGGCGTCGCTGAGGCTCCACACGTTGTCCTCCGCCTCCGGCGGAAGTTCGTAGCCTTCCTCGATCCCCTTGAGTCCGGCAGCGAGAATCAGCGAGTACGCAAGATACGGGTTCGCCGCTGAGTCGATGGCGCGGTACTCGACGCGGGCGCTCCCGCCCTTGTTGGGCTTGTACAACGGCACCCGCACGAGTGCTGAACGGTTGTTGTGGCCCCAGGTGACGAAACTGGGCGCCTCAGCGAGGCCGTTGTTGCCGACGGTGCCCCACAGCCGCTTGTACGAGTTCACGAACTGGTTGGTCACCGCGGTGATCTCGGGGGCGTGGTGCAGCAGGCCGGCGATGAACTGCCTGCCGATCTTCGACAGCTGGTACTGGGCACCTGCCTCGTAGAACGCGTTGGTGTCGCCCTCGAACAGCGAAACGTGCGTGTGCATGCCTGAACCCGGTTTGTCGGAGAGCGGCTTCGGCATGAACGTGGCGTAGACACCCTGCTCGATGGCCACCTCTTTGATGACAGTGCGGAAAGTCATGATGTTGTCTGCCGTGGTCAGAGCGTCTGCGTAGCGCAAGTCGATCTCGTTCTGGCCTGGGCCCGCTTCGTGGTGGCTGAACTCGACCGAGATGCCGAGATCCTCCAGCATCCGCACGGAGCGACGACGGAAGTCGTGGGCGGTGCCGCCAGGGACGTTGTCGAAGTACCCGGCGGAATCGACCGGGATGGGGCCCTCAGGCCCGATCTGCGCGGACTTGAGCAGGTAGAACTCGATCTCGGGGTGCGTATAGAACGTGAACCCGCGATCGGCAGCCTTCTCGAGGGTGCGCTTGAGCACGTTCCGCGGGTCGGAGAGCGCAGGCAGCCCGTCCGGCGTGGTGATGTCGCAGAACATCCGTGCGGTTGGGTCGATCTCACCACGCCAGGGCAGCAACTGGAACGTCGTCGGGTCTGGCACGGCGAGCAGGTCGGATTCGTAGGATCTGCTGAGTCCCTCGATCGCCGATCCGTCGAAACCGAGTCCCTCCGCGAAGGCGCCTTCCACCTCCGCCGGGGCGATGGCTACCGACTTGAGAGTCCCGACGACATCGGTGAACCACAATCGGACGAACTTGACTCCCCGTTCCTCGATCGTGCGAAGAACGAAGTCGCGTTGCTTATCCATTTGATCCCCTCGAAATGTCCGTCGGCGGTGCCTTCTTAGGCTATCCGGTTCACGCCCCCAGCGTGGCTAACCGTGCCGCTCGGACCAGCCGGGTGCATCGCTAGACTGGCGCCATGTCTGAGCCATCGAAGCCCGCAGCATCCGCCGGCCCCGCCCGAGTCCGCACACGCCACTTCCAGCGTGCGAAGGAACAGGGCATCAAGATCACCGGCCTGACCAGCTACGACATGCTCACGGCGACGATCTTCGACGAAGCCGGAATCGACTTCCTGCTCGTCGGTGACTCGGCCGGAAACACGGTCCTCGGCTTCGACACCACCCTGCCGGTCACCGTCGACGAGCTCATTCCGCTCACCCGCGCTGTGGCTGGTGCCGCCAAGCGGGCTTTCGTCATCGCGGACCTGCCGTTCGGGTCGTACGAGAACGGCCCGGAGGACGCCCTCAAGACGGCTTTCCGATTCATGAAGGAGACCGGGAGCCAGGCGGTGAAGCTGGAGGGCGGAGAACGCAGCCACGAGCAGATCAGGCGCATCGTGACAGCCGGCATCCCCGTGATGGGGCACATCGGGTTCACCCCGCAGAGCGAGCACGGCCTCGGCGGGCACATCATCCAGGGCAGGGGCGCCGCGCTGGAGCAGCTGCTTCGCGACGCCCGCGCCGTGCAGGACGCCGGCGCATTCGCCGTCGTCCTCGAGATGGTTCCGGCCGAGGCGGCTGCCCGGGTGACCGCCGAACTCGACATTCCGACGATCGGCGTCGGCGCAGGGCCCCACGTGTCCGGGCAGCTGCTCGTCTGGACCGACTTCGCCGGGCTGACGACAGGCCGCATCCCGTCGTTCGTGAAGCAGTACGCGAACCTGCGTGGTGCGCTGACGGATGCCGTCACGACGTTCAGGAACGACGTCGCCGACGGCGTGTACCCGGGCGAGGAGCACAGCTACAGCTGAGCTCCTGCAGTGATCTACCGGTCTTCGGCGGCTTCCTCCGCGGCCCAGGCGGCTGCTCGCTCACGGAGCCGCTCGGGCGCGTGCGCCGCTTCCTCCGCTGTGGCGAATGGCCCGGCCCGGTCCACCGCCGGCGATTCGTAACCACGCTCGACCGCGCCGGTCTTGAGGTTGTACCAGTACTGCTTCGACGGATCCTCAGTCATGAGTTGTCCCTTCGCTGGATGGCTAAGCTTGATCCTATGCCTAAGGACCGCAACGGACATCTGATTCCCGGCGCTCGAACTGCCCTGCGAAACGTGCCTCCAGGCATCCCCCGACCCGAGTACGTCGGCAAGACGGCGCCGCGCCCGTTCGCCGGTTCCGACGTGTACCCGCCCGAGGCGATCGAACGTATCCGCCGTGCCGGTCGCATCGCCGCGGATGCCATCGCGCTCGTCGGCGAGAACGTGCGACCGGGAGTCACAACCGATGAACTGGACGAGATCGGTCATCGATTCCTCGTCGAGAACGGCGCGTATCCCTCGACCCTCGGCTACCGTGGCTTCGCCAAGTCGCTGTGCAGCTCAATCAACGAGGTTGTCTGTCATGGAATCCCGGACGATACCGTGCTCGAGGACGGCGACATCGTCAACATCGACATCACCGCGTTCGTCGACGGCGTCCACGGCGACAGCAACCGCACGTTCGTCGCCGGCGAGCCGTCCGAAGACGTCCGGCTGCTGGTGGAACGCACCGAGGAGTCCCTCCGCCGCGGTATCAAGGCCGTCGCTCCGGGCCGGCAAGTGAACGTCATCGGCCGGGCGATCGAGTCGTACGCAAAACGGTTCGGCTATGGCGTCATCCGTGACTTCACCGGACACGGGGTCGGCGAAGCGTTCCACTCGGGGCTGATCATCCCCCACTACGACTCCGCACCGCAGTACGACACCGTGATGGAAGTCGGCATGGTCTTCACCATCGAGCCGATGCTCACGCTCGGTACGCACGAGTGGGACATGTGGGAAGACAACTGGACAGTGACGACGAAGGACAAGAGCATCACCGCACAATTCGAGCACACCCTCGTTGTCACCGAACGTGGCGCTGACATCCTCACCCTCCCGTCCGCGGGAGCGGCAGCGTGAGCGGCACAGCGGTCGGTATCGACATCGGTGGAACCGGGATAAAGGGCGCGATCGTCGACCTGGCCACCGGCTCGCTGCTCAGCGACCGGATCAAGATTCCGACGCCCAAGGGCGGGAAACCCGACGGGATCCTCGCGACGACCGTCGAACTGATGAACCAGTTGCAGGATCTCGAACCGGATGCCCCGGTCGGAGTCTGCTTCCCGGCTGTCGTCAAGCACGGCGTCACTCTGTCTGCTGCGAACATCTCGAAGAAATGGATCGGGCTTCACGCTGAAGATCTCTTCGAGCAGGCGCTTGGTCGCGACATCACCTTCGCCAATGACGCGGATGCCGCCGGCTACGCCGAAGCGTCGTTCGGCGCGGCGCGCGGGGTCGACGGGGTCGCTCTCATGACGACGCTTGGCACCGGAATCGGCACCGCGATCCTGCACCGCGGCGTGCTGGTCCCCAACGCAGAGTTCGGCCACCTCGAGATCGACGGCTACGACATCGAAACCCGCGCATCAAACGCCGCACGGGAACGCGAGGGCCTCAGCTGGTCGGAGTGGGCGGAACGCCTGCAGAAGTTCTACACCGCGCTCGAGAGGTACCTGTCACCCGACCTGTTCATCGTGGGTGGCGGGGTGTCCAAGCAACACGCCGAGTTCCTGCCGCTGCTGAAGCTGTCGACGCCGATCGTGCCGGCCGTGCACCGGAACAACGCCGGCATCCTCGGTGCTGCCGCGCTCGCGGTTCATACGATCCCGCCGCTCAGCTGAGAGGGGTGAATGGGCCGGCTGATACGCCGGGTTCTGTTCAGGCGCTTTCGCGCCCTGGACGACCATCTCTCTCGAGACTGCGTTACCGCAGCCTTCCAGCGGCCTACCCGAGGACGGGACGAGCAGCCCCATAGTCCTCTGTCTGACCTTGCTCCGGGCGAGGTTTACCGAGCCGGCCGGGTCACCCCGGCCGCTGGTGGTCTCTTACACCACCGTTTCACCCTTACCTGGCGCTTGCGCGCCCGGCGGTCTGCTTTCTGTTGCACTGTCTCGCGGGTTACCCCGGGTGGGTGTTACCCACCGCCCTGCTCTTCGGAGCCCGGACGTTCCTCGGCGCCATTGCTGGCGACGCGGTCGTCTTGCCGACCCATTCACAACCCAAGCTTACCGGGCAGCATCCCGCCGGGGTTTCGTGCCTGATCACTCGCTCCGGACGGATTCACCCGGCGTACCGGGTGACCGTGACCGGAACGGATGAATTGGTCACCGGGCGTGCGCGGAGCATCCGTCAATCGGTGCTGGGCTGTCCCCAGAGTCCGGATTCCTCCGTGCGCACCATGATGGCGGAGCATTCCGGGCACTGCAGCACGTCGTCGATCTCCGCAGCACGAACCTTCTGCAACTCATTGCCGGTCAGGTTGATCGTGCAGGCGCCGCACGTGCCTGCCCGGAAGAGGGCAGCACCGGTGCCGCCTCGAGTGCGGACCTTCTCGTACAGCGCGAGGAGATCCGTTGCGACCGAGTCCTCGAGCATGCCGCGCTTGGCGGTGAACGTCGCCCGCTCCTGGGACAGGGAGTCGAGCGCTGCCTTCCGGCGTGCGGTGATGTCGGTGAGTCTCTCCTGGAGTTCTTCGTCGACGGCCTGTGTGGATGCGAGCTGTGCTTCGGCCTGTTCCACCCGTTCCATGACAACGAGTTCCATGTCCTCGAGGTTGTTCTTGCGTCGACGCAACGACTCCAGTTCGCTCTCGAGCGCCGTCACATCCTTCACCGACGAGGTGTGGTTCACACGATCGGTGTCGCGGGCGATCCGCGCGTCGACGACAGCGGCATCCGATTCGAGGCGCCCGAGCTCGGTCCTGGCATCCTCCAGAACCCCGAGCTCCGACGCCAGGCGACCGCTCAGTGCCGTGCGCTCAGCCGACACCTGGCTGTACTCCGCCGACTCCGGCAGGCTCCGCTCACGGTGGGCGACACGGGCCAGACCCGAATCGATGGTCTGCAGTTCGAGCAGTTTTTTCTGCTCGGCGAGGCTGGATTTCACGTGTGTTCTCTCTGAGTGGTGCTGCGGGTGTCCTGCCCAGATTACTGGGTCACGACGAAATCCCACGGGTCGGTGCGTAGGTCGCTCACCGTGATCTCCAGATCGGGCAGGAGCGCGGCGAGCTGCTCGGCGGCCCGGTCGAGCCAGAGCCATTCGCTTGCCCAGTGGGAAACGTCGATCAGCGCCGGTCCGCCACCGACCCGGGACTGCTCGATCGACTCCGACGCCGGGTGATGCCGCAGGTCACTCGTGATGTACACGTCAGCGGTCCGGACCCCGCTCTCGCCGAGCAACGAATCGCCGGCGCCTCCGCACAGGGCGACCCGCTGGACGGTCCGGTCGTAGTCCCCCGCAACGCGGATGCCGGTGGCGGTCGCGGGGAGCAGGTGGGCGATGCGGTGGGCGAGGTGACCGAGCGACGTCGGTTCGTCGAGCACCCCGACCCGTCCGATCCCGGTCGACCCGTCGGCGCTGGGAACGAGAGGTTCGACCGCACGCAGTCCGAGACGTTCGGCAAAGATGCCCGACGTTCCCTCGTCCACGATGTCAGCGTTGGTGTGGGCGGCGAGCAGCGCGCAGCGGCCGCGGATCAGCGAGGTCAGAACGGAACCCTTGTACCGGTCGGCCGCGATGCTCGTGACGCCGCGGAGCAGAAGCGGGTGGTGGACGAGCAGCAGGTCGGTACCTGTCGTGAGGGCTTCCTCCACGACAGCGTCGACAGCATCCACAGCGAGGAGGATGCGGGAGATCTGGTCATCGGGATGCCCGGCGATCAGCCCGGAGGCGTCCCAGCCTTCTGCTCCTCGGATCGGCCAGAGTTCTTCGACGGCTGAAGAGACGTCGGCGAGGGAGTATGACACCGCTTCAGCCTAGCGAGCCGCCTGCCGGATTGCTCCAGCAGGCGGCTCGCTCAGACCAGGTCTCAGACCGGGTCAACCGGTACGCGGTCGATCAGTACCAGTTCACGGCCTGTGAATGGGACCAGGCGGAGCAGGGGTTACCGTAGACATCCTTGATGTAATTGAGTCCCCAGGCGACCTGGGTGGCAGCGTTCGTCTTCCAGTCGGAACCGGCCGAAGCCATCTTGCTCCCTGGGAGGGCCTGCGGGATGCCGGTCGCGCCGCTCGACGCGTTATACGCGGTGTACGACCAGTTGGACTCCTTCTGCCAGAGCTTGTTGAGGCAGGAGAATTCTCCCGATCCCCAGCCATACTGCGAGGCGGCGAGCGACGCGGCGAACGCGCGGGCGCCGTCGGGCGTGTTGACGTTGGCTCGCTTCTCCGACGCTGCAGCTTCGGCGGCCTTGGCCGCTTCCGCGGCCTGCGCAGCAGCTTCCGCCGCAGCAGCTTCGGCAGCGGCCTCCGCAGCAGCTTCGGCGGCAGCCGCGGCGGCTGCCGCAGCGGCAGCCTGCTCAGCGGCGACACGATCTGCTTCGACGACGGCTGCCTGGATCCGCTCCTTCGCTCCTTCCGCGAACGTGGCGAGCACGGCGACAGTCGCGGGCTTCAGCGTCTTGTACCCGGCGAGGGACGCGACGGATGCAGTGAGTGGGGTGGTGTCCACCTTGTCCTTCGCCACGGCGACGACGGCGTTCGCGTCGGCGATGGTGGTTTCGGCCAGCTGATCCGCGTGGGCTTCGGTGATCTCCTCCGTGGTGCCGGAGAGTGTCGATGTGATTCCGGTGAGGGAACTCGTGAGCGTCGCTTGCGCGTCGGCGTTGGCGGCGTTTGCCTGAACGGTGATACCGGATGCTGCGAGGACACCGGCAGCCGTGAGTGCGACGATCATGGACGCACGCGTGGTCTTTTTCGACGAGCGCGCGTCTTTCCGTGACGCTGGGGCGGTTTTCTGGGCGAATTTAAGCATAGGTCTCCGGGGTGGTGCTCCCGCGGTTCAGCGCATACGGGAGCGAAGCCTCGGTGAAGCGCACGCCAGGAAGATAGGGTCAGCAGGCGGGGCTTCAGCCATCGCGAACACGCGGGCAATGCCTGCACGCGCTCAGCGGCTAAATGGGGTGACGGTCAATGTCGGGAGTCACAGCGGCTGGTCCGCTGCACGCCGGCGCGATGTAGTTTGCGCAGGCGGCTGAAGCAGCCATACTCCAACATTTTTCTGTGAGGAATATGCGCCGGACCTGTGTAAACGGTGTGTCCGACTCGTCGCGGCTCAGGATGTGGCGTCGTCCACGATCCCGATGAAACAGCTGCCGATGCCGTCGATTTCGGTACGGGCAAGGCCCGGTTGCGGGTCAGGCAATTCGTCCGAACCGTGGTGTTCGCAACTCAAATACGTGAACGTGGGCCACCATTTCTTGGGCCTTGCGGATTCGGTGAATCCACAGATGTCGCAGGTCAACTGCACCCAGACCGGCTTCTTGCCGGTGCGGTTGGCGCGCGACTGGGCAAGCCACGCCGGCGGGTTCTCGTCGAGTTCGGCGACGTCTTCGGCGGACAGTCGGCTCGGGATGCCATGACGCACCGCCATTTCAAGCGGAATGTCAAGGCGGAGGGCGGCTTCTCGTCGAGTGATCATCTCATCCAATGGTAGGCGATGCGAGAGCGACCGCTGAGTGTAGTGACGGCACTTCGAGAGGTCTAGTGCTTCCTGGGATCGAGAGGACAGGCGGAGAGTCGGAACCGGCCGGCATCCGCCGTTCATTTCACTCGGGAGGGTGAAAACTCTCCTCGGCCGACATGGAACTTACTGACGTCGATGCGATGTTCGGGCCGATGAAGCCGGGCGTTGGCCCTCGACAGCCGCTGTGACCTTCCCAGGCACCCTGCCGATGATCGGCGATTCTTGATGGTGGGCCCTACCGGGATCGAACCGATGACATCCACGGTGTAAACGTGGCGCTCTACCAGCTGAGCTAAAGGCCCCTCACTGCCGAAGGCAGCAGTTCATGTTACACGGGTTCAGACTGGCTGGCGCTGCAGCTGGTCCAGCGCGGCCCGGTACGCGGCCAGCGGACGGACCTCACCGGGTGCCGTGATGAAACTTGCGCGGATGATTCCGTCGGTGTCGATGAGGAACGTGGCACGGTTCGCGAACCCGGTCTCGGGAAGGAACACCCCATATTCCTTGCTCACCTGGCCGTGCGGCCAGAAATCAGCGAGAAGGGTGAAGTCGTAGCCCTCCTGCTCGGCCCACGCGCGGAGGGTGAACTTGGAATCCACGGAGATGCCGATGAGCTCCACGTCGGCGTCCTGAAAGAGAGCAAGGTTGTCGCGCAGTTCGCAGAGTTCGCTTGTGCACCGTCCGGAGAAGGCCAGCGGGAAGAAGACCAGTGCCACGGCGCGTTTGCCGCGGAAACTGCCGAGCTGAATGAGTTCGCCGAACTGGTTGTGAAGCGCGAAGTCGGGGGCTCGAGTGTCATTCTCGAGTGCCATGGGAAACGTCCTTTCAGGCGGGTCGCCTGCATTCGGGGCACCGGGTACGGTGCATCGGGCAAACCCACATGCTAGACCTCCGGCCCGTGCGTTCCAAGGCAAACGGCTGGGTGTCACCTATCGCCCGATCAAGTCGCTAGGCTGAGGACTGGTGCCAGCGCGGTCTATACCCCGACCAGAACTGACAATTTGCACCGTGAGAATCAGGCACGATCTGCCCATACAGAAAGGTCGACGGTGACTGTCAACGACCAGGACCCCTACTCGGTGAACAACTTCGACAGAGACCCCGAAGAAACCGCCGAGTGGCAGGAGTCACTCGATCAGCTCGTCGCAGCACACGGTCACGGCCGGGCCCGCGAGATCATGCTGAGCCTGCTCAAGCGCTCGCGTGAACTGCACCTCGGCGTGCCGATGGTCCCGACCACCGACTACATCAACACCATCGCCCCGGAGAACGAACCCGAGTTCCCGGGCGACGAAGACATCGAACGTCGCTACCGTGCCTGGATTCGCTGGAACGCCGCAGTCACCGTGCACCGTGGCCAGCGGCCCGGGATCGGTGTCGGCGGGCACATCTCGACCTACGCTTCCTCAGCTGCCCTGTACGAAGTCGGGTTCAACCACTTCTTCCGTGGCCAGGATCACCCGGGCGGCGGCGACCAGATCTTCATTCAGGGCCACGCCTCCCCCGGCACCTATGCCCGTGCCTTCCTCGAGGGCCGGTTGTCAACCAACCAGCTCGACGGGTTCCGGCAGGAAAAGTCGCAGGGAGCGAACGGCATCTCGTCGTACCCGCACCCGCGCCTCATGCCGGACTTCTGGCAGTTCCCCACCGTGTCGATGGGCCTGGGCCCGATCAACGCGATCTACCAGGCACAGCTCAACCGGTACCTGACCAACCGTGGCATCAAGGACGCGAGCGACCAGCAGGTCTGGGCGTTTCTCGGCGACGGCGAGATGGACGAGGTCGAAAGCCGCGGGCAGCTGCAGGTCGCGGCCAACGAGGGACTCGACAACCTCAACTTCATCATCAACTGCAACCTGCAGCGGCTCGACGGCCCTGTCCGGGGCAACGGCAAGATCATCCAGGAACTGGAGAGCTTCTTCCGGGGCGCGGGCTGGAACGTCATCAAGGTCGTCTGGGGCCGCGAGTGGGACGACCTGCTCGCCAAGGACGACAGCGGCGCACTCCTCAACCTGATGAACGTCACGCCAGACGGTGACTACCAGACGTACAAGGCTGAGAGCGGCGCATTCGTTCGCGAGCACTTCTTCGGCCGGGATGAGCGCGCCCTGAAGCTCGTCGAGAACTACACCGACGAACAGATCTGGAACCTCAAGCGCGGTGGGCACGACTACCGCAAGGTCTACGCGGCGTTCAAGGCGGCTTCCGAGCACACCGGCCAGCCGACGGTCATTCTCGCGAAGACGGTCAAGGGTTACGGCCTCGGTCCGTCGTTCGAGGGTCGCAATGCGACCCACCAAATGAAGAAGATGACGCTCGACAACCTGAAGACGTTCCGCGACGAGATGCGCATCCCGTTCACGGACGCTCAGCTCGAGGAGAACCCATACCTGCCCCCGTACTACCACCCGGGCGACACGGACGAAGCCATCCAGTACCTCCACGAGCGTCGCAAGGCACTCGGCGGCTATGTACCCGAGCGTCGCTCGAAGTACACCCAGCTGAACCTGCCAGACGACTCGACCTATGCGATTGCGAAGAAAGGCTCGGGCACCCAGGAGATCGCCACCACCATGGCGTTCGTCCGGCTGCTCAAGGACCTCATCCGGTCCAAGGACTTCGGCAACCGCATCGTCCCGATCATCCCCGACGAGGCCCGTACCTTCGGCATCGACGCGTTCTTCCCGACCGCGAAGATCTACAACCCGAACGGCCAGCACTACACGTCGGTGGACCGTGAGCTGTTGCTCGCCTACAAGGAAAGCCCGCAAGGCCAGATCCTCCACGTCGGCATCAACGAGGCCGGTGGAGCAGCCGCGTTCACCAACGTCGGAACGTCCTATTCGACGCAGGGTGAGCCGCTCATCCCGATCTACGTCTTCTACTCGATGTTCGGGTACCAGCGCACCGGTGACGCCTTCTGGGCAGCCGGCGACCAGATGACCCGTGGGTTCATCATCGGCGCGACCGCCGGTCGCACCACCCTCACCGGTGAAGGCCTGCAGCACGCGGATGGCCACTCGGCTCTCCTCGCGTCGACGAACCCGGCAACGGTCACCTACGACCCGGCCTACGGCTACGAGATCGGGCACATCATGCGCACCGGCCTCGAGCGAATGTACGGCGGAGAGCACGAAGACCCGAACGTGATGTACTACATCACCGTCTACAACGAGCCGATCGTGCAGCCCGCTGAACCCGAGAACCTCGACGTCGACGGACTGGTCCGCGGCATCTACAAGCTCAAGGACTCGCAGGCGTCAGGCCCGAAGGCGCAGTTGCTGGCCTCCGGCGTTGCGGTGCCGTGGGCTCTCGAAGCGCAGAAGCTCCTCGAGGAGGACTGGGGCGTGTCAGCCGACGTCTGGTCGGTGACGTCATGGACCGAACTGCGCCGCGACGGCATCAAGGCCGAGGAATACAACTTCCTCAACCCGGATGCCGAGAAGAAGGTTCCGTACGTCACGGCGAAACTGCAGGAGGCGAACGGTCCGTTCGTGGCCGTCTCGGACTTCATGCACGCTGTGCCTGACCAGATCCGGCAGTTCGTGCCAGGCGACTTCGCGACGCTCGGCGCTGACGGCTTCGGGTTCTCTGACACACGTGCCGCCGCACGGCGGTTCTTCAAAATCGACGGGCCGTCCATGGTGGTCCGTGCCCTTGAGTTGCTCGCCGAGCGCGGCGAGATCGACCGTTCGGTACCCGCCCAGGCGATCGAGAAGTACAAGCTGCACGACGTGAACGCGGGAACCACCGGCAACGCCGGTGGTGAGAGCTAGAACATCAGCTCCGCGCTCGTGCCACGTTCGAAGAGTGAGACCCTCGCCTGGCTGCGCAGGCTGTCCGGTGAACTCGCGACGACGACACTGAAGAAGCTCGAAGACACGCTGCCCTGGTACGCAGAAATGCCGCCAGGGCGGCGGTCGGCGGTCGGCCTGGTCGCCCAGGCCGGTATCGCCTCGTTCATCGCCTGGTTCGACGACCCCAAGTCGACGCCATGGATTGCAGCGGATGTCTTCGGCGCGGCACCGCGTGAACTGTTGCGCTCGGTAAGCCTGCAGCAGACGCTCCAGCTCATCCGTGTCACCGTCGAGGTCGTAGAAGCACGGCTGAAGGATGGTGGCGCTGAGGATCTCCGCGAAGGCATCCTCCTGTACTCACGGGAGATCGCGTTCGCTGCCGCTGACGTTTACGCGCGAGCAGCGGAAGCTCGTGGCCTGTGGGACGCACGGCTCGAAGCACTCGTCGTCGACTCGATCCTGTCGGGCGAAGCAGACGACGAATTGCCGAGCCGGATCGCCGCCCTTGGCTGGCACGGCCACGGTGAGGTTGCTGTGCTCGTCGGCACGACCCCGCCCCAGCTCGATGTCGACCAGTTGCGCCGAACGGCGCGACACATGGCAGCAGACGTTCTCATCGGAGTGCAGGGCGGACGCCTCGTGCTGGTGATCGGCCGCGCGGAAACCTCGCACGGTGTCGATGATGAGGAGATCGGCACCGCTGCGTCGCTGAGCTTCGTGGAGATCGCCACTCAACTCGAACCGGGATTCGGTTCCGGATACCTCGTGCTCGGCCACGCCGTCCCGACCCTTGTCGAAGCGTCGAAGAGTGCTCGTGCGGCGCTCGCCGGCTTCGCCGTTGCGCGTGCCTGGCGTCACGCCCCACGCCCGGTGCAGGCAGATGACCTGCTGCCTGAACGGGCCCTCGCCGGTGATGCCCTCGCCCGCACGACGCTCATCGAACGGATCTACCGCCCCCTGCAGGCGCATTCGACGGAACTCGTAACAACTCTGTGGTGCTACCTCGACAACGGGCGTTCCCTTGAGGCAACCGCTCGGGAACTCTTCGTGCACCCGAACACTGTGCGTTACCGTCTCAAACGGGTGTCCGATGTGATCGGCTGGGACGCCACCGGGGCTCGTGAAGCGCTGATCCTGCAGTCCGCCCTCATCCTCGGATCAATCGCCGAACCGGATGCCGTCAAGCGGCGGCGCTGACCCTCATCCGTCTTTCTCTGTGTGACATGCACAAAGGAACCTGCCATTCTTGTGTGATGATCAACACTCGCATCCGGACCGTGATTGGCAGACTGGTAGCGTGATTGTTCTCGTATGTCCCGGCCAGGGCTCCCAGACGCCCGGCTTCCTCTCCCCGTGGCTCGATGACCCGGCGAACCGGGCATTGGTTGAGCAGTACTCGGAGGTCGCCGGTCTGGATCTGGTGGCTCACGGCACGACGTCAGACGCCGACACCATCCGGGACACCCGCGTCGCTCAGCCGCTCATCGTCGCCGCTGGCCTCCTCACCCTCCGGGCACTGACTGCGCACGCCGAACTCCCGGCTACGACAGCCATCGCCGGGCACTCGGTCGGTGAGATCACCGCCGCGGTCGGCGCCGGTGTCTTCGATGAACTCACAGCGATGCGTTTCGTCGCCGCTCGCGCGACGGCGATGGCTGGTGCTGCGGCCGCCGTCCCTACCGGGATGAGCGCCGTCCTCGGCGGCGACGAGGACGCGCTTCTCACCCGACTCGACGAGCTCGGGCTGCAGCCCGCCAACTTCAACGGCGGCGGCCAGATCGTCGTCGCCGGAACGATCGAGGCTCTCGCCGAACTCAGCGCCGCTCCGCTCGCCGGAACGCGGGTACTCCCCCTCCAGGTCGCCGGGGCGTTCCACACCCGGTACATGGAAGCAGCGCGCACAACACTCGCCTCCACCGCTGAATCGGTACAGGCATCCGACCCGGTTCGCACTCTCTGGACCAACGCGGACGGTACTGTTGTGGGCTCCGGATCCCGGTTCGTCGAACTTCTCGTCGGACAGGTCGCCTCGCCCGTACGCTGGGATCTGACGATGGCCGGAATGCAGGCGGTCGGCGTCACCGGCATCATCGAACTCGCCCCGGCCGGCGCCCTCACCGGACTGGCACGCCGCGGTCTCAAGGGTGTCCCAGCCGTCGGGATCAAAACTCCGGACGATCTCCCGGCCGCCCTCGAGCTGCTCGCGGCGTGACCGACGAACGCTTCCGCCCAACCTCCACTCCAAACGAGAGAGACGCATTGACAACACCCATTCTGCGGCAGTCCCAGGGGCCGGCCTTCACCCGCATCCTCGGATTCGGAGCAGCACGCGGCGACATCTCCGTTCCCAACGAAGACCTCATCGGACCCATCGACTCGTCCGACGAGTGGATCCGCCAGCGCACGGGCATCATCACCCGCACACGCGCCAGCCAGGACCTCCTCGCAGTTGACCTGGCCACGGATGCCGCGAAGGAGGCTATCGCGGTCTCCGGGATCGACCCGGCCCTCATCGACGCCGTCATCATCGCGACCATCAGCAACATCCAGCAGACCCCGTCCATGGCTGCCGTCGTCGCCGACCGGGTCGGTTCGAATCCCGCGGCTGCCTATGACGTCAATGCCGCGTGCGCTGGTTACCCATACGCGATCGCCCAGGCCGACGCCCTGATCCGTTCCGGTGCCGCCACCTACGCGCTTGTCATCGGCGCCGAGAAGCTCTCGGACGTCGTCGACCCGACCGACCGCTCGATCTCCTTCCTGCTCGGGGATGGCGCTGGCGCTGCAGTCGTCGGGCCCAGTGACTACCCGGGTATCGCTCCCACTGTCTGGGGTTCAGACGGATCGAAGGCCGGCGCCGTTGCCATGAACGCGACCCTGCAGGAGTATCGCCGCGGCGAAGCTGACTGGCCGACGCTCCGCCAGGAGGGACAGACCGTCTTCCGCTGGGCCGTGTGGGACATGGCGAAGGTGGCCAAGCAGGCCCTCGAGGCTGCCGGCATCACCGCCGACCAGTTGGCCGCCTTCATCCCCCACCAGGCGAACATGCGCATCATCGACGAGTTCGCCAAGCAGCTGAAGCTCCCGGACAGCGTTGTCATCGCACGCGACATCGAAACGACCGGCAACACGTCGGCCGCATCGATCCCGCTGGCGGCGCACCGTCTGTTGCAGGAGAACCCGGAACTGAGCGGTGGCCTCGCCTTGCAGATCGGTTTTGGTGCCGGGCTCGTGTTCGCCGCCCAGGTCGTCGTCCTGCCTTAGATCCACCCGCACGGCGCGCGATCCTCACGTTGCCCGCCCCCATAGACTGTTTCACGGTCAATCGATACTCAAGGAGAAAACAACATGGCACTGTCCACCGAAGAAGTCCTCGCCGGTCTGGCTGAACTCGTCAACGACGAGACCGGCATCGCTGCCGACACCGTCGAACTCGACAAGTCCTTCACGGATGACCTCGACATCGACTCGATCTCGATGATGACAATTGTCGTCAACGCAGAAGAGAAGTTCGACGTCAAGATCCCCGACGAAGAGGTCAAGAACCTCAAGACGGTCGGCGACGCCGTCGACTTCATCGTCAAGGCGCAGGCCTAACCCGTTTCAGCGACGCGCGGGAGACCGGATCGAGCAACGCCCGATCCAGTCTCCCCGCTCACGCGGACGTGCCATTCCCCTTCGTATCGCTGACCAGCACCAGGAGAGTTCCACGCATGACCAAGAAAATCGTCGTCACCGGTGTCGGTGCCAGTTCGCCCCTGGGCGGAACCGCTCAGGACTCCTGGAAGGCACTGCTCGCAGGGGAATCAGGCATCCGGTCCCTCGAGTACGACTGGGTGGCTGAGCACAACCTCCCGGTGACGTTCGCCGGCGAAGCGAAGGTGCGCCCGTCCGACGTTCTCGAACGCCAGGAGGTCAAGCGCCTCGACCCGTCGAGCCAGTTCGCGCTGGTCTCCGCGCGTGAAGCCTGGGCGGATGCCGGGTCCCCCGATGTCGACCCGCTCCGCATCGGCGTGGACTACTCCACCGGCATCGGCGGTCTCTGGACACTGCTCGATGCCTGGGACACGCTCAAGGAGAAGGGCCCGCGCCGGGTCCTCCCGATGACGATCCCCATGCTCATGCCCAACGCCGCCTCCGCCGCGATCAGCATGTCCATTCCCTCCCGCGCTTATTCCCGCACCGATGTCTCCGCTTGTGCCTCGAGCACCGAGGCCATAGCGAACGCCTACGAACACCTGCAGGCGGGCCTGGCCGACGTGGTCATCGCCGGAGGCACCGAGTCCGTCGTTCACCCGCTGCCGATCGCCGCCTTCTCGGCCATGCAGGCGCTGTCGCGTCGGAACGACTCCCCCGAGACGGCATCCCGGCCGTACGACGTGTCCCGCGACGGTTTCGTGCTCGGTGAAGGCGCAGCGTCGATCGTGCTCGAAACTGAGGAGCACGCTCTGGCCCGCGGCGCTCGCATCTACGCAGAACTCGCCGGCGGTTCGGTCACCAGCGACTCGTATCACATCACCGCCCCGGATCCGGAGGGATCAGCCGCCGCCCGCGCCATGCTTGGCGCCGTCGAGCGGGCGGGTGCGAGCCTGCGCGATGTGCTGCACGTCAACGCCCACGCGACGAGCACCCCGGTCGGCGACATCGCCGAGTACAACGCCCTGCTCCGGGTTTTCGGCAACCACCTGCCCAACATCGCCGTGTCGGCAACGAAGGCCGCCACCGGTCATCTCCTCGGCGGCACCGGTGCCCTTGAAGCGATCTTCACGATCCTGGCGTTGCACGAGCGCACCGCTCCCCCGACGATCAACCTCACCGAGCAGGATCCGGCGATCCCGCTCGATGTCGTCACCGCACCGCGAGACCTGGGTTCGCGCGACCTGCTCGCGCTCAGCAACTCGTTCGGTTTCGGCGGGCACAACGCTGTCGTCGCGTTCCGAACCTACTGATCGGCAGAACAGAACCCCCGGCGGAGAGAATCCGTCGGGGGTTCTTCTGTTGCCAGGATCACACTGTTTCAACCGCGAACCGACCGGGTAATCACCAACCGGAACGCGTGAAGCCACGGGTGTGGATCCTGCAGCCGTGGAATGCGACTCTCAGCCGACTTTGTGGAGCCAGATCACGGACGAGTCGTCGGATGCGTGCCGGAACGGTTCGAGCTCGTCGTCCCAGGCCTGACCGAGAGCGATCCGCAGTTCACGATGCAATTCGGCCGCGTTCGTTCCCGCAACCTCCATGGCGTAACGGACGCGGTCCTCAGGCACGACGACGTTTCCCGCCGTGTCGGTCTGGGCGAAGAAGATGCCGAGGTCAGGGGTGTGCAGCCAGCGGCCGCCATCCGAGCCCGGAGTGGGGTCCTCGGTCACTTCAAACCGAAGATGCTCCCAGCCGCGCAAGGCTGAAGCGAGAGCGGCTCCCATCCCCTGGTAGCCCTCCCAATAGAACTCGGCTCGCTGTGCGCCTTTGAGAACCGGCTGGTCCTCCCATGCGAAGTTCACGGCGCGACCGAGAGCGCGCCCCGCTGCCCATTCAACGTGCGGGCAGAGCGCGCGCGGAGAGGAGTGAACCAAAATCACCCCTCGTGCGACTGATGCCACCATGTTCTCCTCCATCTCCTGTGGTACGTCTTCCCCAACGACCGTGGAGATGCCGGAGTTCTGAGGCATCGTATGAAATTGTCGGCACGAGGCCGTTGCAGTCATTATGCCCCAGTCAGCAGGCAGATCACAACGGCGGAATTACAGAGATGTCGTCGGCCGCTTACCAGCCATCACAGACCTATACCCGGTAGACTTCAAACACGCGACGAGCAATGGAGGTGCCATGGCTGTCAAGGAGGGCATCCTCGCAATTCTCTCCCTCGGCCCCGGATACGGCCTGGCCCTCCGGGACGAACTCGTCACCCGTGCGCCCCATCGTGCCGGTCTCAACGTCGGGCAGGTCTACAGCACGCTCGACCGCCTGGGCAGGTCCGGTCTCATCACCTCGGGCACGACGACCGACGATAACCTGCCTTTGTACACCCTCACATCCACCGGTTCGGACTCGGTGAATCGATGGCTTGACGTCCCGGTCGCACCGGACCCGCGCTCCTGGGCGGACCTGTTGGACCAGGTGCTCGTCGGCTCAAGCCTGCCGGGCAGGGACTGGCGCTCACTCCTCGACCGACATGAGCTGGCCTGGCATTCTTTTCTCGCGGCGATCGCCGATCCCAGCGAAGACCTGGCTCTCCGATCCACCGTCACTGGTTCGGCGTCGCGACTCTGGGCACACGCGGCGCTGGCGTGGCTTGCTGAGACGCGGGAGGCGTTCACCGCCACGGATCCCGGACTGCCGCTCCGTGGCATCCGCCCGCAACGGGGCCGGCGACCTCAGCCGACGTCCCCATCGGTGGCTTGAGCAACGTCGGCAACGGCGATACGCTGCCCCGCATGCGGCAGATTTTCACCGTGGGTCACTCGACGCACCCGATGGAGGAGTTCGCCTCGTTGCTGCGTGCTCACGGCGTGACTCTGGTGGCCGACATCCGGACCATCCCGAGATCCCGCCACAACCCGCAATTCGGTGAGGAAGAATTACAGGCCAGCCTCCCCGAAGCCGGCATCGCGTATCGCCGGCTGCAGACGCTCGGCGGACTCCGCCGCACCACGGTGGACTCGATCAACACCGGCTGGAAGAATACCTCCTTCCGAGGCTATGCGGACTACATGCAGACCGACGCCTTCAGCGACGGCATCGACGAGTTGCTGCGACTCGCTGACGGGCGCACGGTCGCGATCATGTGCGCGGAGGCCGTTCCCTGGCGCTGTCACCGTTCACTTGTCGGCGATGCCCTGCTCGTTCGCGGCGTGTCGGTCAACGACATCTACAGCGTCTCGTCGGCGAAGCCGCATACGCTGACCCGGTTTGCCCAGGTCGAAGGGACCACCATCACCTACCCGCCGATTCCGGAACCGGTGTAGTCGATGGCCGCTCGCGGAGGTGCCCGACAGGCGGTCGAGGTCGACGGCAGGAGGATTACCGTCACCAACCTCGACAAAGTGATGTACCCGGCGACCGGAACCACGAAGGCCGACGTGCTCCGCTATTACGCCCAGATCGCCGACGTGATGGTCCCGTACACGGCGAACCGGCCGGCCACCCGGAAAAGGTGGGTCCACGGAGTTGGAACGCCTGAGCATCCCGGCGATGTTTTCTATCAGAAGAACCTCGACGAATCGGCGCCGGGCTGGATCGCCAGACGGTCGATCGAACACAGCGGCGGGCCGAACGAGTACCCGCTCGTGAACGACAGGGCGACACTGGTATGGCTGGCACAGATGTCCGCGCTCGAGGTCCACGTGCCGCAATGGCAGTTCGAACGTACCGGCGGGCGCCGCAAACCCGACCGGCTCGTGCTGGACCTCGACCCGGGGAACGGCGTCGGTCTGCCCGAGTGCGCTGAGGTCGCCCGGCTCGCCCGCGCCATCCTGACCGACATGGGACTGCAACCGCTGCCCGTCACGAGCGGAAGCAAGGGCATCCACCTCTACGCGCCGCTCGATGGTCGGTGGACGTCCGATCAGGTGTCTGCCGTCGCGCACGAACTCGCCCGCGCGCTCGAGGCCGACCATCGAGACCTCATCGTCAGCGATATGAAGAAGTCCCTGCGCACCGGCAAGGTGCTCGTCGACTGGAGCCAGAACAACCAGGCGAAGACGACGATCGCACCGTATTCGCTTCGCGGCAGGCTGACGCCGATGGTGGCGGCTCCGCGCAGCTGGAAAGAACTCGGTTCGCCGTCCCTGAAGCAGCTCGACTTCGAGGAGGTGCTCGACCGCGTGGCCGAGCGGGGGGACGTCCTCTCCCCGCTGCTGGCGTCACGCGACGCAGGGCTCGAACCGACTCCGCATCACCTGGAGAGCTTCGAAGCGACCCCCGAATCCCGGGACCGCCTTTCGAAGTACCGCAGCATGCGAGACGGGTCGAAGACACCAGAGCCGGTTCCGGATGCTGTCGCACCGCTGTCGGGCGGGAACGCCTTCGTCATCCAGGAGCACCATGCCAGACGGCTGCACTACGACTTCCGCCTGGAACATGAGGGGGTGCTGGTGTCGTGGGCGGTGCCGAAAGGACCGCCGCTGGGCGGTACGGAGAACCACCTCGCCGTGCAGACGGAGGACCACCCACTCGAGTACGGCACGTTCGAGGGAACGATCCCGAAAGGCGAATACGGGGCGGGAGAGGTGACCATCTGGGATTCCGGCAACTTCGAACTGGAGAAATGGCGAGAAGGTAAGGAAGTCATCGCAACGCTGACGGGCCAGCCGGGCGGCGGCCTCGGCGGGGTCCCCCGGAAGTACGCACTGATTCACACGAGCAGGCCCGGAGCCGCGAACAACTGGCTGATCCACCTCATGGACGGCTCGGCGAAGAAGTCCGGATCCAGGCTCCGCCGGGCACCCGTGACATCGCTGCCCGCATTCGCCGCCGCAGAGCCCGCTCCAATCGCCCGACCGCTGCGCTCCCCCATGCTGGCAACCACCGGCACGGTTACGGATCTCGACACGGACGAAGACTGGGCCCTCGAGATGAAGTGGGACGGATACCGTGCCGTCGCCTACCTGGACGGCGAGGATGTGTGGCTGATAAGCCGTAACGGGAAAGACCTGACAGCGACCTTCCCGGAGCTGGTGAAGCCGCTGCGGGAGGCGGTGAAACCGAAGTCCGCTGTCCTCGACGGCGAGATTGTCGCGCTCGATCGGAGAGGCAGGCCAAACTTCGGCTTTCTGCAATCCCGCGCTGGGCTGACCGAGGAAGAGTCAGCCGCCCGCTCGGCGACCATCGAACTGATGCTGTTCGATCTGCTGGAACTCGACGGGCACGACATCACCGCCGACGAATACGACGTTCGCCGTGCGGCTCTTGCCGCGAGCGTCACACCGACCGGTCCGGTGCAGGTCCCCCAGGAATTCGACGGCGACATCGAGGCAGCACTCGCGTCGAGCACGTCGTTCGGTCTCGAGGGGGTCATCGCGAAGGTGCGGGACAGCCAGTACACCGAAGGGCGGCGCTCCCGCGCCTGGATCAAGCTCAAGCACCAGCGAACCCAGGAGGTTGTCGTGGTGGGATGGCGTCCCGGAGCCGGCAGCGCCGCTGGAGGTATCGGTTCGCTGGTCCTCGGAATTCCGGATGCCGCCGGCATCCGTTATGCGGGACGCGTTGGGACCGGTTTCTCCGACGCTGAGCGCCGCGCGATGCTCACCCGGTTCAGGGAGATGGCACGGAAGTCTCCCCCGGTGCACGACGCCCCGCGGGACGAACTGCTGCACGCGAAGTGGATCGAACCGGAACTGGTCGGTGAGGTCACCTTCATGGAGTGGACGAGCGCCGGCGCTCTGCGCCA
>NZ_JBKJWH010000093.1:0-8478 GCF_046716805.1 Mycetocola sp. | reverse complement strand
ACACGCCGGATGGGAAGAGTCGCCGTACGCCGGCGTTCCGTCGCGCCGGCGGGACTTCCGAGCAAGGGATCTCGCCCCGTTCCGGGCGTCGAGTGGCATCCCCGAGCCGATCTCGGCTCTGGCCTATTGGAGGATCACCGGTAACGAGCCGCCGTCGAAGCCGGAGGAGTTCACCACCCTTCTCGACCGGAGAGTTCGAGCAGCGACGGTCGCCGCTCTTGCGCTCCCCCGCGCCGACCTCGACGAGGAGGTCGTTTCCCGGCTCTACAGCGACTCACGGCTCGCGTCGGATGAGAAACTCGCCGGCGCCTCCCTCTTCAACTTCGCTGGAATCCTGTCGAAACATTGGCGGTCGAATGACTGGTGGTGGGGACGACTCGACGCCGCTGCGGGGATGCTTCGCTTTCTCGAGTCGTATCCGGGGCGCGGGGACGGCGAACCGCCGGAGCTTTCCCGGAGTGTCGATGCCGCCCAGTCGGCCGTGCTCGAGGATGCTTCGGGAAGCGAGTTCGGGCCCTTTCCCGGTATTCCGGGCGGCTCCAGCCCCCGAGATGTTCGCGCACGATTCGCTTTGGGCGGCGACTCGCTCGACAACCTCGAGCCGGCCTACCTCGTCGCCATCCTGTCGCGCACGGTGCGAGTGGCGTCACGGGCGATCTCGGGCTCGGCAGGAACTCCCGTGCGCCTGCTGCTCGCGGTGCTACGGCCCCTCCTGGTTTTCCTGCCCCTCGTCCGCAATCCTGTTCGGCAGGCTCTCGCCGCCGCCGTTATCGGGGTGACCATCACCGTCGCCGCGAGTGCCGCCTACCTGCCCGCCCGCCGGACCGACATCTTCTCAGTGCTGCCCGGTTCGCTGCTCATTGCCGCACTGGGCGTCGGCCTTGTCGTCGCGATTTCCCGACGACTCGGCGCGTGGGAACGCCTCGTCGCGCTCCTGAGGGCCTCGAACGCGACGGTGGGCCCTCGGATTCTCGCTCTTGTGCTCGAGGTCCGGCGCGAGGCCGCCTGGCAGGGTGCTGTCCACGCGGTCGGCTCGCTGGCGACGCTTGTCGCGGCGGGCTGGGTGTTGTGGACGCTCGGGCTCTCGGTGTCGTTCTGGATCCTCGTCGCATCCGCTGCCGTGCTCGGGTCGCGTGCATGGCTGCGCGCCCGTTCCCCGAGCGAAGGAAAGAAGCGCGCCCATCTTTACGGGGCCGGGGTCGTCGCCACTGCAGCCTGGCTGCTTGTCGTTGTGCTGCTGCCCGGCTGGATCCAGTCGGAGCGCCCCGACCCCGGCACGCTGCTCCCGGTCACCGTCACGGCAGCCGGCTTCTCGGTTGCGGCGGTGCTGACGCTGGGCTGGCTGCCGATAATCGGCTCCCTCCCGCGAACCTGGCTGATCAACTGGCTGACCGTCTCCCTGATCGCCGCTGCGGCATCCGGCGTTCTCGTCCTTGTCGCCACGCAGGTGCGCGGCACCGGCTTCGGTGTTCTCGACACCGTCACCGCCGCGGTGCTTGTCTTCGTGGTGTGGGGATCGATCGTCTGGTGGCTGCCGGAGATTCCCGAAGGGACCGATGCGCGATGGTGCTCCTACGCCGTGCCGGACGACCTCAGGCGCACCTACCCGGTCCGCACCGGCGAGCGCGTTGGCTTCAGTCGCGGGGGCGGATCCGCGCCCACCACACCCAGCCGACCGCACCGCCCTTCGACACGGCCGCGGGCGGCCTCGCTCAGGAACCGGCTCCCGAAGCGCACGCGGCCACCCTCGTCGAAAACCACCGACGACGATGCCGCCCCTCACTGAGGGGCGGCATCGTTCACGGAGCGTTGGATCAGCTGGGCTGGAAACCGCCCACAGGGCTGAGCGCGGCGTCGAAACCGAACGGGTCACGCACGGTGTTCGAGCGCTCCGACGCGATGACCAGGGGCACCAGTTCGCTGGCGGCACGATCGATTCGGTCAGGCAGCGTCTTGATTTTGTCGGCCCCGCTTCCCCAATCCTCGGATGCCGCGAAGACACTGGTCGGGACGATCACCGCGTGCAGGTAGGTGAACATCGGCCGGATCGCGTAGTCGAGCGCGAGTGAGTGGCGGGCGGTGCCCGCCGTCGCACCGATGAGAACCGGCATGTCGGTCAGCGCACGGTTGTCGAGAACGTCGAAGAACGACTTGAACAGTCCGCTGTAGCTGGTCGTGAAGATCGGCGTGACGGCGATGAGCCCGTCGGCACCCGTGACAGCGTCAATGACGGCCTCGAGCTTCGGGCTGGCGAAACCGGTCAGCATGTTGTTCATGATGTCCTGGGCGACGTCGCGCAACTCCACCGTCGTCACCTCGACCTCGACACCCTTTTCTTCCAGTCGGGCGACCGTGGCAGCCGCAAGGCGGTCGCCGAGCATGCGGGTGGACGACGGCTGGCTGAGGCCCGCCGAGATCACGGCGAGTTTGCGAACAGTCATTACTTCACCTCGACGGAGTAGGTCGCACCCTGGGCTACGGAGAACGTGTCGCTCTGAGCGGCCTTCTCAGCGACGGCTTTGAGCGCCTGATGGGTGGGGGCATCCGGAACATCCGCCGGGCGGTTCTTGTCGAACTCGCGACGGAGCACTGGCACGACCTCTCCGCCGAGCAGGTCGAGCTGCTCGAGGACGGTCTTGAGCGGGAGCCCGGCGTGATCCATGAGCCAGAGCTGGCGCTGGTAGTCGCCGACGTAATCGCGGTAGCCAAGCGTCCTGTCGATGACCTGCTGAGGGCTGCCGACGGTGAGGGGGGTCTGGGAAGTGAAGTCCTCCATGCTCGGTCCGTGACCGTACACCGGGGCGTTGTCGAAGTACGGGCGGAATTCGCGGACAGCGTCCTGCGAGTTCTTGCGCATGAAAGCCTGGCCGCCGAGTCCGACGATGGCCTGGTCGGCGCGGCCGTGGCCGTAGTGCTCGAAGCGCTGGCGGTAGAAGGCCACCATCTTCTGGGTGTGGGATGCGGGCCAGAAGATGTGGTTCGAGAAGAACCCGTCCCCGTAGTACGCCGCCTGTTCGGCGATCTCAGGGCTGCGGATCGAGCCGTGCCAGACGAACGGCGGAACGCCGTCGAGAGGGCGTGGAGTGGAAGTGAACCCCTGAAGTGGTGTGCGGAACTGGCCTTCCCAGTCGACCACGTCTTCACGCCACAGCTTGCGCAGCAGCGCGTACTTCTCCAGGGCGAGCGGAATACCCTGGCGGATGTCCTCACCGAACCACGGGTAGACCGGGCCGGTGTTGCCGCGGCCGAGTGTGAGGTCCATGCGGCCGCCCGAGAGGTGCTGCAGCATCGCGTATTCCTCGGCGATGCGCACCGGGTCGTTCGTGGTGATGAGCGTGGTGGCGGTTGAGAGGATGATGGTCGAGGTCTTCGCGGCCAGGTAGCTGTTGATGGCGACGGGGCTCGACGGGAAGAACGGCGGGTTGTGGTGCTCACCCATGGCGAAGACGTCCAGGCCGACCGCCTCAGCGTGCTGTGCGATGGTCAGGATGTCCGCAAGTCGCGAGGCGTCGGTGGGGGTGTGACCGGTGGTGGGGTCGGTGGTGATGTCCCCGACGCTGAAGATTCCGAACTGCATGATCGCCTTTCAGCAAGAATTTAGTCCATTCACTTGAATGGATATGAGGTGTAACGAGGCGCTTCCGGCATCTATTCCGTTCGGAACGAAGTTTTTTCCGGAATAGGGTTGAGGGGCGAGCGATGAACCGTAGAGGAGCACCGATGAGCGCTGAACCGCAGGGACAACAGGCGGCAGCGGCCCCGAAACCGCGGGTACCGTTTTGGGACAATGCGCGGTTTGCCTGCATCGTCCTCGTCGTCATGGGTCACGGCATCCAGCGGATCACCTACGACTCGGATGCCGCCCTCGTTACGTACCTCTGGATCTACGCGTTCCACATGCCGGCGTTCGCGATCGTCAGCGGCTACTTCACGAAGAGCGGGCCGCCGAACGTCCGGCAGATGAAGCGGGTGATCACCGACATCCTCGTGCCGTACGCGATCATGGAATCGATCTGGACCCTCGTTCAATTCCTTGTCGAAGGTAAACGCGAGATCAACCCGACCCAGCCCAGCTGGACACTGTGGTTCCTCCTCGCGCTTGGGATCTTCCGGCTTGTGTTGCCCTACCTTGCTCTGTTGCGCTGGCCCCTGGCCTGGTCGCTCATCATCTCGGTCGGGGTGGGGTACCTCGACAACGTCGACAGCACATTCTCCCTCGCCCGGGCGCTCGGCATCCTGCCGTTCTTCGTGCTGGGCTGGCAGCTTCACCGCTGGAAGCTCATCGACCGGTGGCGGCTGGTGGAACACCAGACCTGGCTGATCCGAGGAATCGCCATCGTCTTCATGCTGGCCTGGATCGCCGTGCTCGTGGCCTTCGTCGATGTGTGGCGCACCATCAACCTCCAGCACTGGTTCTTCTATGACCAGTCATACGCGGGACTCGGGGGCGACCAGTGGTGGGCGGGCGGCGTCCGCCTCGGTCTCATCGTCCTCGCGGTTCTGCTCAGCGCGGCGTTCTTCGTCCTGCTCCCCCGCCAGGAGACCTGGATGACGACCCTCGGCCAGTACACGATGTACGTGTATCTCCTGCACAGTTTCGTGCTCTACCCGCTTCGTGAGAGCGGTGTGCTGCGCAGTGAGGAATTCCCGGAGCTCTACCTCATCGGCATGCTGGTCTTCGCCGTGATCATCGCTATCGTGCTGTCGAGCGCGCCGGTACGCGCCGTGTTCAGGCCGATCGTCGAGCCGAAACCGAGATGGATTTTCGCCGACCACAACGACGCCCCTCCCGGGCCGTCGCGGCGAGACCCGACGGGCGCCCAGCGCGTTCTTCCCCCGCAGCACACCCGTCCGCAGGCTCCGCCGTCAGATCGCTGAACCTCAGCGCGTCGCGCTTACCGGCCGACGTGCTCTCGCCAGGCGGATCGCGCGTGCCTTCCGCGCGGTGAGGATCAGCCCGACGAGCACACCGAAAACCGCCCCGCAGGTGTTCGCCAGGATGTCGCGCGGGTCGGAAACCCGGGCGGGGAGGAAGATCTGCGCCGTCTCGATGGCTACGGTCAGGCCGAAGCCCAGCGACATGGCCAGCCACCACAGCCTGCGACCGAACAGCAGCACGAGGAACAGCCCGATCGGGAGGAACATGCCGATGTTCGCTGTGAACTCAAGTCCGCTGTAGGTGATCCACGACGTGGGTTCATGGCGCTCGAAGTACGCAAGCGCCCGGAATAGCAGGCCGTTGGGGTCGTCATCGAAAGGTTGCGGGCCGAGGGTGAGCCAGCCGACGAACGCCAGGTACGCGAGTGTGAAGAGTCCGAGTACGGGGTGGCGATGCAGCATCCGCCTAGTCTGCCGCAGATTTCTGGGCGAGCGCCTTCTCGTCCGCCTGCTCGCGGCCGAGCACCGAGTGACGGCGGCCGTAAGCGAAGTAGATGACCAAACCGATGGCCAGCCAGACCAGGAACCGAACCCAGGTCAGCGTGGTGAGGTTGAGCATCAGCCAGGTGCACAGCACGGCTGAGAGGATCGGCAGGAACGGCGCCCACGGCACCCGGAACGCGCGCGGCAGGTCTGGGCGCTTCTTCCGGAGCACGAGAACGGCGATGCTGACGAGGACGAAGGCGCTGAGGGTTCCGATGTTAATCATCTCCTCGAGCACACCCACGTCGGTCAAGCCGGCGAGGAGCGCGACGACGACGCCGGTGAGAATCTGAACCCGCACCGGTGTGCGCCGTTTGTCGCTGGTCACGCTGAGGGAGCGGGGCAGCAGGCCGTCGCGGCTCATGGCGAAGAGTACCCGGGCGAGTCCGAGCAGGAGCACCATGATCACGGTCGTCAGGCCGGCGAGGATGCCGACCGAGATGACCTGCGCCGCCCAGTCGGCCCCGACTGCCACGAAGGCCGTCGCGAGGGACGGGTCCTCGGCTTCGGCGAGGGTGGTGTACGGGACCATGCCGGTCAGCACGAGGCTCACGCCGATGTACAGCACGGTGACGATGGCAAGGCCGCCGAGGATGCCGCGCGGCAGGTTCTTTTGCGGGTCCCGCACCTCTTCGGCACTCGTCGCGACGACGTCGAAGCCGATGAACGCGAAGAAGACGAGGGATGCCCCGGCCAGCAGCCCGAAGACGCCGTACTGCGCGGGCGCTGCACCGGTCATGAACGAGAACAGCGATTGCGCCCACACGTCGCCTGAGCCGCCTTCGGTGGGCCGGGCCTCCGGAATGAACGGGGTGTAATTCTCGACTCGGATGAAGAACGATCCGACGACGATGACGAACAGGACGATGGCGACCTTGATGATCGTGAACACGGCGCCGACCCTCGCGGACAGCTGGGTGCCGAGCACGAGAAGGGTGGTGAAGACCGCGACGATGATGAAGGGCCCCCAGGTCACCTGAAGCCCAAGAACGCTGATGGTGTCCGGTACGTTCCAGCCCCACAGCTCGAACACCAGGGAGAGGTAGATGCCCCAGTACTTGGCGATGACCGCGCCGGCCGTGAGCATTTCGAGGATGAGGTCCCAGCCGATGATCCAGGCGAGAAGTTCGCCCAGGGTCGCGTAGGTGAAGGTGTACGCGGAGCCGGCCACGGGCACCGTGGAGGCGAACTCGGCGTAACACATGATCGCGAGGGCGCAAGTGATTGCGGCGAGCACGAAGGCAAGGCTCACAGATGGCCCGGCGTAGTCGCCCGCGGCCCTCGCGCCGACCGAGAAGATACCGGCGCCGACGGCGACGGCGACGCCCATCACCATCAGGTCCCACGTGCCGAGCGTGCGCTTCAGGCTGCGGTGTTCCAGGTGCGAATCGGCGAGGGAAGCCTCAATGCTTTTCGTGCGCCAAAGACTCATCGTTGTCCTTCTGATTCTGTGTCCCCGAACGGGGTACGTACTGAGGATGCCAGATCTCGGCCCGCACGTCGAGAACGCCGCGCGCTGCGAATGAGAGGATCGACTGCATGACGGATGCGACCGCGAGAATCACCGAAGACGACCGTGCAGCAGCCCCGTGGTGGACGCGGGCGGTTGTGTATCAGGTGTACCCGCGGAGCTTCGCGGATTCCGACGGGGATGGGATCGGCGACCTGGCCGGCATCCGCTCGAAACTCGGCTATCTTTCCGAACTCGGCGTCGACGTGATCTGGCTTTCGCCGGTCTACCCATCGCCTCAGCACGACAACGGGTACGACATCCGCGACTACGAGAACATCGACCCGGTGTTCGGCACCCTCGCCGACTTCAACGAGCTCGTCGCCGAAGCGCACGCGCGCGGCATCCGCATCGTCATGGACCTCGTCGTGAATCATACGAGTGACGAGCATCCGTGGTTTGTGGAGTCGCGGTCGGCGACGACCAACCCGAAGCGGGACTGGTATTGGTGGCGTGCACCGCGCGAGGACGGTAGCGCGCCCAACGACTGGACGAGTGCATTCTCCGGGCCGGCGTGGACGCTCGACGAGACGACGGGCGAGTACTACCTGCACCTGTTCGCGGAACAGCAGCCCGACCTCAACTGGGAGAACCCCGAAGTACGGCAGGCCGTGTACGCGATGATGCGACGGTGGCTCGACCGCGGGGTCGACGGGTTCCGGATGGACGTCATCAACCTGATCGCGAAACGCGTCGAGCTGATCGACGGGCCGGAGCGCGGCTCCGGTCTCGGCTTCACGATGGGTCCGCAGATCCACGATTTTCTGCAGGAGATGCACCGTGAGGTCTTCGCGGGTCGCGAGGGTGAATACCTCACCGTCGGCGAGATGCCCGGCGTGAGTATCGAGGATGCCGTGCTGTTCACGGACCCGGCGCGCGCGGAGGTGGACATGGTGTTTCAGTTTGAGCACGTTTCGCTCGACTCGGGCAGCCACAAATTCGACGCGATTCCTCTGGACTTCGTCGCCCTCAAGTCGAACCTGGCCCGCTGGCAGGACGGCCTCGCCGAACGCGGCTGGAACAGCCTGTATCTCAACAACCACGATCAGCCGCGGCTGGTGTCCCGGTTCGGTAACGACACCGAATACCGGGTGGAGTCCGCGACCCTCTGGGGACTCGTGCTGCACCTGCATCGTGGGACGCCGTACATCTACCAGGGTGAAGAAATCGGCATGACGAACGTGCGGTTCCAGTCGATCGAGCACTACCGCGACATCGAATCGCTCAACCACTACCGTGAGGCCGTCGAACGATTCGACCAGGCGCCATCGAGCGTCCTCGCCGGAGTCCACGCCCGGGGGCGGGACAACGCGCGCACCCCGATGCAGTGGGACGCGACGGAGCATGCCGGTTTCACAACCGGCACCCCGTGGATCGCCGTGAACCCGAACTATGCCGAGCTCAATGCGGAGGCGGATCGGGCGTCAGGCTCGAGCGTCTTCGACTTCTACCGCAAGCTCATTGCCCTCAGGCACGAGAACGAAACGGTCGCCCTCGGCGCTTTCGAACTGCTCGAGCCGTCACACCCGACGCTGTATGTGTTCACC
>NZ_JBKJWH010000092.1:0-4846 GCF_046716805.1 Mycetocola sp. | reverse complement strand
CTAGATGTTCTTCCCATTGACGTTGTGGACACGTTCGATGGGTGACTTGCCTCCGATGCCGGTATGGGGTCTGTGGTGATTGTAGTCATGAAGCCAGGCCTGGTAGGTGTCGGCTCGGGCAGTGTCTGAGTCGTAGTGGTGGGCGTAGGCCCACTCGGTCGCGAGGGTGCGGTGGAAGCGTTCGATCTTCCCGTTCGTCTGCGGCCGATACGGGCGTGTGTATTTGTGGGTGATGGCCTCGCCGAGGGTGTCGTTGAACAGCCGGGACCGGTAGCAGGACCCGTTATCGGTCATCACCCGGCTGACGGTGATGCCCAGGCCGGCGTAGAACGCGTTCGCGCGGCTCCAGAACCCGGCAGCGGTCTCTTTCTTCTCATCGGTGAGGATCTCGGAGTAGACCACCCGGGAGTGGTCATCGATCGCGGAGTGCAGGAACGCGTAACCGGCGCCGGAACGGTTCTTCCGACCCTCTGCCCTGCCGCGGGTGCGGTGGCCTCCGCCGTCGGGGATCCGGCCGAGTTTCTTCACATCAACGTGGACCAGATCGCCGGGATTCTCCCGTTCGTAGCGCACCGGTTTCGGTTTCCGCACCCGCACCCCGGTATTCAGATCAATGTGTCCCAGCAATGGCACCCGGTATCGGGTGAGGACCTTCGACACCGTCGACTGCGGCAAATGCAGGTGATACGCAATCCGGTGCGGACCCCACCGTTTCGTGACCCGTAACGCGACGATCCGCCGCTCGGTGCGCTGCGGTGTCTGGTTCGGTGAGCGGTGAGGTCTCGACGACCGGTCTTCCAGGCCCGCCTTGCCCTCGGCCCGATACCGGGCCACCCATTTCGACACGGTGCCGCGGGCGACCTGGAACCGCTCAGCGACACGCGCCTGAGTCCAGCCGTCATCGATGACGAGCCGGGCGATCTTCAACCGGCCCGTCGGGTTCAAAGCGGCGCGGGCATGGGTAACGTAAGACACGAGGACCTCCGTGAACTCGATCTAGGTGTGGTTACCCATATCGATACCGGAGGTCCTCACCTCTTCACCTCACGCCACGCTCACAACCTCCGTGGGAAGAACAACTAGACCGCCGCGGGCGTGGCCTAATGCTTCTTGTGCGCGGCATCCCCCTGGTGCCCGGCGTCCGGCTTGTGCGCCTGGTCTGCCTTGTGCGCCTCTTGCACCGCATCGGAGGCGGCGCTCATGTCGTGGTCGTGCTCCTTCGCGTGCTTCTCAGCGCGCTTCTCCTTGAGCGTCTTGGCGGCCGGCTTCTTGACGTGATGCTCGTGCGGCGACTTGTCAGGCATGATCTCTCTCCTATTAACCCACTGTACCCGCCTTTTCGACGGTTCGAACGGTTCGCTCCAGCGATCTCGCTGCGTCCATGAGGTTCTCGTGAGGGGTCCGTCTTATGGGTACTGGCGACTCAATCGCGGTTGTTCCTCCGCACGCGAAACATCGGGGTGTCGGCGTTTGGTCGAGGAAGCAAAGATCAGTGACGCGATTACCGCGATCCATACTGAGATAGAGCTCGCGCCTCGACTGAACAGGTCTGGGAACGGTAACAGTATTGGGTTCGCGAATGTCGCGGTTAGGTCACCAGCGATCGCTCCGATGAGCGTGAATAGAGTCAGTCCAACGGCTATGCCGATTCCGAACCCTGTCCCGAGGCGCGAAATAGCCCACATGCCGACCGCGCTCACCGCTAGAGAAATCAGGATTACAGGGACGATCCGCAACGTCTCTCCAGCCGTCAAAAAGACAACGCGGACACCTTCGCTGTACGACAGGACAACGAACCAAACCAATCCAGCGAGCAGCCCGAGAACTACCGATCTCGCAACATCGACCGTCGCACGATCGGAGGGTGAACCAGTAGACATTGCTGATTCTCCTTGCAGTCGATGAGCCCCCGATTCGACTCGCTTGGAACATGACCAGCGCTTTCGCCATCGAAGGCGGTTGAGGTGAACGTACTCTTGGGAAATAACTCCTGTCCAGCCCATTTGGGGTTCGGAGGGGGACGGCAGGGGCACGACGAGTGGCCAGGGCTCGCCCGGGGACCGTGGCTGGGACGGTTGATTAGCGCCTTGCCTGATGCGGTAACCGTTTCGCTTACCGTTCGTCACCAAAGTGCGTAAAACGCGTTCGCTACCGCGCGACGTCGACACCCTTAGTGAAGAGTCCCACGCCCAAGATGACTAGGCCGACTAAGACTCCGAGCATCGCTGTGGCCATCACGGCTGCGTCTGCCGGAAGCATCGAGCAGGCCGCGGACGAATCGTCATACGGACAGGTGCGCCACGGCTGGAAGAAGTAGACGTAGGTCACGATCGCAGCGGCAAGTGCGATGACACCACCAATGACTTTGGTGAGCGTCTTACTGCGTGGGGTCATGCGTGCATCGTATCCACCCCTGCTCTGGCTGCCAGTCGTATAAGGACGATCGAGGCTCTCAGTTCGCAGACAGCACCCGCGGCATGTCGCTCGCAGACACGTTTGCAACGAGCGAAGGGGATCACGCGCCGTGGGCGATTGTCTTGTATTTAGTGAGTGCAGGCTCAATCGCCGGCCTCACGGTGATCGGCGCGCCGAGGTTACGAGCCTCGACGGGTGATCGAAGCGATGCGCTCGTGCAGCCATCTGGTCCGCGCTTCTGACGTACCGAGCTTCACATGGTTGCAATGACGGCGGGTTCCCGCTGAGCGTTCCACTCGTGCTGATCGACGATCCCCATCTGAGACAGCCCGTAGCGTGCGCCGAGCCGTTCGTTCGAACCCGGGGAGGGTCAGAACATATGAATAGCTTTTAGGGGTCCGACGTGATCGGGCGCACCTTCCCGAGGTAGGTCTCAGAACGAAGCCACTCGGAGTACGATCCGGTGAAACACGCTGTGTGCATCAAGGGAGGAACCCCGATGAGACCACTTCGATACTCGATCAACGTCACGCTCGACGGCTGCTGCCACCACGAGGCGGGGCTTCATCCGGACGAGGAGTCGATGCGTTACTGGACCGCTGAGATGGAGCGAGCCGATGCCCTGCTGTTCGGCCGGGTGACCTACGAGATGATGGAGTCGGCGTGGCGGAAGCCCGCCACGGGCAGGTGGCCCGATTGGATGGATGAGTGGCAGATCCCGTTCGCTGAGACCATCGACCGTGCGGATAAGTACGTCGTCTCGAGCACGCTGAGCGGGGTCGATTGGAATGCCAAGCTGGTGCGAGGCGACTTGGAGCAAGCGGTTCAGCGGCTCAAGCAGGAATCAGGCGAAGGCCTGTGGGTCGGTGGCGTGACGCTCCCACTGGAGTTGGCGGATCTGGGACTGATCGACGAGTACGAGTTCCTTGTGCAGCCGGTCCTTGCCGGACACGGGCCGACGTTGCTCGCCGGTCTGCGCGAGCGCATCCAGCTAGAACTCGTGGATCGCCACGAGTTCCGGTCGGGCGCGGTCGCGATGCGATACCGGCCCACCCGAGTATCGCTTTGACGCGACTTGTCCTGGAACGTTGACCGTTAGGCACCGAACGTCTCGTTGGTTCCGGAGTAAGCCCTTGCCTCCCGTGCCAGTAGCGCTCGAAGGGCCCTCGAGTGGTGTCGGCTTGTGGGTGCTTTGTCGATGTTGATGGGCGAGTCCCAATGATGGATGAGTTGCGTCTCGATCTGTTCGAGCGCGTTCCCAGCTTGGGAACGCAAACTCAATTCGGTTCGAAGGAGGGCTGCAAAAGAGGCGGGGCACTGTCGATGACCCGGTTGCAGGCTTGCGGGTGGGGCTTGCTTGAAATAGGTGTACACCTCGCGGGCCAGAAGGTTGTCCTCAGATTTGCCGATGTACAGAGGGCCGCCGTCGGCGGTGGAGCTCACACCGAGGGTCGTCCAAACGGATTCAGCTCCGTAGATCGCATAGAGGCCGGGTTTCGGCGGGACGACGGTGGGGGCGTCGATGATTCGGAGCTTGTCGCCAGACAAGCTTTCGAACGCAGCTTCAAAGAGGGCGGTCCAATTCCATGTTTGGAGGCGACCGCCGTGCTGACCGTGACTCTCACTACCGCCCCGGTGAGGGTTCGGCATATCGGCAGCGGGAGAGGTGCGCCGACGCTCGGTCAGCGGTGGCGCAACCGAGTCGGCTGCTCGACATTTAGGGGTTTTCCTCGAGCAGTCACTCGCTGACGAGGCCGCGGCTCGCTTCACGCTTAATCTGCGGCCGGTTCAATGGCGCGGGTTCCCCCCCGGGATCCGCCAGCCAGATCGTGATTCCGACGGTCGGCATTCGGTGGTTCGACGTTGATGAGATCCGTGCAGCGTCGATCGCGCGCAACGGATCCGACGGCAAACTGTGCCTTGGCTGTAACCGGTGGAGGTGGCTGCCGGTCCCCGTCGAGCGACTTCCTCCGTTTCGGATCGAGCCGTCCCTCGGCGATGCCGACATCGCGGCGAGCCCTGAGTGGTTCGGGGACGGCTGGAACAGCTTTCGGCAGGTCCTCGTCCGCAGAGAACTCGCCGAACTGCTCGCCCAGGCGAGCCCCCGTGACTTCGACTTCGCCGAGGTCACGATCGCTTCCCCGCGCTGAAGGACTTGCGAGAGACCCTCAACGCACTGGCATTGAGGTCTGGAATCGTCGCGTATGTCAATGGCGCGCAACCGCCGGTTGCCGCAACTTGAGCGGGCATTCCGGCTGGATCAGATGTTCGGCCAAAATTCCTTCCCGCTGAGGATTCGTCGTGCCGCGGCCGCAAGGATGCATACGGCCCCTCGTCCAGCGCTTCGCTCACTTGCCATAGTTTAGGAGGCGACACAGGCGAGCAGAACGGGCACCACCTGATTTGCCGGGGAACCCATCACGCTCAAGGA
>NZ_JBKJWH010000091.1:0-27784 GCF_046716805.1 Mycetocola sp. | reverse complement strand
TGTGTCGATGCTGGCCCGGAAAACTGGACTCGGACAGCTGGCCAATGAGCGACTCACGGTCCCGGGTCATTACGGTGCGAACGCCGGGGTTGAACGTGACCGCTGTGGTCGCGGGGATGGTCGCCGGCGCAGACTCGATCGATGACATGGCCCTGCTGCGCCACGGCGGCCTGCCGAAAGGATTCAACGGGACATATGCCCCTCGACGTTAGGGTCCTCCCTGCGGAAGTTCACCTTCGGCCACGTCGGGCAGAGAGGCCTGGCGATCAAGCCCGCGCGACCCAGAAACCAGGCTCAAACCGAATTCAGACCCGAGCCCCAAGCCGACCGGTGGATCGAGGCTTAGAACACCCGGATGGGCACTTCCGCCGGGTCCCTGAGCAGCGACTCAATTTCGTCGTCGAGCTTGACCAGGGTGATGGATGCCCCGGCCATGTCCAGGGAGGTGCAGTATTCGCCGACGTAGCTGCGGCCAACGCTGATACCCTGCTCCGCGAGACGGTTGTGCGCCTGTCCGTAGAGCAAGTAGAGTTCGCTGATCGGAGTTCCGCCCAGTCCGTTGATCATGAGAGCCACGCGGTCCCCATTACCGAACGGCAGGTCTTTGACGATCGGGGTGAGAAGCTCGTCCACGATCTCGTTCGCGGACATCATCTTGGCCCGGCGGCGGCCCGGCTCCCCGTGGATGCCGACACCGAGTTCGATCTCGTCCTCGCCAAGCTCGAATAGCGGGCTACCCTTGGCAGGCGGGGTGCAGGCGGTGAGCGCGACGCCCATGCTGCGGGTCACGGAATTGACCTTCTCGCCGATCCGGATCACCTCGTCGAGGTCGGCCCCGCGCTCCGCGGCGGCGGCGACTGCCTTGATGACGAAGAAATTACCAGCCACGCCGCGACGGCCGATCGTGTAGGTGGAGTCCTCCACGGAAACGTCATCGTTGATGAAGAGCGTCCTGACCTCGATGCCCTCGGCGGAGGACATCTCCTGTGCCATCTCAAAGACCATCTTGTCGCCAGTGTAATTGTTAACCAGCAGCAGCACGCCCTTGGGCGACGCTAGCATCTTGGTCGTCTCGTAGACGTAGTCAAACGGCGGGGCGGCGAAGACATCGCCCGGGCAGGCAGCGTCGAGCATGCCCTTACCCACGATCATGACGTGCGCAGGCTCGTGGCCTGAGCCGGAGCCCTGGACGATCGAGACCTTGTTCTGATCCGGGCCGTCGGCACGCATGATGAGGTTGTATTCGGGCACGTACTTGAGGGTGTCCGGGTTGGCGAGTGCAAGACCCTGGAGCATCTCGGGCACAAACTGCTGCGGGTCGTTGACGAACATTTTCATGAGATCTCCACATCGTCGTGATGATTATTAGGGATTAGTTGTGATGCATATTGGGGATGAGGCGAAACAGGCAGAAAAAGCTGATGGATAGTCTGAGCTAGCGCTTGTCCCAGCCTGCGATGATGTGCTCGATGATGATGGCGACGGCCACGGCGCCGGCGTCCGGGGATCCGATGCTGCGTTCCCCGCTGTAGCTGGCCCGGCCGCGCTTCGCCTCGAGCTTTCTGGTGGCATCGGCGCATTCACGGGCGGTCCTGGCAAAAGCGGCACGGCACTCGGCGGCGTCGGCGCCAGCGGCGATCTGACGTTCGAGCTCATCTGTGGCAGGAACCAGAGCGTCCAGAAGGGTCTTGTCACCGAGGTTCGCGTTCCCGCGCTTCATGATGCCATCGGCGGCCGCGCGCAGCATGGCGACGGCGGCGGTCCCGTCGATCGTGTCGAGCGCCTTCGAGGCGGTCGAGGCCCGCAGGAAAGCGGTACCCCAGAGCGGCCCCGAGGTGCCGCCGATTCGGCTGGAGATCGACACGGCGATCTGCTGCAGAAAAGTGGCGACGTCGTCGCGCTTGAAAGTATCCCAGTCGTTGAGCACCTTTTCGAAGCCCCGGGCCAGCGAGTAGCCGAGGTCCCCGTCGCCCACGACGGCGTCGAGGTCGCCAAACTCCTTTTCCTTGTCGACGGCGGTCTGCGCAAGGGTGTGGACGACGAACTCGACGTCGGCGAGGTCGGTTGCAGTCATGGTGTCTCCGTCGTGGTTGAAGGGATGGCGATAGGGCCCGGCTGCGCCAAAATGGCCTGAAGCGTCGCCAGTGAGACGGCGCCGGGAACGTGGACTCCTGCAGGATTGCTCAGCACCTCGGCAGGCTCGCCCGGGTCGCCCAGGGAAGTGACCACCAGCGAAGCGCCGCTGAAGTCCTCCTCACGGGTGTAACCGCTGACGGTGACCAGGGTGCGCAGTCCCGCGCCGAGTGCGGCGCGCAGCCCGTTGGCGCTGTCCTCAACAACGACGGCTTCATTGGAGTCGAGGCCGAGTTCCTTGAGCGCAAGCAGGTAGATGTCCGGGGAGGGCTTCTTGTGCGGCACGATGTCGCCGGCGAAAACCGTGAAGGCCTGCCCGAGCTCAACGCCCACTGCGTGCGTCAGCACGGCGCGAACGGCCGGTTCCGCAGAGGTAGAGGCGACGGCGAGGATCCAACCGGCCGCGTGCGCTTCCTCGACGATCCGGGCGATACCGGGCCGGGGGGGCATCGAGCCGGATGCCACAAGTTCCTTGTAGATGGCGGTTTTGCGGTTGTGCCACGCCAGAATTGCCTCGTCCACCGCGGCGCCGTCGGTCAGGCCGAGGTGCGAGGCGAGTTCCGGGGTCATGATGCTGCGCATCCGCTCCTTTCCGCCGCCGATCCTGACCTTCTCCGCATACTCCTCCGCGCTCCACGTCACGGGAACGCCGAATTCGGCGAAGGTCTGGTTGAAGGCCGGCAGGTGCCCGTACTGTTCGGTGTCCGCGAGCACGCCGTCGCAGTCGAAGATGAGGGCCGGCAATGTCAGCGACCGCCTTTGCCAGCGCTGCCGAACTGCTCGGTCAGACCCGTGACCATCGCGATGATGTCCGCGCGGGTGTGCGTGAACAGCGACGGCGGATCCCATTTGTTGTCCCGCTCAGCCTGGGTGAGGAAGGCCAGGCCGGACTGAATGAAGGTCTCCTTGAGCGCCGTGGAGATGTTCACTTTCGCGCAGCCGCGGGCGATGAGGTCGGCGAATTGCTCCGAACTCAGCCCGCTCCCGCCGTGCAGGGCGATGGGGATTTGGCGGGCTTCCACGATCTCGGAGACACGCTCGACGTCGAGCACGGGAGCCGCCTTGTAGCTACCATGGGCGTTGCCGATGGACGGGGCGAACACGTCGATGCCGGTGGCGTCGATGAAGGCCAAGGCCGTATCGAGGCTCTGCTGGGGTGCGATGTCATCGGAGCCGTGGTCATCCTCGACACCGGTGATCGCCTCGATCTCGCCTTCCACCTGGGCGCCATACTGGCGAGCCTCGGCGACCACTTCGATGGTCTGGCGCTGGTTTTCCTCGACGGGCATACTCGAGGCGTCAAAAAGCACGGAGTTCCAGCCGGCCTTGAGGCACTCACTGACCACGCTGCGGTCCGGGCAGTGGTCCAGGTGGAGCGCGACCGGCACCTCGATGCCCCTAGTGAGGGACTGCCACATGTCGAACAGCACCCGGGAGCCGATGCTGCGAACGGTTTTGACGGAGGTCTGCAGGATCACCGGGGAGTTCGCCCCGACCGCGGCTGCGAGGACCGCCTCCATCGTGAGGTCGTTGAAGACGTTGATGGCCGGCACGCCGTAACGGGCTTCAAAAGCCGGGACAACGATGTCCTTCAGGGGCACAACACCCACAGCCAGCCTCCTAGTTAGAGTTTGTCTCACCTTAAGGAAGCTTCTCTCGCCGGGGTAGGAGGGATTCCCCGCACACCGGCTTGGGGGTAATCACCACCTATCCGGGCGGCGTCGTCCGTGGTTGAGTTGAGCCACTAATTTCAGGCGGAAGGATACCAAATGGCCGACGGAACCGTACTCGAAACCATCACCCTTGAAGAGGCGCGGCGCGTAATTGACGCTGCCGCCGCGAAGGCTACCGAGATCGGGCAGCCAATGGATATCGCCGTTGTCGACGCCGGGGGCAACCTCAAGGCTCACGTGCGCATGGACGGGGCGAACATCGGCAGCATCACGATTGCGATCAACAAGGCGTACACGTCGATCGCGTTCCAGTGCGAGACCGGCGACCTGCAGGGAGCCACCCGCCCAGATGGCCCCATTTATGGATTGAGCGATGCCCACGGCGGGCGGCTTGCGGTCTTCCCCGGCGGCATTCCTCTGGTCCGCGACGGCCGAATCATGGGCGCCATCGGGGTCTCCACAGGGTCTATCGAGCAGGACCAGGAGGTTGCCAAGGCGGGAGCGGGGGCTTGGTGAAACGTCAGCGGGCAAGTTCAAGCGATTCATCGCCTGTGCACCGTCGCTGATGCTCGGCAGCTTTGGATCGTTGAAGTAGGCGTTGGCTTAACTTCGTTGCCGGGCGACGGACGGATGCTGAATCTTGTAGCGACTCATACGTCGGCGACGTTGACAAGGAGGAACCCGTGAAGGCACTACGACTGCACCGGTACGGCCACCACCCCGTGCTCGAAGACGTTGCCGAGCCGAAGATCACCGGACCGTGGGACGTCATCGTCGACGTCGGCGCGGCTGGTTTGTGTCGCACCGACCTCCACATCATCGAAGGCCAGTGGGAGCCGATCCAACATCCGAGCCTGCCGTACACCCTCGGCCACGAGAACGCCGGCTGGGTACGCGAGGTCGGCAGCGCAGTGCACAATGTGCGTGCGGGTGACACCGTGATCATGCATCCGCTCACCAGCTGCGGACTCTGCCCTGCCTGCCGCATCGGGCAAGACTCGCACTGCGAGAACGCGACCTTCCCCGGCATCAACGTCGATGGCGGCATGGCCCAGCAGCTCCTCACAAACGCCCGGGCGGTCGTGAAGTTGGATGGCGCGCTCCAACCCCGCGACGTCGCGGCCCTCGCCGACGCCGGGCTCACCGCCTACCACGCAGTGCGCAAGGCCGCCGATATGCTCTTCCCGGGCACTCACGCCGTCGTTGTCGGAGCGGGCGGACTCGGGCACATCGGCATCCAGGCACTCGCAGCCATTACGAGTGCCACGATCACCGTCGTCGACCGCAGCGAGGCCGCCCTTGAACTCGCGAGCACGCTCGGCGCACACCACACAGCGCTCGCGACCGACGACGCAACCGTGGAAAAGCAGGTGCTCGACATCACCGGTGGCGGCGCCCATGTCGTCTTCGACTTCGTCGGCGAACGCGGCGCGGAACTCCTTGCCCCACGGCTGCTGCGCAACCGCGGCTCGCATTATGTGATCGGGTACGGCGGTGCGGTGAACTTGCCAACAATCGAGATCATCTCCCGCGAGATCAATGTGATCGGCAATCTCGTCGGAACCTACAACGACCTTGTCGAACTGATGACCCTTACCGCACAGGGTCGCGTCACACTGCACACCGCGGTGTACCCGATCGATGCAGCGCTCGACGCGATTGCGGACCTCGAAGCGGGCCGGTTGATCGGCCGCGGCATCCTCGTTCCCTGACTGGACGCCAGCCGACAGATTGGCCGAAGGCTCGCAGCACCATCAACACCACCAGGCGCAGCAGCACCAAGTACCTCCCACTACCCCGACCGCTCGAGCATAGGAGCAGACAGATGGCGTTCCCTGCTAAGTACCCGCAATTGAACGAGACGGAGATGACGGATGACGCGCGCAGAGTGCTCATCCGAATGATCCGTGTCGCCTTCCCCCACCCGTCCTTTCCCGACGGCCCGTACGAGCGCACGGCCGACACGATCCTCGCTGAGGCACAGAACTCGACCTGGTTCCGAGTCGCGCTGACCCAGGGCCTGCTCACGCTCAGCCATTTCGCGGGCGGCGACTTCCGGGACCTCGACGACGAGGCTGCGACGAAGGTGCTTCGCCGAATCGAAGCGACGGAGTTCTTCGGCTTCGTGCGCCGCACAACCGTGCTGAACCTGTACGACCACGAGGACGTCTGGGAGGTGCTCGGTTATGAGGGTCCGAGCTTCGACAAGGGCGGATACGTCGACCGCGGGTTCGATGACCTCGACTGGCTACCCGAACCACGCATCGAGACCTACGACGGCCCACGTCGACTCGTCGAGGTCGCCGATAGCCTGCCGGGTGGCGCGCCGAGCGCAACGCCAACTGATCGCGACACGAGCAACCAGCCCGGCAAACGCGACGCGGAGATGGCGCAGGTAAAGAAATGACCGCCATCGATCAGAACGAAGATGCCATCGTCATTATCGGCTCCGGGGCGGGCGGTGGAACCCTCGCCTACGAGATCACAGCGAAGGGCATCCCCGTCGTCGTCCTCGAGGCGGGACCGTACCTCCGCAATGACGACTACGTCAACAACGAGTGGGAGGCCTTCAATCAGATGGCCTGGCTCGACCCGCGCACTACCTCCGGTTCGTATCGCATTGCCCGGGACTTCCCGAATCTGCCCGCCTGGATTGTCAAGGCGGTCGGCGGCACGACGACCCATTGGTCAGGCGCGACGCCGAGATTCAAGGCACACGAGTTCGCGACTCGAAGCACATATGGTCGTATCGAAGGCGCGAATCTGCTCGACTGGCCCATCACCCTCGCCGAACTCGAGCCGTACTACGACAGGGCCGAGATTGCGATGGGGTCGACGCACGTGCACGGGCGCAAGCCCCTGCCTGCGAATAACAACTACAAGGTGTTCGCCAATGGCGCCGAGCGACTCGGCTACTCGTTCTACTCCACCGGCCCGTACGCCACGAACGCCGAGGAGTATGACGAGCGTCCTGCGTCCGTCCAGGATGGCTTCAACTTCCAGGGCGACAAGAGCGGCGCGAAGTGGTCGACCCTCGTCCGCGAGATCCCGCGGGCCGAGGCGACCGGTCTGCTCGACCTGCGTCCGAACTGCCACGCGGTGCAAGTCACCCACGACGCGACGGGACGAGCGGATGCCGTGCTCTACCTCGACCCGGACGGCAATCTCCAGCGGCAGAACGCGAAGCTCGTCGCGGTCGCCGGCAACTCCATCGAGACCGCCCGACTCCTGTTGTTGTCCGGCAGCCCGATGTTCCCGGACGGTCTGGCGAACTCGTCTGGGCAAGTCGGACGCAACTACATGCGCCACACCACCGGGTCGGTCTACGCGCGATTCGACAAGCCTGTGCACATGTACCGCGGCGAGACGATGGCCGGCGTTATCGCCGACGAATCGGGCCACGACCCGGATCGCGGATTCGCCGGCGGCTACTACCTGGAGACGATTTCGCTCGGGCCTGCCTTCCTGGCCAGCTTCGCCGACCCCGGGGCGTGGGGAAAGGGCTTCACTGAGATCCTCGACGCCTACAGCAACACCGCCGCCCTCTGGGTCGTCGGTGAAGACATGCCCCAGGAATCGAACAGGGTCACCCTCAACACGAGCGTGACCGACAAGAACGGGCTTCCGGTGCCGAACATCCACTTCGACGACCACCCGAATGACACCGCCATGCGCAACCACGGTTACACGCAGGCCGAGCTACTCTACGATGCGGTCGGCTCGATCGGTTCGCACCGCACCCCGCCATACCCGGCCACGCACAACATGGGCACCGCCCGGATGAGCGAAAAGCCCCAGGACGGCGTGGTCGACAAGTGGGGTCGCGCGCACGACGTGCCGAACCTGTTCGTCAGCGACGGGTCGGTGTTCACGACGGGAGCTGCGGCCAATCCGACGCTCACCATCGTGGCGCTCGCCATCCGGCAGGCCGAGTACATCGCCGATCAGCTTAAGTCCGGAGGCGTCTAATATACTCGTCCAACGCTCTCAAGAATGATGCGAGCCTCGCCCAGTGCTTGGGTGCCGCACCGCCGGGGCGGGTATGAGAAGCACTACTCTTTCACCGGCGTGCACGAATCCGACGTCGAATCACTCGGTATCGACGCCAATGCAACACCGCGGCATTCGACGGGCGCCTCACGCCACCGTTGCCGATCGCCGAACGATCCCCGACCGGTAGTACTTGCTCACCCCATTTGCTGTATCCCGCAGCAGCCGCTCCAGCACCCGCTCCCGCTCGCCTGATACTTCCGCGCTCGGTGCGCTTACCGCGACGGCTCCGACGAATATGCCCGCGCCGTTGCGCACCCCGATCGCCGCGCAGGTCATGCCCGGCACGAACTCCTCGTGCTCCCAGGCAATACCGGCGTGGGATACGAGTGCGAGGTGTTCGTCGAGCTGGTTTCGCACCGTCATTGTGTGCGCGGTCAGCCGCGGCATCCCGTGTGTCTCCAGATACTGTGTCACCTGCTCGCTGGTCATCGCCGACAGCAGGATTTTGCCGAACGCCGTCGCGTGCGCCGCTTCGTGAAACCCAAAATTGAGAGGCTTAAGACGCGGATGCTCCGGCGAATCCATCACGAAGGCGACGACGACGTCGGCGCCGCGGTACACCGCGAAGTACCCTGCCGCCTCGGCCTTCTGGTGCAGGCGGGCGATCTCGGCACGCACCGGCGTCGGCACCCCAATCTGGCGGTGCAGAGAAACCCCCAGCCGGTCGAGTTTGTACCCGAGCTCGAATCGGTGCTCGGTACGAAGATGCACGAGATAGTCGCTCTGCACGAGTGCCTGCATGAGGCGATACACGGTCGGCAGCGGATAGCCGAGTGCCCGCGACACCTCCCGCGCAGATACCCCACCGCGCTCGGCACGATCTCGAGGATCGCCGACAGGTCACCGTGACGGGGACACCGTCGACGGCCAGTTCACGGACCAGCGGGGACATCATTTTGGGTTGACGTCCCGGGAAAGATACGCGACGGCGCGGCGCATGACCTCGGCTTCTTGCTCCAGGAGCCAGATCCGTTTCTTCGCCTCACGGAGCTCGACGGATTCGTGCTCGTCACACCAGGCTTGACGCCGTCTTCGACGTCGGCCTTCTTCAGCCGGTTCACCAGGCACGACTCGGAGATCCCGAACTTTTTCGCGACCTGGTTCAGCGGGGCTTCATGCTTCCGGGCGACCGCGACCGCATCGCGGCGGAACTCGGCTGGGTAGGGCCTGGGCATGATGAACATCGTCCCAGCGAAGACGAATCTTCACAGGTCGGGAGTCAACAAACCGGGGGCAGTCCCGAACAAATCGACGCGGCAGGTTGCTTCCTCATGCGGCCCAACCTTTCGTGCTCACCGCCCGACCGGCCTGGGCCTGCCCGTGTCACCCCACGAAGAAGGTCCCGTTGAGCGTCTCTGTATCCCGGGACTTTCACTCTGGGCGAGCTGACGTGATTCGAACCTGCGACCCCTTGTAAGGAAATAACCTAAACTCGGGTTTTACCGAAAATCTCCGAAAACTGGCGGATTCCCTTGTGTTTACAGGGAACCGGGCGGTTCACTGCCTCCAATTGTACTCGGTCAATTCGGGTCAGATGAAATTGAATCTGATGACTAAATGATGACCATTTGAACCGCTTTTGGCGCACTCAACATCTTGTCGGGACTTCGCCGGCAGGAATCGGGCAGTGGTCCCCGGCCGAACCGTAGCTGCGTTCACCAGCGACCCCGTGAAAGGACTTTGTGCGGCTGAGGCCTGTCCGTAAACGAGCGTTTGTGGACGACCTCTCCACCACTCAGCGGTGTCCGGTTACGTCTGCCATATTCCGATCTCCGAACTCGTCATCGCTTCCGGAAACCAGCTGAAGATTTCGGGCATCGCAAGAGACGGCGAGTCGTGGCCGGCCCGTGCTTCTGCCCGGCAGATCCGTTCGAGCGATCGCGGTCCCGCCGATGAAGGCGGCGTCATATCGAACGGATCCTGCAAGTGATGCGAGCATGTGGTTCATGAGACGATCTCGAGCTGTGCACCGGACGGAACAGGAATATTGCTTCGTATCGTCCCCGGCCCGATTGCCGAGTCCGCTCCTTTTTGCTTGCCTTGTCCGAAATTGGCGCGCGACAAAATGGACATGACGTGCGGTGTTTTTGTACACGACTGTCAGTGCACGTCGGGGTCGACCGGATCAATATTGTTTGGGGCCCCGCCCGACCATGCATCCCACCAACCCAAGGATTGATCGATGACCATCGCCGAAACCATCCCGACCACTTTGTCCGTCGTTCCTCACTGGATCGACGGCGCCGAAGCACACTCGGTCTCCGGGCGGACCGCGCCGGTATACGACCCTGCGCTGGGTATCGCGACGAAGGAAGTGGCTCTCGCGAACGAGGCGGAAATCAATGCGGCCATCGCCTCTACGAAAGCCGCCTTCCCGGCCTGGCGGGACATGTCGCTGGCGAAGCGGCAGACCATACTCTTCAAGTTCCGCGAACTTCTCGACGCGAAGAAGGGTGAGCTCGCCGAGATCATCACCTCGGAACACGGCAAAGTAATCTCCGATGCCCTGGGGGAAATTTCCCGTGGCCAGGAAGTCGTCGAGTTCGCTACCGGTCTCGCTCACCACCTCAAGGGTGAGTACTCCGAACAGGTCTCCACCGGAGTCGATGTGTATTCCACGAAGCAGCCGCTCGGCGTCGTCGGCATCATCAGCCCCTTCAACTTCCCTGCAATGGTGCCCATGTGGTTTTTCCCCATCGCCATCGCGGCTGGCAACACCGTGATTCTCAAGCCATCCGAGAAGGACCCGACGGCAGCGCTGTGGATCGCCAAGCTGTGGAAAGAGGCCGGCTTGCCCGATGGAGTCTTCACCGTGCTCAACGGCGACAAGGAGGCCGTCGACGGTCTCCTCACCCACCCCGACGTGAAGTCCATCTCCTTCGTGGGCTCCACGCCGATCGCCCAGTACGTGTATGAAACAGGCACGAGACACGGAAAGCGCGTTCAGGCGCTCGGCGGCGCCAAGAATCACATGCTCGTCCTCCCCGACGCCGACCTCGACCTTGTCGCCGACTCTGCCATCAACGCTGGCTTCGGTTCCGCTGGCGAACGTTGCATGGCGATCTCGGTAGTCGTTGCCGTGGAGCCCGTCGCAGACGAGCTCATCGCGAAGATCCAGGAACGTGCCGCAACCCTCCGGATCGGCGATGGCCGTCGCAACTGCGACATGGGCCCGCTCGTTACAAAGGCGCATCGCGACAAGGTCGCCTCCTATATCGACATCGCTCTGGAGGACGGTGCGAAAGTCGTTCTCGACGGCCGGAGCATCGACGTGGACGGCGACGAAAACGGATTCTGGCTCGGACCCACCCTGATCGACGAAGTCCCGACGACGTCGCGCGTCTACACGGAAGAGATCTTCGGGCCGGTCCTCTCGATCGTCCGCGTGAAGAGTTATGAGGAGGGCGTCGACCTCATCAACAACGGCGCATTCGGAAACGGCACCGCCATCTTCACCAACGACGGCGGTGCTGCACGTCGGTTCCAGAACGAAATCGAGGTCGGAATGATCGGTGTCAACGTGCCGATTCCCGTTCCGGTCGCCACCTTCTCATTCGGCGGATGGAAGCAGTCACTCTTTGGCGACACGAAGGCCCATGGCGCAGACGGCGTGCGGTTTTTCACGCAGCACAAGGCGATCACGTCCCGCTGGCTCGACCCCAGCCACGGCGGGATCAACCTGGGGTTCCCCCAGAACTGAGGCGGATGCCTGAGGCCTCGAGCGCTCGAGCGGTCCAGGGCCGTCGGCCACATATTTCCCCGGGAACAGGTGATCGGCGGCCCGGCCGTTGTGCTGCCGCTTTTCAGAGGATCTCGGCGGCTGGCGGCACGAACTGCAGCGCCGCCCAGAGTTCCGACCGGTCCCGGAACCGCGAAAGGTCAATACCGAGCAACTCTTCGAGCATCCGGATTCGGTTCCTGAGGGTATGCCGGTGGATGCCGAGGGCTTTCGCGGTGGGGTCGGCGGCGCAATTGTTCTCCAACCAGATTCGAGCTGTCTGCAGCAAAGCTCGGCCGTCTGCGTCGTCCTGCGTCAACAATGGCTGCAGCATCCGGCGTGCAACTGCCTGACCTCCAGAGGCTTCCAGCAACCCCATCATTCCTTCGCCCGCCAGGAGGTCGAACCGCACGAAGGGATGCTCGGTCGAGGTCCGCTGAGCAGCCCGACGGCCCTCATCCAGGGCAGCACCCAGTCCGCCCCAGTCGACAGTCGCAGAGATACCGGCCTTGACGTTATGCCGACCGAGGATCGCCTCCAACCCGGCAGTGTCGTCATAACGGGTTATCGCGACGACCTCATCATCGCGTTCGGCGAAGAAGAGCCGCCCGCTCTGCTTGTCGGCGTACATTTCGAGCTCATCGAGAAGCGACTGACCTCTCAGAGGCTCCGCGAGTACAGTCACCCGGAGCGGGGCCGACGGCAGCGGACCCCCCAGCCGTTTCGCCGTCCTGCCTGCGACGTCGATGACTCCGGCAAGCAGCAACTCGAGGAGGCCGGAGCGAAGTCCCCGACGAGCGGTTTCGACCTCGCGACTCTGCTCCAGCGCAATACTGGCCAGAGCGATGACGCTGGCAACGAGGTCGTTCCCTGCGGGATCCAGGGGGGTCGCCGTGCCGACGGCGAGGACTCCGCGGAGGCGATCCTTCTGCCCCAGCGTCTGGAGTGTGACGCCACCGTCCGCAGCGCTGAGGCGCACGCCCGCACGCGTTCCTCGATCCAGAGTGGATCGAACGGCGTCGACGACGCTTGCTTCCAGAGAGGCTGGTATGTCGATACTTCGGGGAATCCTCACGCGATTCCCCACCGAATCGTAGAGCGCGACCCAGCATCGGAGGTGCTTCTCGAGTTCGGAGACGATGGCGCCGAGCGCGTCCGGCCTGAGCGCTGCACGTGCGACAGCCCGCTGAGCCTGAAGGGACCACTCGAGACGCTTCCGCTCGTCGTAGGCGACAGCGTCTGACACGAAGCGGATGATGCCCATGAAAGGAGTGCCGTCCGCCACCTCGACCAGGGGCAGATCAGCCGCACGGCATGCCTGCACCAGGGCTAGCGGCAGGTCGTCATGCGCGACCTTCGTCGCGAATCCCAGCACACGGATGCCCCGGGTCCTGAGCCGCTCGACGTACGCATCGACTCGTGCCTCAGATTGGTCCTGTGCGAACTGCACGCCATCGGTGAGCAGCAACTGGCCGGGTTCCAACCAGGGCGTCGGGTCGAGAAGGTCAGAACTGTGCGCCCACAGAAGCGGCTCGTCGAGAACCGGATGCTTCTCGTCGCCGACGACCAGTCGAAGCCGGAACGTTCGCTCGCTGAGCAGGGATCGAAGTGTGGCAGGCATCCGCATCTTTCTGTGTAAGGGCTGCCGTAGATCTCTTTTTCGAGTTCAATCTGGACAGTGCCGCGCGCGCGATTAGACAATCCTGCCATGGTTGTGGGCGCAGGCAGACCTTCACAATGAGAGGGACTTCTCATCCTCCGTGAAAGGACCCCATGAGCACCACCTCCCTCGAATCACCCGCCATCACGAATGCGATCGTCTCGGATCTCGATCGTTCCGCGGTGTTCCACTCCTGGTCAGCGCAGGGTGCTTTGAAGCCCTTGGCGATCGCCGGGGGCCTCGGCACGGCGGTCTGGGACCACGACGGAAGGGAATACCTCGACTTCTCCAGCCAGCTGGTCAACGTCACGATCGGCTACCAGCATCCCAAGGTGGTCGCAGCGATCCAGGAACAGGCGGCGCTCCTCACGACGATCGCGCCCGCCCATGCGAACGCGACCCGGGCTGAGGCAGCCCGGCTGATCACCGACCGGGCGCCGGACGGGTTCAACAAGGTCTTCTTCACCAACGGCGGCGCCGACGCCAACGAGAACGCGATCCGCATGGCCCGCCTGTATACGGGACGGGACAAAGTTCTCTCCCGGTACCGCTCGTACCACGGCAACACCGGAGCTGCGATCGCTGCTACCGGTGACTGGCGCCGCATCCCCAACGAATATGCTCGAGGCCACGTGCACACGTTCGGCCCGTACCTCTACCGTTCGGAGTTCTGGGCTGAGACTCCTGGGCAGGAGTCCGAGCGGGCTCTGCACCACCTCGAACGTGTGATCCAACTGGAGGGGTCGGCGAGCATCGCTGCGATTCTCCTTGAAACCGTCCCAGGCACAGCCGGGATCCTCACGCCTCCACCGGGATACCTCGCTGGGGTCCGGGCGATCTGCGACCGGTACGGCATCATCCTGATCCTCGACGAGGTCATGGCTGGCTTCGGACGAACCGGCGAATGGTTCGCGTTCGACGCGTTCGACGTGCGCCCCGACCTGATCACCTTCGCCAAGGGCGTCAACTCGGGATATGTTCCGGCCGGAGGTGTGGTGATTTCGGACGAGATCGCACGGCATTTCGATGATCGAGTGTTCCCCGGCGGCCTCACCTACTCTGGGCATCCGCTTGCCTCCGCCAGCATCGTCGCGACCCTGTCGGCCATGGCTGAGGAAGGGATCGTCGAGAACGCCGCTTTCATCGGTTCGAACCACATCGGCCCGGCGCTCGCCGCGCTTCAGGCCAGGCACGACGTCATCGGCGAGGTCCGCGGAAGCGGCGTCTTCTGGGCGATCGAACTCGTGGCCGACCGCGTCACTCGCGAGCCGCTCGCGCCGGCGGCCATGGGGCGGCTGAAAAGTGACCTGATGTCGCGTGGCCTCCTGCCGTTCATCGCAGACAACCGGATCCATGTGGTTCCGCCGGCTGTCATCACTCCGGAGGAGACCGAACGCGGAATCGGCATCATCGATGATGCTCTCTCGGCATTCGCGGGATGAGTTGGCCTCACCCGCTTCGTGTCAGTTGCCCGGGTTGCGGAAGATCGTGCGGTGCCAGTCGCGCCGCGCGGTCCCCGTGCGGTCGTACATCACGTGCTTGACGATCGTGTACTCATCGAACGAGTACGTCGACATGTCTTTGCCGAACCCGGACTGTTTCATTCCGCCATGGGGCATCTCGCTGATGATGGAGATGTGGTCGTTCACCCAGACGCATCCGGAGCGGACCTGCTGCGTAGCGTTCAGTGCGCGGTAGAGGTCGCGCGTCCAGACCGAAGCGGCGAGGCCGTACGGTGTGTCGTTCGCGAGCCGGATGGCCTCGTCGTCTGAGTCAAAGGCCATGGCGGCGAGGACAGGGCCGAAGACTTCTTCACGGACGATTTCGCTGTTGGGGTCTGCGTCGGCGATCAGGGTGGGCTCGTAATAGAAGCCGGATGCCAGAGCGCCGCCAGGGCTGCGTCCACCGGTCACGACGCGGGCTTCTCTCCTTGCGCGCTCGACCATGGCGGCGACGTGATCCCGGTGGTTTCTTGAGATCAGTGGCCCGAGATCTGTGTCGTCCACCGACGTCGCTCCCAGGACGACTTTCCGGTAAAGCTCAGCGACCCCGTCGACGAAGTCCCGGTAGAGGGAACGGTGGACGATCGCGCGGGTGGCAGCGGTGCAGTCCTGTCCGGTGTTGATCAGGCTGCCAGCCACGGCGCCGTGAATCGCCGCTTCGAGGTCTGCATCGTCGAAAACCACGAATGGAGCTTTGCCGCCCAGCTCGAGGTGCACTCGTTTCGCACTGGTGGCGGCGGCTTCGAGCACGGTCTTGCCGACCCGGGTCGAGCCGGTGAACGACAGCATGTCGACGTCCGGATGCTGCAGCAGCGGCGCGCCGACCTCGGAGCCGGTTCCGGTGAGAACGTTCACGACACCAGGCGGAATTCCGGCCTCGGTCGCGATCTCAGCGAACAGCAGGCTGGTCAACGGCGTCAGTTCTGACGGCTTGAGCACAATAGTGTTACCGGCGGCAATTGCCGGGAGAATCTTCCAGCCCGCCATTTGCAACGGGTAGTTCCACGGGGAGATCGACCCGATCACGCCGATGGCTTCGCGACGAATAGACGATGTGTGAGATCCAGAATACTCCCCCGTCGCCTTTCCTTCGAGATTCCGAGCGGCACCGGAGAAGAATGCCACGTTGTCGATGGTGCCGGGCACATCGAACTCACGGGCGAGTCGGATCGGTTTTCCCGCCTGGCGGCTCTCCAGCTGTGCAATCTCTTCCGCTCGCGATTCGAGCAGTGTCGCGAATGTCGTGAGCGCTCCAGATCTCTCGGCGGGTGTCGCCGAGGACCAGCCGGGAAATGCTGCCTTGGCGGCAGCCACTGCTCGGTCGACGTCGCCGGAGTCGGCGTAGGACACCGTCGATACGGCTTCACCGTTGGAGGGATCGCGGACGACGGCGGTATTTCCGGACGACGAGTGGGAAAGGGTGCCGTTGATGAACTGGCTCATGAGTGTGTCCTGCTTTCGGTTCACGGTCGACGCTGGGACGTCAGGTTCTGATGGTGCTCACTCGAGCCGCCGACTCGGGTCAGGAATCGAACCCGATGCCCAGGGCGTCCATCGACTTCAGCCAGAGGTCGCGCCTGCCTTCCTGGCGGTCCGCCTTGGCCATCGATCGTCTCGTCAGATTGACACCAACCGACCGCACAGGCTCCGGCGGGAACGGAACCGGTTGGCTGCGGACCATCTTCAAACGGGTGCGCTCTGTCTCACTCTGATCGAGTAGGTCGACGAGCACGTCCGCCGAGAAGCGACTGGAACCCACTCCCAGACCCGTGTGACCGAGCACATAGGCAACCTGTCCCCGCAGTGCAGTCCCGTAGAAGGCGTTGAAACGGGTGCTGCTGTCGACCACGCCACCCCACGAGTGTCCTATTTTCACGCCGTCCAGTTGCGGGAACGTTGTCAGCAGGTGATCGGCGAGCGTACGGAATGTCTCCGGACGTTGATCCAATTCCGGGGACACTTTGCTGCCGTAATGGTAGATCGCGTCGTAACCTCCCCACAGAAGGCGGTTGTCGTCGGTCAGCCGGTAGTAGTGGAACTGGTTCGCCGAGTCTGTCAGCCCCTCCCGGTCTCTCCAGCCGATGGAGTCGAGCGTTGCGGGGCTGAGAGGTTCGGTGGCGATCGCGTAGTCATAGACGGGGATAGCTGCAAGCCGGAGCCTCGCCAACAGGGGCGTGAAGGCGCTTGTGGCGAGAACGACGCGCCGCGCGTGGATCTGCGCATACGGGGTCGTCACTGCAACCCGGTCTCCCCGTCTTCTCAGGTCGAGGCCGGGCGTGTTCTCTGCAACGTGCACGCCTCGTTTGAGCAGGACGCTGAGGAGTCCCTCGGCAAGACGAACCGGGTCAACGAGAGCGGTACCTGTCGGATCCCACAAACCACCGAGGTACGTCGGCGAATTGACACGGTCTCTCACTTCGGTGCTGGTCAACGGGGTAAGCGTGCGGCCGAACCGGGCCGAGAGAGCGGCGGCACTGGCCACTCCGGACACCTGGTACGGTTCCGTGGCGAGCAGGATCTTGCCACTGCGCACGAACCCACAGTCGATGCCGTAACGCTCGACATCGGCCTCATATTCCTCGAGGTTCCGCATGCCGAGTCGTTCCAGCTGCTCGAGCTCCTCAGGCCAGCGAGAGTACCCGTTGGCGAGGCCGTGGGTGAGGCTGTACGAGACGAAACCGCCGTTACGGCCTGACGCCGCGCCAGCGACTCGCTCCGCTTCGATGAGCTGGATCGTCCACTCGGGGTGCCTCTCGCTCGCCCGGAGCGCGGCCCACAGCCCACCCAAGCCGCCCCCGACGACGAGCAGGTCGCAGCTCGAATCGTCGACGAGCGTCGGCTGCGGCACCCGGTGTGATTCGGCCGCCCAGACGGACGCCGGCCGAGTGTGCTCGAAGGCGCTCATCGACTCGCGCGAATGCGTCGTCACCATCACGAAAGCTCCAGTCGTTCGTTCCTCAGGTCGAATGCGACGAGGTCGTCGCTGCGGTCCGCGATGTCGCCGAAGCCGCCACCGCCCGCGGTCTCGACTCTCACGATCGTTCCCGGTGCCAGCGTGGTGGAGGTTTTCGCCGGCAGATCGACGATCTGGCCGTCAGGATCGATGACCGTGATGCGTGTTGAGCGCGCGTCCCCTCCCCCGGCCGCTCCGCGCGGGCTGAAGCTTTCGTGGGTCTGCTCCGAGTAGAAGGTCACTCGTTGCGGATGGTCGAGGATCTGGTATTCGCGACGCAGGCCGAGTCCACCGTTGTGTTCCCCGATGCCCTGGGAGCCTGGCAGGAATTCGGTCTTGAGGATTCGAATCTGATAATTGGTCTCGACGACTTCTGCTGGCATCACGCCCACGTTCGACATGTATGTGTCCACCCCGTCGATGCCATCTCCCAGGCTGGTTGCGCCGGTCCCACCCCCTACGACGTCGGCCATGACCGACGGTCGTCCTGTCATCGGATTCGTGCTGCCGGCATTGAAGCAGAAGAAGCTGACCGTGCTGCTGCCCACGGCCTTCTCTGGCCACATCTGCGCCATCGCGCGAATCAAGGTGTCGGCGAAACGCTGACACGTGTTGTGCCGAACAGAGACTGCCGCGGGCGGGAGCGGATTCAGGACGCTGCCGGCTGGGGCATCGATGTCGACCGCACGAAGCAGGCCGTCGTTTGCGCCGAGATCCGGTGCCACCACGGCGCGGACTGCGTAGACGATCCCGGCTCGCGCACTCGCCCATGGGACGTTCATCGCTCCAGCGACTTGAGGGTCGGACCCGGACAGGTCAATGAACAAACGGTCACCGCGCTTCTCCACCCGGGCGTGCACGCGTGTCGGATTTCCAGCACGACCGTCGTCGTCGAGGAACCCTTCAGCCTCGCCGGTCCCGTCGGGAAGTCCGAGGAGAGCGGTCTTAACGCCGCGCTCGACGACGTCGAGCATCCGGTCCATCACGGTCGTCACCGTCGCGTCGCCGTACATGTCGGCGAGTTCGCGCACGCGTTCTTCCCCGAGCCGACAGGCGGCGCGTTGCGCGCGCAAGTCGCTGACAGTGCTCAGCGGGTCACGGATGTTCTCGGTGATGAGAGCGATCAGGTCTTCGTTCTCTTCACCGGCAATCGACAGGCGGATCGGTGGCAGGATGAGGCCTTCACCATAGACATCCTCGAGTTCTGGCCCCTCGCTCCCAGGGTTCACGCCGCCGACGTCGACGTGATGCGCGGCGGTTCCTGTCCACGCCGTCAATTGTCCGTCGAAGAAGATCGGAGCCACCACGTTGACATCCGGCAAGTGCATCGCTCCCATGAACGGGTGGTTCGAGATGAATGCATCGCCTGGGACGATACGACCCTTCCATTTGTCGATGACCGCCTTGACGACGAGGGACATCGCTCCCAGCTGGGCAGGGATGTAGTCGGCCTGGGCTACAAGATCACCGTCGGCAGTGAAAATGGCGCAGGAAAAGTCATCCATGTCCCGGATGATCGGACTGTAACTTGAGCGCTTCAACACGCTCCCCATCTCCTCGGCCGCGGATTGCAGGGCCGCCGCGATGACTTCGAAGGTGACCGTGTCGATTCGGACCGACTGAACTGGCGTTGTAGGCATGTGCTATTTCTCCGTAACGATGAGGTCGCCGTTGGCTGCGACCGTTGCGGTCTGGCCGTCGAGGATGACAGTGGTCGAGTCCATCTGCTGGACAATCGCTGGCCCGTCGAAGACGTTCCCGAACTGAAGTAGTGCCCGGTCGAAGACGGCCGTCTCCACCTCGGCCGTATTGCCCGGCAGCCACACCGACCGTTTGGCCACCATCGCCGCGTCCGCGGACGGACCCCCGTTGACGGCCGCTACGGTTTGCGGTTGGCGGTGGAACATTCCGGAAACCGCAATTCGCACAGTGACCAGCTCGACGTCCTCGGCTCGATTGGCATGGCCATACAACTCTTCGTGCGCCTGGTGGAAGAGCTCCGGAACACGTTCGAGCCCCGCGGCGTCCCATCCGTCGATGGGGATGTTCAACTCGAATCCTTGTCCGAGATAACGACAGTCGACTGATGCGCTCACCGTGATTGCCGACTGCTCAACGCCATCGGCGATGATCTGAGTAATGGCCTTGTCGGCAGACTGCGTGAACCACTCGGTCAGTGACGGAATCCCGGCGGAGGTGAAGGTGGAGAGAACGGTCTGCGCGTCGTCGTTGCGCAGGCCGGCGACGAGAAGACCGTCCGCCGAAAAGAGACCCGGTTGGCGGGGAACGATCACTGCTTTGAGGCCGAGGTGGCGAAGAAGGAGTCCAGCGTGCAATGGACCCGCCCCACCGAAGGGGACGAGAGTGAATTCCCGCGGGTCAAGGCCGCGCTCAACGCTGACTTTGCGCACGGCGCGAACCATGTGAGCCAGCCCGATGGCCAAAATGGCGTCCGCGGCTTCGGTGGTCGTCATACCCAGTGGCTTCCCGACCCTGTCCACCGCCGTCGCCGCTGCGTCGCGGTCCAACACGAGCTTGCCAGCCAGTTCGCCTGTGCCCAGCGTGCCCAGGACCACGTGGGCGTCAGTGATCGTCGGTTCGACTCCCCCTCTGCCGTAGCACGCCGGGCCGGGAGACGCCTTGGCCGACATCGGGCCGACGCGGAGGCGGCCGGTTACATCCGCCCAGGCGATACTGCCACCGCCGGCACCGATGGTGTGGATGTCAACGGTCGGCGCAAGGAGGACGTGATCCTGAATGATCTGTGACGTCGTGAAAGGTGCGATCGCACCGCGGACGAGACAGACATCGGTGGACGTTCCACCCATGTCGAGGCTGATCACATTGTCGATTCCGTGGTCAGCAGCGAGCGCGATTAGACCGGACACGCCACCGGCAGGGCCAGAAAGGACAAGCCGGTGAGCGTGCTCCTCGGCCCGGCCAGCGGGGACGCTACCCCCGTTCGACTGCATGACGAGGAAAGGGGCGTTCAAAGCGGTGCCCGATATGGCGTCGGCTGCCCGTTCAAGGTAACCGCCGACGACCGGTCGAAGCGCCGCGTTGATCACGGTGGTCGCGGTTCGCGGATACTCACGAAACTCCCTGGCGACGTCGCTCGACAAGGTGACCGGAGTACCCGGAAGCGCCTGGGTCAATGCGGCACCGATTCGACGCTCATGGTCATCGTTGAGATAGCTGAAAAGAAGACTCACAGCGACCGCTTCGGGCTCGAGTTGCACGATCCGGGCCACGACGCGATCGATCTCCGCATCGGTCAGCTCTATCAGAACCTCCCCTTTGCTCGTCAGGCGTTCCGCAACCTCAATGCGGGCATGACGCTCGACGAGCTCGTTGGGTCGCTCAGGGGTCAGGCTGTAGACGGATGGACGATTGGACTGGCGGTAACCCATGACGTCGCGAAAGCCCTGCGTCGTGACAAGCGCAACGCGTGCGAGGTTCCCGGTCAATGTGGCGTTCGTGGCGACTGTCGTCCCGTGGCACAGCAGCGACACCGCATCAGCAGCCATCCCTTGATCGATAAGAGCCGTGACGGCATTGGCGAGCCCTCGGGAGGGGTCATCGGGTGTCGACGCCACTTTGGCCACGATGGCTCGGCCATCGACCGATCGTGCGATTGCGTCTGTAAATGTTCCGCCAGCATCGATGCTGACGGTCCAGGTTGGTTGTGTCACTGAGAACACCTTTCGAGCGAGGTCTGGCGCCGGACGGAGTGGTGAACGTCTGGGATTCCCAGTAGACGGGATCCAGGCGGCGACCGTCATGCGTCATCTGACGGATAATTGCCACTGAGTTCGGCTGACAAAAGGAGCGACCAGCATCGACGAATACTCTTCGGCAGATCGTCTTGAAGCGACGATCGACCTCAATGGCCGGGTCGTCCCCCGAGACACACGGTCTGAAGTCCCGCCTGAACTTGTGGGGTTCGCCCGCGGGTTTCTCGTGACTGACCGCGACGTCGTACGGTTCCTCTGGCGCAGCGGGAGCCGTTGGTACGGCATTCGGTTGGACCGCGTCAGGCGCCGGGAACACGGACCGGACCAGGCGATCCTCGTCGGTTCCCTCATTTCGCTTCCGCGTGGAATCACCAGTCGCGAGATCGACGTTCTCACTTTGATCGCGCTCGGTCTGACAAATGTCGAGGTTGCTCAACGTCTGGGAACACAGTCGCGTACGGTATCGACTCAGATCGAGAGGCTGCTCAACAAGCTCAGCCAGACCGGCCGTGCCGGCCTCGCTGCAATCGCCGTGGACTCCGGCCTCATCGTCCTCCCCATCCCCGGCGGAGCTGAGGGTGTCACGTCGATCGTGCAGGTGAGCATCCAGCAGAACGCCGCGACGATGGACACCTCAAGCGCCGGACGAGAGTCTCTCGACGTGTCGTTTCCCGCTCGAGCCCCGTTTCTCCTCGGCACGGTGGCCCCCTTGTCTGGACCAGCGGGCGCGGACGGCATCGAGCTGGTTCGTGGCAGCACCATGGCCGTCAGCGAGATCAATGCTCGCGGCGGAATCGATGGGCGGCTGATCGAACATGTCACCGAGGACGCCGACATCTTCAATCCCGACGCCGTCCGTAGAGCCTTCGAGGCGCTTTTCGCACGGGGAGTTGACGCGATCACGACGAGTTATCTCAGCGCAGAGAACCCGTTCGTCCTGGATCTCGTTGCCGACTATGGGCGGCCCTTCCTCCACACGGCCACCCTGGAGAGCCAGGTAGAACTCGTCCGGGCGCAGCCGACCCGGTACTCAGCGGTTTTCCAGACCTGTCCGTCAGAGAAGTATTACCGGCTCGGTTTTTTGCGATTGATCAACGAGCTCGCCAACTCCGGCAAATGGCGGCCGCTGACCCGACGGGTCGTCGCGATCGAAGTGGACGTGGCAAGCAGTCAGATCGCCAACGACGACCTCCGAGTCGCCCTTACCGATGACGGCTGGGATGTGGCGGACGTCGTACGCGTACCGCTCAAACAGGCGAACTGGACAGATATTGTGGCCGACATCGCTCGGCACGAACCCGATGTCGTTCTGGTCACTCATTTCCTTGCCGACGAAATCGTGGCGCTCCAGGCACAGATACACCGAAGCAAACTGAAAACGCTTGTCTATTACGTGTACGCGGCGTCGATTCCTCAGTTCCAGCTCCGCTCCGGTGAGGCAGCTGAAGGAGTGATCTGGTCGACCGTTACGGGACGGTACGACGACGCCATGGGGCAGCGTTTCCAGCGTGAGTTCCTGACTCGGTTCGGAGAAGAGCCGGGCTGGTCTCAAGCGAGCGCCGCTTACGATCAGGTGTATCTGCTTGCCGCCGCCTGGACTGAGGCCGGATCGGGGAACCCGCGAAAGGTGAGCGACCACCTCCGCAAATCGGTGTATCGCGGTCTTAACGGGGTCTACTTCCTCGGATCGCCGGGTCAGGCGGCATTATGCTACCCGGACGAGACCACTGATTCTTCTCTCGGGCAGGCCCTGATGACCTTCCAGATCCAGTCGGGGCAGCCGGTCATCCTCGGTCCGAACTCGAAGGGCAGCGTGGCCGCATTCCGCTCTCCATGGGCAACGGAGCATCCCATCTCGCAGAACGCGTGAACCGTCCGTCATCTGACGTATGACACGGACGGCGAAGTCGGTCACTCTTTCTTCACCGCTGTTGCGCTGTGGTTCCCCGCCTCGCGCGACCTCCAAAGAAGGAGAATTTCACAGTGAACCCAGAGCCATCTGCATCCCGTCCGACTGAGGTCAACCTGAAGAGGGTGCTGGGCCTCGGATCAGCCGTCATCTTCGGCCTGTCCTACATGATTCCCCTCACCGTCTTCACAACGCTTGGCATCGCGAATGTCATGACGGAGGGCAACCTCCCCAGTGCTTACGTCATTACGATGATCGCCATGGTTTTCACGGCGCTGAGTTACGGCCACATGATCAAGGCGTATCCGCTGTCCGGCTCGGCATACACGTTTGCCCGCAAGTCATTTGGAGGCAGCATCGGCTTCATAACAGGGTGGGCGCTGCTGCTCGACTATCTGTTGCTACCGATGGTGACTTACCTTGTCATCGGGATCTACCTGAATGCGGCTTTCCCGGCTGTTCCGTTAGCCGTATTCTTCATCGCATCGCTCATCGTGGTGACCACGCTGAATGTGATCGGGATCCGTCTTCTCTCCCGCGTCAATGTTGCCCTGCTCGCCTTCCAGGTCTTCTTCCTGGCCATCTTTGTCGTGATGTCCATTGCGACGATCTCCGGAACCAACCTGCCCTCGTTCGCAGAGGTCTTCTTGAACGACCGGACGAACTTTGCTCTCCTGTTGTCGGGTGCAGCACTTCTCTGCTTCTCGTTTCTCGGGTTTGACGCGGTTTCGACTCTGGCCGAGGAAACGAAGAACCCTACGCGGACCCTTCCCCGAGCCATCATGCTTGTGACGGTTATCGGCGGCACGCTCTTCATCGCGCTCGCCGCGCTTTCCAATCTCGTGTTCCCTGATTTCAACGCCTACACGAGCGTGGATTCCGCCTCGCTTGATGTAATGGGCGCCGCCGGCGGTGCTTTCCTGGTCAATCTCTTCACGGCTGCATACGTTGCGGGTTGCTTCGCATCGGTCATGGCATCGCAGGCGGCGGTATCCCGAATTCTTTTCTCGATGGGGCGTGACGGCGCCCTCCCCAAGCGAATCTTCGGTTACCTGCACCCGAAGTTCCGGACCCCGTCCAACGCCACGCTGCTGGTCGGGGTTGTCTCCTTCGCCGGGCTGTGGGTGGGATTGGAGACCCTTTCTACGCTTATCAGTTTTGGCGCTCTCGTTGCGTTCACTTTCGTCAATCTGTCGGTGATCAAGCACTACATCGTGGACAGCCGCAAGAGGTCGGCGTCGGATATTCTGCGGTACGGAATTGCGCCCGGAGTTGGCGTGCTGCTCTCGCTGTGGCTATGGACAAGCCTCAGCATGAATGCGTTCGTCATGGGATTGGGATGGGTCCTCATCGGATTCGCCTACCTCCTCTACCTGACCCGCTTCTTCACCCGCCGCCCGCCCGAACTCGACATGTCGGAGCAAGAGAACGCCTCGCACGAGGATGAGGATCCTGCGAAGCGCATACTTGCCTGACGCGGCTTTTTGATCCGGAGCCTTCACGGCGTTTACGTCTTGCGTTGTGCGCGACGAGACAAAAGGTGGGCGTCCACAGGTCGAGTATCCCGTTCCGACTGGGCACAGTGCGGCTAGAAGCGGCACCGCGACTCGTCGGACGGCATCGACCGACCTACCTCGTCGTCGTCGGTCCTGCGGTCTGTGGACCGCACCGACGGCACAGGAACGCTACCCCACACGCGATGCCGCCGCGCGCTGGATCGACCGGGAGCGTGTACGGGGCTTTGCACGAGTTGGCAAGCCCTAGGTTTCTTTGAACTGACTGAGTCGCTACCGAGCCGCCGGGCGGCTGATCTCCCGAGTGGATACTGAGGCCTCGCGAATTCCGCGACCTCGTGGAAGCCGCACGGAGAGGCAGCGAAACCAGCGGACTCCCGTCAATGGCCGATGTTTCGACTGCGCTTGGCAGTGACATTCGCTTGGCTTACTGTGATCGCTCCCAGCATTGTAGCTGTGCTGGCGCTTGAAAAACTTTGGCCCTAGCGCTTGACTATCAAGAAAGTCCACTCAATACTGAGACCGATCTCAGTAATAGTAAATCGCGGGGCTACACCGTTCGCCGGCACGCCGGCAGGAATGGGACTGAATGAACAAGACAGGCACGCGCGCACTCACAGCGCTGGCGACTACGACGCTGCTCTGGACGGGCTGCGGCTCGACCCCGACGGACTCCCTGTGGGCCGGGCGGCTAGAAGCATAAACCCGTCCCGCACACCGCGTTCGGTTCACCAGGACGGAACGAAACCGCAGCGCCGCGGATCCCCGACGCCCTCACGGGCGGCGACCGTCGAGGGCTGCCGAATGAGAGGGCACAAATCGTGCACAAGCGGTACAAAAGAGCAACCTCAGCCGCGCTCGCGGCGTCGCTCGCCACCCTGATAGCGATACCCACGGGTGCCTCCGCAGCCGTCACGGCAGAACCGGGCGACGGACAGGTCGAAGCGGGCATCTTCGTTGAGAAGGTTGAAGGGCTCTCGCCCGGCTTCGCGAACGGCGTCGACGCATCAACCGTGTTGTCACTCGAGGAAAGCGGCGTAGTCTTCCGAGACGCCGCGGGCGCACCCGCCGACTTGTTCGAGGTGCTGGCCGACCACGGCGTGAACACGGTGCGCGTAAGAGTCTGGAACGATCCGTACGACGCATCCGGCAGGGGATACGGGGGCGGGAACGTGGATGTCCCCCGAGCGGTCGAGATCGGGCAGCGCGCGACCGCCGCGGGGCTCAGCGTGCTCGTCGACTTCCACTACTCCGACTTTTGGGCCGACCCGGGTCGTCAACTCGCGCCGAAGGCCTGGGCAGGATTGTCTGACGCCGAAACGGTGACCGCCTTGCACGACTTCACGGCAGACGCGCTCCAGGCATTCGAGGACGCAGCGGTGGACGTGAGCATGGTGCAGGTCGGAAACGAGACGAACAACGCCATCGCCGGGCACACTCGACCGAGCCGCGAGATCGATGCCCAGTTCGCGTCGCTCATCGCAGCCGGCAGCGCCGCAGTGCGCGAAGTGCTGCCAGACGCACTGGTCGCCGTGCACTTCACGAACCCCGAGACGCCCGGCCGCTATGCGACCTATGCCGCGGGCCTGGCGGCATTCGGCGTGGACTACGACGTGTTCGCGAGCTCCTACTACCCCTACTGGCACGGCACGATCGAGAACTTGACGGCGGTGCTGAGCGACATAGCGACCACTTATGGCAAGAAAGTCATCGTCGCCGAGACGTCGTGGGCACACACTCTTGAGGACGGCGATGGCTACGGGAACGTGATCGGGGCGAGCGGCATCACGGGGCAATATCCGGTCAGTGTGCAGGGTCAGGCGACCCAGCTCCGCGACGTCATCGCCGCGGTTGCCGCCGTCGGGGATGCCGGGATAGGCGTCTTCTACTGGGAGCCGGCATGGCTGCCGGTTGGACCTCCCTCGGAGCTTGAGGCCAACCGCGCCCTCTGGGAGCGCGACGGCTCGGGCTGGGCAACGAGCGCAGCAAGTGACTACGACCCTATGCACGTCGGAGAGTTCTACGGCGGCTCGGCCTGGGACAACCAGTCGCTTTTCGCGTGGGACGGGACTCCGCTCGAATCACTGCGCACGTTCCAGTACGTCTACACCGGAGCCGTCGCGCCGCGTGAGATCGTGTCCGTCGAGCAGGTGGCCCTCACGGTGACGGAAGGCTCGCCAGTAGAGTTGCCCGAAACGGTCACGGTCACCTACAACGACGGAACCACGGAGAATCCGTCAGTCCAGTGGTCAGACGCCGCCGACTGGATCCGCGGACCCGGTACGTACTCTATCCCCGGCGTCAGCGACACCGGCTTGCAGGTGATCGCGTCCGTCGTGGTTGAGGCGCAGAACTTCGTGCAGAACCCCGGCTTTGAAAATGCCGATATGAGCGCGTGGCAGCTCACAGAGCCCGCCGCGCGCCAGGAGACGGCTGACGCCTTCGCAGGCGAGCACGCCGTGACGTTTTGGAGCGGCTGGGCTTACCAACCATCGGCGTCGCAGACCCTGACTGACGTTCCGGCTGGCTCATACACCGTGCAGGCGACAACGCAGGGAACAAACAGCCCCTCCACCGACAGACGAGTGCTGACAGCAACGACCTCGGTGGGCTCCTGGAGCGTCCCTCTGGTGTTCACGACATGGAACGCATTCCACACTGCCACGCTGCCCGGGGTGGTCGTCGGCGCCGACGGCAATGTCCAGATCTCAGCGTCGTTCTCGCTCTCGGCTGGCGCATGGGGCGTGCTCGATGATGTGCGCCTGTCCGTCCCGGCGACTACCGAGTCGGTGGACAAGACTGCTCTCGCGACGGCAGTTGCCAACGCCAAAGCCGTCGATCGCTCGCCGTACACCGAGGCTTCGGTCGCCGCCCTCGACCGGGCCGTTGCGATCGGCGAAGTCGTGATCTCGGGATCGCAAGCGACGTCAAAAGA
>NZ_JBKJWH010000090.1:0-12601 GCF_046716805.1 Mycetocola sp. | reverse complement strand
GCACGCCCCAGTTGCAGCGCGGGATTTCCTGCCGCCAGTCACGCCATTGGTCGGGATCGGAGCTGGCGCGGTTCTGCCATTTGGTGATGGCCGGGATGTTCGTGCCAGGGCGTAGCGGTAAGTAGCGCAGCGGAGTCATGGCGACACCCGTCCCAACCAGTGGGCGCTGAAGGTCCGCTGAACGGCGTCGGACGCTTCGCGCAGTTCCCCGACAAGGGCGTCGGTCCGGGCGCGGGCCGAGCGAGCGGACTGGACGGCCTGCATCGCGTTGAACACATCCGGTTCGTATGGTGTGATCTCGAACAAACGTTCGATACAATCGTCTTGGTAAACACCTTCCGCAAGGTCCCCAATAGAGCCGCCCTTTTCTCCTCCTTCCCGAGGCAGGGCGGCTTTTCTCATGTCAATCGACATCATCGGCCTCCATCCCTCGAAGGAACGCGACGATCCGGTCTACGGCATTGTCCGAGAGTGGTTGCACTTCATCGGTGACTGCCTCGGCCATGTCACTCACCCGCCTTGCGGCGAGAGCGTTCAGCTTCGGCTTTGCCCAACGCTTTGCCGAGGTTGTAACCGCGAGGTGGAGGCCAGTTGAAGCGGTATTCCAGCATCTCGTCGTCAAGGAAGTTCGAGGCGGGCATGCCACCAAAGAGCTTCTCCAAAGCGTCGATCTCGTCAGGCGACGGATAGGCGTGGCCTTGGATGATGTTGGAGATGCGCGAGTGATCGATGCCGAGTATCTCGGCTACCTTCGCACGGGTCAGGTTGTGGTACGGAATGAACCTTGCAAGCATCTGCTTGCGGTGTGGGAGCGCCACGACAGGGACCTTTCGGTAGTCCTATCGCTGGTGCTTTGGTCCCTCGGCGTGCGTTCCTCCGAGCTGTTGCACCTGGTGTCCGTTACGCGGCCCTCCAGCGAGTGCGAGGTGGCTAGCACCTCGCGAATAATCAATAGATATCACATGTAGTCACGTGCGTCGAACCTCTGCGGGAATTGACATCTGAGGCGACGGCTGAGTAGAGCGATAGCGATTATCGACCTCGCAAGGTACGGGCGTCAGAGTCGCCCAGGATGCTTCTCAGGAATCAATCCTCGACAGCCTCGACACGCGATTGTTCGTCAATGTACTCCATGACTTGGCTGCGCGTGCGGAAGGCTCGACATCGGCAATTACGTGTGGGATGGGGACTGCTCGGGCAGCCCGGGGCTACTGCGAAAAGCTTCGCGCCGAACTGGCTTTGAACGCGCCGAACACCCCACTCCCCGTCTGTCATCAGCGTCGTCGCCGTGCAATCAACCGTGTTGGGGCGGGCGTGACGTACCGATCCTCAGTGACCGTGCGGCGCATCTCGCTGGGCGGCACCAGCAACTCTTGGATCGGCACCCGAATGGGATCCGACGAGAACTCGGACAGCGGCAGTTTGTCTTCCACGGCGTCTCCTATCGGTTGCGGCGTGGTGGATTGGCGGAGCCACGAACCGGGCGGTCGAAGCTGAGGATGTTCATGGGCGTCGGCTCGAAGTCGTCCTCGACAACCTCGGCATCTTCGATGTCTTCCGTCGACGGCTGTGAGTAGGCGGGCAGCGCATTCATCTCCACTTTCAGTTCCTCGGGAATTTCGCGGTTGATAGTCACGCCGCCCTGCTTGAATGCGTGCTGCAATGTAATTTCCCATGGCTTCACCTCATGCTGAACGGTGATGCCGGGCGTGAGACCGGAACGGTCGAGCAGCATCTGAATGGCTCGCAGTCGGTCACTGTCTGAGGTGCCAGGCTTCAGCAGGATGTCTCGGAGTTGATGCAGGGCAGGCTCTACGGCACGGTCGAGAAGTTCACGCGCCTTCTTCTGAACGTGCTTCGCGGAGCCGCCGTGAACGCGACAGACTGTTCCGCCAGCAATTGCAGGAAGCTTGCACGGCGCACCGGTGCGGGATGAGTGCGCAACACAGCGGTTCTGTAAGTCGGCGGGGTTGTAGTTGCCGCCTTCAGACCCGCCATGGACCGCGCAGAACTCAGAGCCGTTCACGGCCCATCGCCGGCACGACTCCCCCACACTTGGGTTCTTCGGATTGGTGATTACTCCGGCACACTGACGCTTGGCAGCCATCATGTCACCTCGCGGACGCAGACAGCGCGAGGTAGTGAGTGACGCAGTCCGCGCAGAAGGCGAACTCGACCACGCACCGCCCCCGTGCGACGTGGAACACGGCCTCGATTGGTCTGGCCTCATACGGACCTTTGATCCAGCCAGCAGGGTCGCAACGGTGGCAGGGCAAAAGGGCACCGGGCGTGACCCATGTCGGACCGGTGAGGTCCGATACGTACTTCCACCAACGGAAACCGTAGAACTCGGGATCGCCCATCTCGCTGATGGCGAATCCGTTGCTGAGGACGATGATCGCCTTGCCCGGGTCAGGTGGAGTCTTGAAGCCAGTGGCCAGTGTTGCTTCAGCCATTGCCCTTTCGATGAATGAGTCGTTCAGCCGTAGAAGCCACGGCATGGCACGGTCACCGACAGAGGCTTTGGCTTCGGTGAGTGCATCGACTTCGAGGTCAGCGATCAGGTCGCTGAATTGGTTGCGGTTCTGCTCGACGGCAGTACGCAGCTCCTCGGGAGTTGTTGCGTTCAGATAAGACATGGTTGGCCCTCCACTTGTCGGCCCTCAAATATGGCGTGGAGGGGCGTCGCCGCGAGGGCCACAGGCGACGACGCCCCGTTTTGAGTGTTCTCACCCGCGCGAGACTTTGACCGATCTACCAACCGGAGGGAGAACACAGCTTGTTACGGCCAGGTCGGCGCGACGTAGGACCCGATGGCCTTGATCTGGATAACAGCGGCCGCGCCACGGTTGCGAACCCCGACTCCGAAGCCTCGCTCGTAGATCGACTCGATGAGTGGGTAAGACGGGTTGCCGGGGATCAGTCGCATTCCCTGGCTCTCAGAGACGGGGTGCTGTCGGAAAGCCAGCGGGTTACGCGAGCTGTTCGGTCCAGCAGTGCCGACAGCGAGTGCGTAGCCATCAGGGATGTAGTACGACTCGAAAATCCACGCGTCACCGTACGAACCAATGATCGGGATGCCGTTGAATTGGGCAGGCGCCTGGTCTCCGACGATGTTCTCTTCGGTGAGGTACGCGGGCGCAGTCACCGAAGGGATGAAGTCGAACGGCTTGGCCGCGTCGGCGGGGTCGCGGCGGAATCCGCGGATGACCTCGCCCTGGTTCGGGTGAACCATGATGATCACGCGCTCACCATTCGAGGGCAGGCCGTGTCCGTGGTGCTGGATGTGTTCTGTCACCGTCTTGAGGTCGCCACCGTCGATGGTCGCAGCGCCGGACACGAGGTAGTGAGTGTGGCCCGGAGCGAATGACCGGCCAGCGAAGGTCGGCGGGATGTCGTCAGTCTCACCCGAATACAGCGAGTAGATCGGTACGCCGTTCTCATTGACCTCGCGACTCGCGACGGTCGTCGGTGCCGTGAGCGCACTCAGCGTGTTCCGGAACAGCAGGCGGTTGTCGGCTTCGAGCGCGGCACGATGCTGGGCGGTCACCTGCTCCGCGGTCGCGTTGCGGACAAACTTGCGAGTGAAGCGCGTTGCAGCGTCGAACCAGTCGAGCGGGAACCCGATCAACTGACCCTTCGGCGAAACGCGACCGGCCTGCGGCTGTCCGAACTCGGACGCCTTCTCGAACTCCCAGCCGTCCGTGTCGAGTGCGACAGTGTCAGCGGAAAGAGTGGTATCGAAGGTGAAGAGCCGCGAAATGAGGTTGCGCTGCTGGTTGGAAAGGTCGAGGGCGCTGTTGAACTCGTCCCACAGACGGTTCAGGTTTACGCCATCGGCCGTCTGGGTGAGGACGTCTGCCCCCACATTGAAGCCTCGATCGGCTCCGGTGATGTCGCGGAACTGTACGTTCACGGCAACTCCTTACGGTCAGTGATGAACGCGTGATCACTGATCGACGCGGGATCATGCCTGACACTGACGGAGGGAGTATTTGCTCTAACCTCAACGCCCAGTAGGCTGTCGGACCATCACTGATGAGAACCGTTATCAGGATATTATCACATGTAGTTCGCAGTAGTTCGAGGATTTCCATGGTTGATTTTCTTACTAATTGCCTCGTCGAGGAACAGCACGCCGTGGGCCGCTCGCGCGGCAGCACCCGGACGGATCGTGCGGTTTCCTCCACCGAGGATCGCGGCGGTCGTCGCCGTGTGGTGCGGGTTCTCGAATGGCGGCCGGAAGGCGAGGGTCCTGCCGATGCTGGTGCCGCCGAGGGATCGGATCGATGTGACGTCGAGAGCCTCGGGCACGGTGAGGTCAGGGAGGATCCCGGGCAGTCGCGCGGCGAGCATCGTCTTTCCCGCTCCGGGCGGCCCGAGCATCATCAGGTGGTGTCCTCCTGCCGCCGCGACGAGCATCGCCTGGACGGCGTCGTCCTGGCCGACGACATCGGCGAGGTCGAGGTCTGGTTCGCCGTGCGCACCGGTTTCTGCGTGCAGGATCGGTTCGACCGGGACCGGTGCGAGTTCCGCGCCGTGCCAGATCGCCGCTTCCCGGAGCGAGGCGACACCGACGACCCGGATGTCCGGCACGAGGTTCGCTTCGTCCTCGTTCCCGGTCGGGACCATGACCGTCGTGCGTCCGGCGCGCATCGCTGCGAGGACGGCAGGAAGGATTCCCGGGGTCGGGCGGAGTCGCCCGTCGAGGCCCAATTCGCCGATGTGGACGACCCGGTCGATGGACTCGTTCGACACGACGGCGTCCGCGGCGAGGCAGGACAGCGCGATGGCGAGGTCGAATCCCGAGCCGTTCTTCGGCAGGCTCGCCGGCGACAGGTTCACGGTGATCCTCTGGCCGGAGAGGCGGCATCCGGAGTTGGTGGCCGCCTGCCGCACCCGCCCCTCTGCTTCGCCCAGCGACTTGTCGGCGAGGCCGATGATCACGAACTTCGGCAACTGAGACGAGATATCCGCCTCGACTTCGACGAGGGAGCCTTCAAGTCCGAGCAGGGCGACCGACCAGGTACGACCGACCGGCATCAGAACACACCCAGGAGGTGTTCGACCGACGCAGGCCCGGTCCGTGGGGCCACCACGGCGATGGCGTCGAGGCGGATCCGGCTCGCCCGCGGGTGATGCTCAGCGCACCAGGCGGCGGCCAGCACGCGGAGGCGGGCAAGTTTCGTCGCGGTGATCGCTTCGAACGGATGCCCGAAAGCCAGACCCGAGCGCGTCTTCACTTCGACGAAGACGAGCGTGTCTTCCTTGCTCGCGATGATGTCGATCTCGCCTTGCCGACATCGCCAGTTGCGCTCGACCACGCGGTACCCGGCATCCTCGAGGAACCGGGCAGCCAGATCCTCACCCCTCCGGCCGAGCTCGTCCGTGCGTGCCATGATCACCTCCACCGTTCGATGGTGGAACACAGCGCTTCGAGGTGGCGTGACACCGGCCGTTCGGTGGAATTCCCGCCCACGGGCCCCACCTGTGGAGGGCTCCTCCGCACAAGCACCGCATTCTGGCGGGATGCCCGCGAGCAGAAAACTGAGCGCACCTCAGGTGGGGCCTAGACCGCAGGGTTCGGGTTCCGGCAGACTTTCCCACATGACGCCTACCACGGGTGCGATCCGGACACCCGACCAACGGTTGCGGGTCTTCGTCAGCTCCACCCTGAAGGAGCTCGCCCTCGAGAGGAAGTTCGCGCGCCTCGCGATCGAACGTCTCCACCTCGCGCCCGTCATGTTCGAGCTGGGCGCCCGTCCGCATCCGCCGCGGGAGCTCTACCGGTCGTACCTGGCTCAGAGCGACGTTTTCGTGGGGATCTACGCCGAACGATACGGCTGGGTGGCGCCGGGCGAGACGGTCTCCGGCCTGGAGGACGAGTACAACCTGGCACCGGATCTCCCGAAACTCATTTATATCCGCGAGCCCGCACCGAAGCGTGAGGAACGCCTTGTCGAGCTTTTGAACCGGGTTCGGGACGACGACCAAGCGGCATTCAAGACGTTCTCGACACCACAGGAACTCCGCAAGCTGCTCGAGGCTGACCTGGCCACCCTGCTCGCCGAGCGATTCGACCAGAGCCGCCCGGTGCCCACGGATACCACCACGACCCCCGTCCTCCTCCCCGACCGGACAGCCGCTCTCCCAGCGGCGCTGACGGAGCTCATCGGTCGTGAAACGGAACTCGAGGCTGTGGACGCGCTGTTGAAGAGAGAGTCGGTCCGCCTGGTCAGCCTGATCGGGTCTGGCGGGATCGGGAAGACCCGCCTCGCCGTCGAAGTGGCGAACCGGGCGGGAGGAGCCGCGGACCCGGATCTTGAGATCACGTTCGTCGACCTCTCATCGGTGCAGGACGCCGCGCTCGTGCCGAATGCCATCGCCGAAGCCCTGGGGGTGCTCGACACCGGCGACGAACCGGTGCTCATCAAACTGAAGACGGCGCTCCGCCACCGTCGCATGCTCATCGTGATCGACAATTTCGAGCAGGTGCTCGGCGCTGCCCCGACGCTCATCTCCCTCCTCTCCGTCGCACCGGGACTGAAATTCCTCATCACCAGCCGGTCACTGCTTCGCGTCACCGGTGAGCACGCCGTCGAGGTCGGGCCACTCGCCCTGCCGGACACCGCCCGCACTCTGGAAGCGAAGATGGCGATGCAGTCGCCGTCAGTGGCGCTCTTCGTCGAACGGGCCCGCGCGGTCAAACCGGATTTCGGCGTGACGCCTGAGAACGTCGACGCCATCGCCGCGATCTGTATCGCTCTCGACGGGGTTCCGCTGGCATTGGAACTCGCTGCGGCGAGAATCCGGATGCTCCCCCCGGCGGCGATCCTTTCCCGGCTGGACCGGCGCCTCTCGCTACTCTCCGGGGGTGCGCGGGACCTGCCGCTTCGGCAGCAGGCGCTACGCAGCACCATCGAGTGGAGCACGCAGCTCCTCGGCGCCGACGAGAAGCGGCTGCTGGCGCGACTCGGGGTCTTCGCCGGCGCATTCTCCCTCGACGCGGTCGAATCGGTGGCGGGCGACGTCTCAGAACCCGGCACGGACACCATGACGGCGTTGAGCGTTCTCGTCGACAACAGCCTCGTGCGTGAGCTCGACCGAGGGGATCGCCCCTATTACTCCATGCTCGCCACCGTCCGGGAGTATGCGCTCGAACAGCTGGAGGCATCCGGCGAGCTCGACGCTGCCCGGGCCGCACACGCCCGCTACTTCCTCCGCTTCGCCGAGTCGCTGGAGGATGACCTCGAGGGCACCCGCCAGCACGATGTGATCGCCCTGCTCAACGACGACCGCGACAACCTGCGAGCCACCGCTCGGTACTTCCTCGATTCGGGAGACATGGTCACCGTCGCCCAATTCACCTGGTGTCTCCTCATCTACTGGTGGGTCGGCGGCCTGCTCGGTGAGGTCCGCGCCTGGATGGACGAGGTGCTCGCTTCCAGCGACCCGCTCCCCGAGCGCACCCGTGCCATCGCGCTCTACTTCACCCGGTCGATCACGCTCTGGCACGAAGCCAACGACCGTGTGATCCCCGGGCTCACCGAAAGCGTCGCCCTGTTCCACCGCATCGACGATCGTGTCGGCGAAGGATTCGCCCTCATCTTCCTTGCCCTCGCTCTGGTGGCTGACCGGCATCCGGATACGGATCGGGCGGAACAGTCGCTGGCGCGCAGCGTCCAATTGCTGCGAAACGCCGGGTACCGCTGGGGCGAGGCGATGGCTCTCGTCACGCTGGGGCGGCTTGCGCTCATGCAGAACGCCGTCCCGGATGCCATTGAGCATTTCGAGCAGAGCCTCACCCTCACCCGGAAAGGACACGACGACCTGGGAACGACTGTCGCTCTGCAGCACCTCGGCTGGGCGCAGTTCGTCAACGGCAAAACCGTCGACTCACGTCAGCTCTTCGAGGAAAGCCTGGCGACGGCGGCGCACATCGGGCACGCCGAAGGCGTCGTCTACGGGCTGGAGGGTCTCACCGCGATCGCAGCGGCGGGGCGGCAATTGAAGCGCGCCGGACGGTTGCTCCACGCGGCCGACGAACTGCGAAAGCAGACAGGCTTGTACGGCGCCAACCGGTTCTCGTTCCACGAGCGGTATCTGGCCCCGATTCTGGCCGGTGAGGATCGCGATGCCCTTGAGCAGGTTCGCAGGGACAGCGAGGCCCTGTCGGTCGACGAGGCCGTCGGATACGCCCTGCACCAGGACTGATCAGTCGCGGCTATTCGTCGAGCGCGAGTTCCTTCGGCAATTCGAAATCGCGGGTGGAGAGCTCTTCGATGTTGACGTCCTTGAAGGTCAGCACACGCACCGATTTCACGAACCTGTCGGACCGATACACATCCCAGACCCAGACGTCGTTCATCGTGATCTCGAAGTAGAAGTCGTGTTCTGTGTCGCGGCGGACGAGGTCGACGCCGTTGGCGAGGTAGAACCGTCGCTCTGTTTCGATCACATATTTGAACTGCGACACAACGTCGCGGTACTCCCGATACAGGGCAAGCTCGACCTCGCGGTCGTAATCCTCGAACTCGTCTTCTTCCATGGTGTATCCATCCTACGCGTAGGCGACGAGCCAGCTTTTCCGGTGCATCGAGGTGACCCCGAGCGACCTGATCGCTTCCAGGTGAACTTCGCTGCCATAGCCCTTGTTGCCGCTCCAACCGTAGCCAGGCGACACGGTGTCCGAGGCGATCATCAGGTGGTCGCGGTGCACTTTCGCGAGAACGGATGCCGCAGCCACCGACACGCAGTCCCGGTCCGCTTTCACCCGGGTTCGCACATCGAGCGGGCTGGCCAGGGCCGGATTGAGATAGTCGGAGTTGCCGTCGAGCAGGATCACGCTGGCGGCGATGTCTGCACCCTGGCGATGCAGCAATCGGAGCGCGCGCTTGCCGGCGAGCCCGAGGCAGTGGATGATGCCGAGCTCGTCGACCTCGCGCGCGTCGGCGAGCCCGACGGCCGAGAACAACACCCAGTCACTCACAAGCGGAGCGAGGTCGACCCGACGCTTCTCGCTCAGCAGCTTGGAGTCCCGCAGCCCGCCAGGATGCGGCCCGCAATCGGGAGCGAGGACTGCCATGCCGACGGCGACCGGGCCGGCGAGTGCTCCTCGGCCGACCTCGTCGCAACCGATCACATAACGGGCACCGGCATCGAAGAACTCGCGTTCCACGACGTCGGACGGGTCGGACACGGCCATCATTGCGCGGGCTCCGCATCAGGGATGCCGGCGAAGACCTCGGGGTAATTGTCGAGCCAGTCCCAGTGGGCTGTCGGCCAGCTGATGACGAAGGCACGGCCGACGACGTTGTCGATGGGGACGAATCCGTTGCCCGGCTGCTCACGGTTGTAACGCGAGTCGCGGGAGTTGTACCGGTTGTCCCCCATCACCCAGAGCGAGTTGCTGGGCACGACGACGTCGAACGCCACCTCGGAAACATCAGTGGTTCCCGGACGCAGCGTGATGTACGGTTCGCTCAGCGGCACATCGTTGACCGTCATCTGGCCGAGAGCGTTGCAGCAGACGACATGGTCGCCAGGCAGCCCGATCAGCCGTTTGATGAGGTGATCATCGCTGTCGGAGGCAGACAGCCCGATGAGCGAAAGCACCCAGTCGGCAGCCACGGTGAGTGGCGGTGCGTCCGGCTCAGGGCTCGGCGGCAACCATCCACCCGGATCGCGGAACACAACGACGTCGCCGCGTTCGAGCGGGACCATGTCCGGAACGAGTTCGTTGACGAGGATCCGATCGTCGATCTGGAGGGTCTGTTCCATCGACGCGGACGGGATGTAGAAAGACCGGACCAGGAAAGTCTTCACCAGGAACGAGACGAGAAGCGCCACGACGAAGATGACGAGGATGTCGCGAAGGAAAAGCAGCGCCCCCTTTTGCCGGGAACGCCGCTGTGTGCCAGCGGATACGTCATCCGCCGGCGTTGTTGTTTCTGTCATTTAACCGCCCGAGCTCCCCACCAGTTTATGGGTGGAGAGCTCGGGGTCTGTTCACATTGAACGGATTTGCGGGACTTAGTTGTCGCGCTTCTCCTTGATCTTCGCCTTCTTGCCACGCAGTTCGCGCAGGAAGTACAGCTTGGCGCGTCGGACGTCACCGCGGGTGATGACCTCGATCTGCTCGATCACCGGGGAGTGGACCGGGAACTTACGCTCCACGCCGACACCGAAGCTGACCTTGCGGACGGCGAACGTCTCGCGGACACCCTCGCCCTGACGGCCGATGACGATGCCCTGGAAGATCTGGACACGAGAACGGCTGCCCTCAATGATGTTGACGTGCACCTTGACGGTGTCGCCGGCACGGAATGCGGGGATGTCTGACTTGAGGGATGCTGCATCGACACTGTCGAGGATGTGCATGATAGTTCGCTCTCTGTAACCGCCACAGGTCGACTACGAATTAGGGATGATGGGGTGTGTCCGGCGCCCCGAAAACTCGAGGCAATGGCGCTGGCTCCCCTGTGGCAGAGTCTGGCCGCGGCACAATCGTCTATTCTGCCACGAACGGTAGGCTGCGCGCAAAAGCGCGGGTCAGTCCTTCGGCGGGATTTGCGCTTCTTTGATCACGATCAGCTCCTCGCCGTCGCGGGCCAGCGGGGCTTTCGGTCGCATGCCCGGCCGCGTGGCGATGCGCTCGAACTCGGCCATGGTCTCTTTCGCGCGTTTCTTGGCATCCGTGAAGAATTCCCAGCCCACCAGCCAGAACGCCGCCAGCCCGGCGAGCACACCGACGACAGCGAAGGCGTTGGAGGCCGGCCCGAAAAAGCCGAAGCCGATCACGCAGACCTGCCAGAGGGTGAGCACCCCGACGTCGGGCCACGACAGAGCCTTCTGCTTGCGCACAGTGGGCCGGGCCCAGATCAGACCGGCAACGGTAATCATCGAGACGAAGAGAGCCGGCATGACGATGATCAGGACGAGGAATTCCCAACCGCCGCCGCCGAAAATGCCCCAGCCGATGAGCGGCCAGATCGGCAGCGCAACGGCGGCGATGAACATCCAGGTGCGAAACGCCCGACGAAGAATCATGGTCTCAGCCTAGGACCGCGCGCTGGGAGAATCCCGCTTCTCGCCGGCCGGATCGAGAAGATCGGGGCGCACCCGTCGGGTTCGCTCCAGCTGCTGCTCGCGCCGCCACGCCGCGATGGCGCCGTGGTTTCCGCTGAGGAGGATCGGTGGAACCTCGAGGCCGCGCCAGGACGCGGGTTTGGTGTAACTCGGTGCCTCGAGCAGCCCGTCCTCATGGGATTCCTCGACGAGGGAGTGCGGGTTGCCGACGACACCGGGGATCAGCCGCCCGATCGCCTCGACCATCGCCATCACAGCGACCTCTCCCCCGTTGAGCACGTAGTCACCGAGACTGACGAGTCGCACACGGGCCCGAGTCGCGGTGTGGTCGAACACCCGCTGGTCGATGCCCTCGTAGCGTCCGCAGCCGAACACGAGGTGGGACTCGGTGGCGAGCTCTCGCGCCATCGCCTGGGTGAACACCTCGCCTGCGGGTGACGGGAAAATGACGAGAGGGCCGGCATCCGGTTTCTCATCGGCGTCGAGGATGCCGTCGAGGATGTCGCCCCACGGCTCCGGTTTCATGACCATGCCGGCTCCCCCGCCGTACGGGGTGTCGTCGACGGTGCGGTGGCGGTCGGTCGTGGCGTCCCGCAGGTTGTGCACGCCGAGCTCGATGATTCCGGTCTGTCTGGCCTTGCCGAGCAGCGAGATGTCCAGCACACCGAAGAACTCGGGAAAGATCGTGACGATGTCAATGCGCATGCTGAAAGCCTAGGCGGATGCGCTGGGTCGTCAGACCGACTTCACCACCGTCAGCAGCACGACGGAGTCCTCGTCGGCCTCAAGGCTGTGCGTCGCATCGGGGATGGTGAGGAGGTCGCCGATCCATCCTCCCCAGCTGTTCTTCCCGGCGACGAGGCGGACCCGGCCGACGAGAACCTGGATGGTGGCCTCGCCCGGGCTCTCATGCTCAGAGAGCCGTTCGCCCGCCTTGAGGGCGATCAGCGTCTGCCGAAGCGAATGCTCGTGACCGCCGTAAATGGTCCGCGAACTGCGCCCGCTCGATGCGGCCAGTGCGGACTCGAGCTCGGTGCGGGCCAGGGCAGTGAGCGATGTCTTCTGCATTCCGACTCCTTCATCGTTTCGACCACTCTAGGGCGGCGGAACCGGAAGGCCGCTGGGGATGCCACAGCTCAGCGAGCCGTTCCGGTCTCGCAAAGGACTCGCAAAAGGAGCGGATTCGATGCTTTTGCGAGACGGGAGGCACTGAGTACGCGCAAACGGCTCTGCCACAGGCGGCTCAGGTGCTTTTGTGCATTCCGAACGCAGAGGCCGCGCTGAGTACGGATGCTGCGTTGTCGCGGAAGGAGGTCAGGCCTCGTCCGGCGTCGTTTCTGCTGCGGTGGGTGCAGCGTCGACGTCCTTTGCGGCAGCAGCCGTATCGGCTGCAGCATCCGTGTCGTTCGCGGCGGCATCCGTCATTTCGACGTCATCCGCCGTCTCGTCGTCCTCCGGGAGTTCCTCGAAGAGCCCGGCGGGAGGAGTGACGGTGACGATGCCGGTCTGGATG